>JBJOKR010000147.1:0-12570 GCA_046045995.1 Pseudomonadota bacterium | reverse complement strand
CTCCTGCGCGCCTTTGGTCGTTCTGCTGATCGCGCGCACGGCGGAGGATGCGGTGGGTCTGGCCGATGCCGTGCTGCGCGCCGGGATGTCCCAGCCGCCGGCCATGCTGGCCATCCTGCAGAAAGGCCGGGTGGAGGCGCGGATCCAGGTGCTTGAAGCCGGGGTGGCGGAGGTTCTGGTCCGCCCTGTGGAGAGAGCGGAACTGGTGATCCGTGTCGGCACACTGGTCCGGTCGCAGCAGGCGGTGTTGACCGCCCGGGGCCGCGCGGCGGAGTTGGAGCGCCTGTTGCAGGACCGGACGGCCAAGCTGGAGGAGGCGGTAGAGATCCTGCGCACGGCGGAGCGGCGCTTCGCCGACCAGCTTGCCGCCTCCCGCGCGGAATCCCGTGGCAAGAGCGAGTTGATGGCCAGTGCAGCCCATGAGTTGCGCACGCCGTTGCACGCCATCATCGGTTTTTCCGATCTGGTCCGGACGGAGGCGTACGGGCCCCTGGGCGATCCCCGCTATGCCGAATACGCGGCCGATATCCACCAGGCGGCGACCCATCTGCTGTCCATGGTGGACGGCACCCTGGATCTGGCCAAGGCTGAATCCGGGCAGGAGGAGTTGGAGTTCCGGCGCGTCGACGTGGGCCGTGTGGTGCAGGACAGTGCGCGCATGCTGTCCCATCTGGCAGGCAGCGCCGGTGTCGTATTGGACGTGAACATCCCGCCGACCCCGCTTGTCATCCGTACCGATCCGGAGAAGGTCCGCCAGGTGGTGCTGAACCTCGCCTCCAACGCCATCAAGTTCACCCCGCGCGGCGGGCGCGTGGCGGTGGAGGTTCAAGCGGATGTGGCGGACGGAGCCATCATCATGGTCATCCGCGACACCGGCATCGGTATGGCGGCCAAGGACATTCCGACGGCGTTGAAGCCCTTCGGCCAGATCCGCCAGCCCGATCGCCCACACCCCAAGGGGACCGGCCTGGGCCTTCCGTTGACCCGCCGCTTCGTGGAAATGCTGGGGGGGCATCTGGATATCTCCAGCAAGCCCGGTCTCGGCACCGTCGTCACCGTCCGCCTGCCTGCCGACGGGGACAAGGATGGCACCAAGGCCACCAATCGGGCCAAGGCCACGGCGGGCTGATCTTTCGGCTGCCGCCCTGAACGGGCCGGGCATGCCATCCCCCTCTCTCCTCTTGAGCCATTTCCCTATCCGGCTGTGGTAGCCATACCCACCCGGCGAGTCGCCCGGATGGGGTGGGGTGGTCAAATTTTGGGCAAGGCCGAGAAAGGCCAGTGAATCCGCCCTGGCGGGCTCTGGATGACCGGTTCATCCCCAGGGTTATCCACAGCTTCTGGGGACCATCATCTTGTCAAGAGCCGCGAGGGTATAGCCTCCCCGGCTATATCTGGTGGGCAGGGTCTCGCGGCCGGCCAGGTGAGGGTGGACATTTGTCCACATGGGACAATACCCCTCACGGCTAAGGGAAATGCCCGAACGAAAACCCCCACCGGCGGGGCCGATGGGGGTTGGGAAGCGGGACCACCGCCCCTGCCGGTACCTGCGCGTCCAGGCGACCGGGATCAATCCTTCAGATGGCCGTTCACCAGATCGTGGTAATCAGTCATCAAGGTGCGGCAGACAGCGCCGGGGGTGTAGACCAAATCCTCGATCCGGCCGACGGGCGTCACCTCCGCCGCGGTGCCGGTCAGGAAGATCTCCACCGCGTCCTTGATCTCCTCCGGGAAGATGGCCCGTTCCACAACGGTGATGCCACGGCGCTTGGCCAGATCGATCACGGTACGGCGGGTGATCCCGTCCAGGAAGCAGTCCGGGATCGGGGTGTGGATCACGCCCGCCGTATCCACCATGAAGAAATTGGCGCCCGTCGCCTCCGCCACCTGGCCACGGTAATCCAGCATCAAGGCATCCTGGAACCCCGCCTTCTCCGCCGCGTGCTTGGACAGGGTGCAGATCATGTAGAGGCCGGCCGCCTTGGACGACGTGGGGGCCGTGTCCGGGGCTGGACGGCGCCACTTGGACATCTGCAGCGCGATGCCCTTCATCCGGGCTTCCGGGCTGAAATAGCTGGGCCATTCCCAGACGGCGATGGCCAGATGGATGCGGTTGTGCTGGGCGGACACGCCCATCATCTCACTGCCGCGCCAGGCGACCGGGCGGATGTAGCCGTCGCGCAGGCCGGAGGCAGCGACCGCCTGTCGGGTGGCCTCATCGATCTCCGCCACGGTGTAGGGGATCTCGAACCCCAGCATCTCGGCCGACTTCACCAGCCGTTCCGAATGCTCCGTCAGCTTGAAGATGGACCCGTTGTAAACCCGCTCCCCTTCGAATACACAGCTTCCATAGTGCAGGCCATGGGTCAGCACATGGATATTGGCGTCACGCCAGGGCACCATCTGTCCATCGAACCAGATGAGGCCGTCACGGTCGTGGAAGGGAATGATCGACATTTCCGGGCGGTTCCTTTGTGTCCTTGGTTTGGGATATATTCTTGCCTGGCGGGTCGGGTGAACGGTAATTTCTGACGGAAAATAAGTCAACATGGCTGACATAAAATCCGGGGCCAACCCGCTGTTCCTGCGTGAAGAGGAGCTGCGCCAGGGCATTGAACTGCTGTTCTACGCCTACCGGGACTTTACCGCCGAACCGGATGCGATGCTCGCGAAAATCGGTCTGGGCAGGGCCCACCACCGCGCCATCTATTTCATCGGCCGCTATCCCGGCATCACCGTGACCGACCTGCTGGGCATCCTGCGCATCACCAAGCAGAGCCTGTCACGGGTGCTGGGCGAACTGGTGGAGGATGGCTATGTGGAGCAGGCGACGGGAACGAAGGACCGGCGCCAGCGCCTGCTGACCCTGACGGAGAAGGGGCTGGAACTGGAGCGCCAGTTGTCCGACGCCCAGCGCGCCCGCTTCGCCCGCGCCTACCGCGCCGCCGGGGCGGAGGCGGTGGAGGGATTCCGCACCGTCATGCTGGGCATCATGGATGAAGAGGACCGCAGCAAATTCCCCGCCCCACGCGGGCCGGGAAAGCGGTGAGCGCGGGGTTCACCACGGGGACATGACAGCGCGACGGGCGTTGGGGCGGAAGGGGCGCTGGTCAGGCCTGCTCCGTCGAGCGCCGCAGGCAGCCGGATCTGTCGCGCTTCGCGCAGCCCGATCGGACAGCGTCGAGGACGCGCCCCATCGCCCCACCGCCCTGTTGAATCGACTACCGCCTCAAGCCTGGCACCCGTCCCGTCTTCGCGGCCCATGCCGTGAACCTCCCCCTCACCTCCCCGGCGCTCCCATGCTAGTCTCCCGCCCATGACCACGGACGATCTGCCCCATATCCTTGTTGTCGATGACGATACCCGCCTGCGCGATGCGTTGCGCCGGTATTTGAGCCAGAACGGGCTGCTGGCGACCACGGCGGCCGATGCGGCCGATGCGCGGGCCAAGCTGGCCGCGTTGGAGGCGGACCTGATCGTCCTGGACGTGATGATGCCGGGGGAGGATGGCCTGTCCCTGACCCGGTCGCTGCGGGCGGAGGCGTCGGCCCGGCGCGTTCCCATCCTGCTGCTGACCGCACGGGGGGAGCCGGATGACCGCATCGCCGGGCTGGAGGCGGGGGCGGATGATTACCTGGCCAAACCGTTCGAGCCGCGGGAGCTGCTGCTGCGCATCCAGTCCATCCTGCGCCGGGTTCCCCGCCCCGCCCCGCCCCCGGCGGAGGTGCGGGTGGGCCGCTGGATCTTCGACCCCACGCGGGAGGAGCTGCGCACCGGGGGGGAGGTGGTGAAGCTGACCAGTTCGGAGACCAGCCTGCTGCGCGTCCTGGCCGCCGCCCCGGGCACGGTGTTCAGCCGGGAGGAACTGGTGGACCGGGCGGGGGTGGACGGCAATGCCCGCACCATCGATGTGCAGGTGACCCGCCTGCGCCGCAAGCTGGAGGAGGATGCCCGCCTTCCCCGCCATCTCCAGACCGTGCGGGGCGAAGGCTACGTCCTGCGGCCGGATTAGGCCGGTGGCGGCGATGACGCGCCCCAGCCTTTGGGACAGGCGCCCGCGACCCTTCCGCTGGCTGAAGACGATCCTGCCGCGCACCCTGTTCGGCCGGTCGTTGATGATCATCATGACCCCGGTGATCCTGGCCCAGGCCATCGCCACCTTCGTCTTCTACGACCGGCACTGGGATGCCATGACCAACCGCCTTGCCTATGGGGTGGCGGGGGATATCGCCATGGTCATCGCCCAGTTGGACCGCGACCCGGATGAGGCGGCGCGCACCCGCACCCTGGAATTGGCGGCGGGCAGCATGGATCTGCTGATCACCTGGATGCCCGGCGCGGTTCTGCCGACGGAGCCGCAGCGCCTGTCCGGCATTCTGGAAAACACCCTGGCCATGGCCCTGGATGAGCGGGTGCGCCATCCCTGGCGGATCGATACCGCCGTGGCAAGGGAATGGATCGAGATCCGGGTCGCCCTGCCCGGCGGGGTGCTGTCGGTCCTGTCGCCGGAGCGACGCCTGTTCAGCTTCACCAGCTACCTGTTCATCTCCTGGATGGTCGGTAGCTCCGTCGTGCTGTTCACCATCGCCATCGTCTTCATGCGCAACCAGATCCGGCCCATCCGGCGGCTGGCCGCAGCGGCGGATGCCTTCGGCAAGGGCCGGGACGCCGCCGCTGATTTCAAGCCGGAAGGGGCGCTGGAGGTGCGGCAGGCGGCCCATGCCTTCCTGATCATGCGCGAACGCCTGCAACGCCAGATGCAGCAGCGGACGGAGATGCTGGCCGGTGTCAGCCACGACCTGCGCACGCCGCTCACCCGCATGAAGCTGGAACTGGCCATGATGGGGGAGGATGAGGGGGTGCAGGCCCTGAAGACCGATGTCGCCGACATGGAAACCATGATCGACGGCTATCTCGCCTTCGCCCGCGGGGCCGGGGCGGAAGCCCCCCAGACGGTGGATGTGGGCGCCCTGTTGCTGGAGGTCGCCACCAATGCCCAGCGGGAAGGGGCCTGCGTCATGCTGGAACTGTCCGCCGACCCGCCGCCCCCGGTCATGCCCCTGCGCCTGAACGCCATGAAGCGCTGCCTGACAAACCTGGTCGGCAACGCGCGGCGCTATGGCGGGCGGGTCTGGATCGGCCTGCGGCAGAACGCCCGGGCGGTGGACATCGTCATCGACGATGACGGCCCCGGAATCCCGCCCGACCGGCGGGAGGAGGTGTTCCGCCCCTTCCACCGCCTGGAATCCTCCCGCAACCCGGCGACCGGCGGTGTCGGCCTGGGCCTGACCATCGCCCGCGACGCCGCCCGCGGCCATGGCGGCGACATCATCCTGGAGGACAGCCCCCGCGGCGGCCTGCGCGTGGTGGTCCGCCTGCCAAGGTAAGGCGGGGTTCCAATGTTGCGGGCAGCGCAGAAAATCCCCTCTACCCCCGTGGGAGAGGGAGGGGTCCGCCCGGAGCGAAGCGCAGGGTGGGAGGGTGAGGGGGCCACAGGCACGGAGTGTCCGTACACTTCCCTCGTCCCACGCTCCCCCTCACCGTCCCAAGCCCCCGGCTTGGGCCTCTCCCTCTCCCTCGGTGGGAAGAGGGGTTCTGCCACCTCCCTCGGGACGGAGATAGGTTCAGCCCCTGCCCTACGACGCCCCCCGAAACGCGAACGGCGCCGCCCCCTGGTGGGGAGCGGCGCCGTGGCGGTGTCCGGCCGGAGGCGATTACTTCTTCGGCATGGCCTTGGCGAGGGCGGACTTCATTTCCTCGATGCTCTCCGTCATGCGGGAGGTGAGCACCTCGGCGGCCTCGCTGTTGGACTTGGCGACCATCTCGGCCAGTTCGCGCATGTTGGCGATGGACTTCTCGAACTGGGCCTTCACCAGCTCCGCCTGCTTGGCGATCTTGTCCTCCGGCGTTCCGGCGGCCATCATCTCGGTCATGGTGGAGGAGGCCTCCTCCATGGTCTGACGGACGATCTCGCCCTGGCGGCGCAGGACGGCCTGCAGCCCTTCAACGGCGAGCTGGTTGGCAGCGGTCAGCGCCTCGATATTCTTGCGCTGGGCGGCGAGCACGCCGTCCAGGTCCACACCCGGAACCTTGAAGTCCACCATCATCTTGGACATGTCCATGAACTTGGACGGGTCCATGAACTTGGTGACGTCGAAATCCATGAACGGGTTCTTCATATCCTTGGCCATGTCGTTCTTCCCCTTGGCGATCGGCAGTTTGGCAATCGGCTCTGGCGGTCCGGGCCGGCGCACCGGCGCTTCATGTTGCACCGCAACATGACGGGTCGGATCATGCCGCCTGCCGCATTCTTAGTCAATCTCTTTGTTGCACTGCACAAAAAGCAAGGGAAATCAGGCAGCTACCCCGTCTGCCCCGCCCGCCTGCGTCTCCCTGCGCCCGCGCCGCCGCCCGGGCAGGCTGTTCCAGGCCTCATCCAGGCGGCGCAGCCGGGCATCCAGGGCGGCCATGGTCTTGGCCTGATCCTCCGTCTCATCCTGGAACCAGACCCGCATGAGGGACAGCCACAGCCCGGCCAGCGCGCGCGACTTGACCGCCCCCTGCCATCCATCGGCGGAAAGGCCCGCCGCCTCCAACATCCATTCCATGGACCGGCGGATCTGCCGCAGGGTGCACAGCGCCGGCAGCGGATCGCGCGGGGCCGCATCGGCCACAGCCATCAGGCCGGGCTTGTAGGGGCCCAGCGCATCGAAGCGGCGCATCAGCACATCGAACAGCCGGTCGCGGGGATGGTCCTCCATATCCGGGGCGCTGCCGGACAGGACCTGGGCATCGGCATGGCGGGACAGCGCCTCCAGGATGCCGGGCTTGCCGCCGGTGGTGCGGTAGATTTCCGCCAGGGGCAGGTCCGCCCGTCGCGCGATCTCCGCCAGGGTGGTGCGCGACCAGCCCTGCTCCGCCGCCAGGTCCATGGCTGCGCTCAGGATGGCCGGCACTGTTTGCGTCTTCGTCGCCATGGGGCGGGTCGTCCTGTCTGGTGGTCGGGATCGATGTCGCTGGCAGGAACATAGGTCTGGCGGCGATCGGCGACCAGCGGCGCTTCCACGCGGGACAGTCCAGGCGACCACGCGCCGCATCAGGCCAGCCTTGGTAAGGCTACCGCATCACGGCGACTGGGCGGTCTGCGTCTCCTGGGCGAACAGGGGCTGCAACGCTGGCGCCAGGGCCTTCAGCAACTGGGACGGCAAGGCGGAGGTGAAGCGGTAATTCGCAGCCTCCTCCCCCTGCACATGGGCGGTGATGACGCCGAAATACCGCTCGCCCACATAAAAGACGAAGGTGGCGGTGCGGTTCACCACCCGGCTTTCCAACACCACCCCGCCGGGGCCGAAGCGTTCGAAGCGGTGGTCACCGGTGCCGGTCTTGCCGCCAATCGGAACCGGGGTGCCGTCCGGCCGGTCGAAGGCGCCGCGCACCCGCCGGGCGGTACCATTGTCCACGATGTCGGCCAGATGCCGGCGCAGGATGCGCGCCACCTCCGGCGTCATCACCTGGTCACCCGCCGTACCTGGATCCAGGGAGAAGCGGGTTTCGAATGGCGTGTCGGCCGCGAAGTGCAAGCCGTTGATGCGTACCGTGGGCAGGCGCACACCGTCGTTCAGGATGATGCCCATCAGGTCGGCCAGGGCGCCCGGCCGGTCGGCGCTGCTGCCGATGCTGGTCGCATAGCTGGGGATCAGGGCACCGAAGGGATAGCCAAGCTTCGCCCATTCCTCATGGATACGGGCGAAGGCCTCCTCCTCCAGCACCATGCCGATGCGGGTGTTCTGCGCCCGGGTGGATCGGGACTGGAACAGCCAGGAATAGCTTTCCTGCCGGGATTCGGCACTGCGATCCAGCATCTCCTGCCGCTTGGGCTGCGGGCTTTCCTGAAGGTAGGAGACAAGCCACAGTTCCAGCGGGTGCAGGCGGACGATATAGCCCCGGTCGTTCAGGCTGAACTTGGCGGGATCATACTGGCGGTACAGGTCCTGGAGCTGACGGTCGTCCGGCGCCCCGGTCGGCAGGTGGCGGGCCAGGAAGTCCCGCAGCTCCGCCGCCGTCGCATTGGGCCGGACGGAGCGGAAGACCGTGGTCAGCCGGTCGGGCGTGCGGCGCACCTGCCCGGCCAGCCGGTCCAGCGCCTGATCCGGGCTCAGATCCTTGTATTCCGCCCAGAAGCGGTTCAGGAACTGGCTGCCTTCCTGGTCGGCGAAGCGGGCCAGATAGGTCATGCGGGCCGGGTGCCTGGGATCGTCCAGCAGATCGTCCTTGCGCGCAGGACCTTCCGCGATCCAATGGTTCACCACCTCCCGCATCAGGCGGATGAACACAAGATTGGTGGAATGGCGGAACGCCTCCCCCACCGACAGGATCTTGCTGTCGTCCTTGTCATCGAAATTGCCGAAGCTGTGCAGCCCGCCGCCGGTGAAGAACCGTTCATCCGGGCTGGCGGAGAAGGTGCGGGCCATGGCCAGGTCCAGCAGCTCCCCCAAGGGCATCACGCTGCCCGTGGCAGCCTTGCGGGCGGCGAGCGTGCGGGTCACCCATTGCGACAGCCTGTCCTGCGCGTCGGCGGCCACCGCCTCCATCTCATAGGCTTCCAGCGGGGCCTGGCGACGGTGCAGCTTGGCCACGATCTCCAGATAGCTGGCCAGCGTGCGCAGCTTGGCGGTGGACCCCAGGTCCAGCTTCGCCCCTTCGTTCAGGTCCAGCGGCCGGTCCAGCGTATCCACCTGCACCCGGACCAGATTGGCGGTGGGCGTGCGCTCGAAGACCGTGACGGAATAGATCACCTTGGACGGGTCCGCCGTCTCATTCAGCAGCCGCTCCCCCACCAGGCCCAGGTCACGCACCCCGTCGGGCGTGTTCAGCCGCTTCAGGGTCGCGGTCACCAGTTCCTGGCTGGTCCGGTCCAGGGTCGTGTCCACCGTCAGGTCCAGCCGGTCCAGCTCGTACAGGCTGCCCAAGCCGAGCAGGCCCAGAAGCCGGGTGCGGATGGCGTTGGTCGCCTTCTGGGCGACGAATTCCGGCTGCGGCAGGGTCGGCGGCATCTCCCGGAAGCGCAGTGGAAAATGCCGGGCCGCATCGGCCAGGGCCGCCGGGATCACACCCGACCGTTCCAGCAGGCGCAGGTGGGAATCCGCCAGCTCGTTCAAAGCGCCCCGGTCGCGCAGCAGATAGGCCGACGGGCGGCGCTGGGCCAGCAGCAGCGACAGGACCTGCTTGTAGACCACCGCCTGCACCGCCAGCTCATCCTCATCCCGGGGAACGGAGCGGAGGATAGCGTTGGCCGTGGCGAAATCGGTACCGAACCAGGCCCAGAGCCCGTCACCGATGCCGTTCACCTCCCCCAGCCCGGTCTTGGCGGACAACGGCGTGGAGTTCAGGTAGTCCACGACGATGCGGTGGCGGACATCGGTCGTATCCGCCCCGCCCAGATAGGCGCGGACGGAGGCGCTGGCCATCTGGCGCAGTTTCTCCGTCCCGCTGCCGGTGCGCCCCTCCGGCGAATGGCGGTATTTCTCAATCTGGGTCGCCAGGGTGGAACCGCCGGCCCGGTCCGCATCGACCCCCACCGCCCGCAGCGGGATGGTGGCGACGGCCAGGGCGAAGCGATCCCATTCCACCGCCGGGTTACGCGCCGGGTGGGTGGGGTCCAGCAATTCGCGGTTTTCGATGAACAGCAGGGTCTGGGCCACCAGGGGCGGCACCTGGTCGAACCGCTCATAAACCCGTTCGGGGAAGCGGGCCTGGTGCAGCGCGCCGCCGCCCCGGTCCAGGATGGTCAGGCCGGTGCGTGTCTTTTCCCGATAGGGGGGGAACAGGCCGAAATCCACCAGATCGCGCAGCTGCGGCGTGGGCCGCGCCTGTGCCACCACTTGGTAATGGGTCCCGGTCAGACGCTCGATGAACCCCGGCATGCGGGAATAGCCCAGGCGCTGGTCATAGGGACCGTCCCCGGGAAAGCGGATATCCGGATTCGGCCCCGGCTCCACCCGCCAGGTCAAGTCGCGGGCATAGCGGGCCAGCAGCCCCGACTGCAATGTCGAGGTTTCCATCTCGAACCAGACAGCCGTCCCCAGCCCCCCGACCACGGTCAGGGTCAGCCCCCAGGACATCACCCGGATCCACCGCGGCCGCGCCATCCTCAGCCTCTTCCAGCCCGCCGCGGCCCCATCCTGGACCGCCGCGGGAACTCCCATGCGCCCGCCCAGGTTAACGGCCCCTTGCCACGGGCCCCGGTCGACCGGGCGTAATCCCATCGTCCTATTATTATCGCCATCGGGCTACCAGCACTTCAATGCCCCTTGTGCACGGGAGCCACGCCCGTGATGCGGCGGCCACGCCTTGATGCCGCCATGCTTCCGGCCGGGAAGCTCCTTCTACACCATCCGGCACCCGCCGTCGGGATCGAATCCCCCGCCGTCTGTTGCCAGGGGACCGAACCAAAGCGGGAGATCCCGATGATCGAGCCTGATCCCATCCCCTCCGCTCCCCTGTCGGCGCCGGGACCGCAACCCCTGCCGCCCGATCGGCCACCCATGCCGAACCAGGACATCCCCCCGCCGACAGAGATCCCCCCGCCAGCGGAGACACCGGACATGCCCGGCCGGGACATCCCCCCGCAGCCGGGGGAGCCACAGCCGATCCCCGGCCCCCTGCGCCCCCCGGCGGAGCCCCTGGGCTGATCCGGCACCAGGGTCCGCGGGCGGACATTTCCAGCCGCGCCCAGGGCCATGGCGCCTTTGTCCCAGGGGAACGGGGGAACGGATGCCACGCCGGTACGGTTTCCAGGCCAGCAGCGGCGGTTGCCCGGTTCACCCCGGGCGACCCCGCCCGGACAGAACGCCCTTTGGGGCCCTATTGGGGGAGGTATACCGATGCGAACCCAGTTGTTCACGGCGGCCGTCGCCTTGGCCGTCGTGGCATTTCCCCTCGCCCCCTTGGCCCCCGCCCGGGCGCAGGATACCCCACCCGACCAGGCCTCTTCCGTGCCCAGTGCGAACCCGAACGATGCGGAACCGGCCAGTGATGCGGTGGCCCGCCGTCTGCGGGAAGCGCGTCAGGGTCTGGCATCGGCGCAGGCGGAGCTGGCCGCGGCCGGCAGCGCCGGCGATCCCCAGCGGCAGGACGCAGCCCGCGACGGGATGGCCGATGCCTTGGGCACGCTGGCCGATGCCCTGGGTGACGTCCAACGCCAGGTGACCGACGCCATGGCCGCCCTGCGCGACGGCGGGCCGGGGGCGGAGCGGCAGGTCGCCCGGATCGGCAGCCTGATGGGCGGCCCCCTGCTCGGTGAAACGCCGGACGGGCAGGCAGCGGCCGGTGCTCTGGCCGATACGGGCGGTGCCGTCGGGCCCGACATCCGTGTCACCCAGGCAGCACCAGAGGTGCAGGTGGAACAGCTGGCTCCCGACATCCGGGTGGAAGCGGTGCCCCCCAATGTGCAGGTGACCCAGGTAGGTCCCCAGGTGGTGGTGGACCAACCGCCGCCGGAGGTGCGTGTGGTGCAGGCACCGCCGCGCATCATCGTGCGCCAGTTCCCGCCGGAGATCATCGTCCGCGTGTTCCAGCCGGAGGTGATCGTCCGCCAGCGGGAACCGGAGATCATCATCGAACAGCAGGACCCCCAGGTCGCCGTCAACCAGGCCGAACCCCAAATCCAGGTGCAGCAGCCGGAACCGGCCGTCGCCGTGCAGGCCATGGAACCACGTGTCGCCATTGCCCAGGCCGATCCGCAGGTTCAGGTGGAACAGCCGGAGCCTCAGGTGGTGGTGACCCCGGGGGAACCTGTCGTGTCTGTCCAGCAGCAGCAGCCGGAGATCGCCGTCCGCCAGGCGGAGCCGGAGGTTTCCGTCGACCCTGGCCGCCCCGAGGTCCAGGTGGCCCAGCCGGAACCGGAAGTGGCGGTCGAGCAGGCTCGGCCGGAGGTTGCGGTGACCCAGCCGGAGCCGCGGGTCGCCATCCGCCAGCCGGAGCCGCAGGTCCAGGTTGACCAGCTGGAGCCCGAGGTCGCCGTGGATCCCGGCAGCCCCGCCGTCGCCGTGGAGACCACCCGCCCGGATGTCGCGGTGCGCCAGGCCGAGCCGCAGGTGGATATCACCCAGGAGGACCCGCAGGTCACCACCAGCCCGGCCGAGCCGGAGGTGGCGGTGGCGCCTGGGCAGGCGACCCGGGGAGCCGGGGCACAGGAAATGGAAGTGTCCATCCGCGATGCCGCCGCGGGGGCATCGGCCGGAACGGCGGAGCAACGGGCGCGACTGGAAGGGATGATCGGCCGCGCCGTCGTCGGGTCGCAGGGGGCCCCCCTGGGGGAGGTGGAGGATATCCTGATCGCCCCCGGTGCGGCGGGGACCAACCCACGGGCCCTGGTGGTCCGTATCGGCCAGGCGACCGGGGGGCAGGAGCGGCTGATCCGCGTCCCCTATGCCGGCGCCCGGATGGAGGGGGAGCAGGTGGTCCTGCCCCTGTCGCCCGACCAGGCGCGCCAGGTCCCCGACTACCGGCCCCAGGCCGCCGCCGGGGCCACTGGAGACGGGACCACTGGAGACGGGGCCACTGGAGACG
>JBJOKR010000146.1:0-12600 GCA_046045995.1 Pseudomonadota bacterium | reverse complement strand
AACGCCCCAGGCGGAACATTCGCCCTGGTAAGTCGCGGCTGGCGGCCCGAAAGTCCAGCCCCCGACCGTCCATCGACCCGCCGAAACCGCAACCCGCCCATGCCCCGCGCCACCAAGCCGCCCCCCGCCCCCCTGCATCCGACCGATGATGTCGCCGCCAACCTGGCCGCGGCCCGGGGGGTGATCGCCAATGCGGCCGCCGCCGTGGGCCGCGACCCGGCCGCCGTCACCCTGGTCGCCGTCAGCAAAGTGCAGCCGGTGGAGAAGGTGGAGGCGGCGCTGGCCGCCGGCCACCGCGTGTTCGGGGAGAACCGGGTGCAGGAGGCGAAAGCGAAGTTCCCCGCCCTGCGCGCCCGGTATCCGGATATCGAACTGCACCTGATCGGGCCGCTTCAGACCAACAAGGTGAAGGACGCGGTCGCCCTGTTCGACGTGATCCAGACCTTGGACCGGCCGAAGCTGGCCCAGGCCCTGGCGGAGGAATGCCGCCGTCAGAACCGCCGCCCCCGCCTGTATGTGGAGGTGAACACCGGCGGGGAGCCGCAGAAGGCGGGCATCGCCCCCGCCGACCTGCCCCCCTTCCTGGCCGCCTGCCGCGACGACTGGGGCCTGTCGGTGGAAGGGCTGATGGCCATCCCGCCGGCGGAGGAGGAGCCGTCGATGCATTTCGCCCTGCTGGCCGCCCTGGCGCGGGAGCATGGGCTGACCGGACTGAGCATGGGCATGACCGGTGATTTCGACGTGGCCGTGCGTCTGGGCGCCGGCATGGTCCGGATCGGCACCGGCATCTTCGGGGAGCGGGTGAAGCCGGCCACCTCCCCCGAATCGGCCCCCGAATCGGCCCCCGAGTCGACCCCGGCATCGGGCCACACCTGAGCCGCCGGCCCGCCTCACTCGGTCCCTGCAACCGCGCCGCCGACCGTTCCATCCGGCCCTTCTTCGCACCCACCGTTCTTTTTCTTCCGAACCCCCGAGTTCAAGCGATGATCCTCGACCGACTCCGCAACCCCGCCTGGATGGCGGAGGGCAGCCCCGATCAGGCCCGTGTCTGGGGGGTGTTGACCCGCCACGCGCTGATGGAGCGGCTTTCCCCCTGGCCGCTGCGGCTGGCGGGCACCTTCCCGCTGGATGTGGCGGTTCGGGGCTCCGACCTGGACCTGCTGGTGGAGGTGTCGGACGTGGCCGCCGCCCGCTCCCGGCTGGACGACCTGTTCTGGCAGGAGGACGGGTACAAGCGGAAGACCGACACCTATGGCGGGGTGCCCGCTGTGGTCGCCAATTTCACCTGCGACGGCGTGCTGGTGGAGGTTTTCGCCCAGGCCTGCCCGGTGGAACAGCAGGCCGGCTGGCTGCATCTGGTGGCGGAGGCGCGTCTGTTGCAGGCCTGCCCTGCGGCGATGGACCCGATCCGCCGGCTGAAGATCGGCGGCATGAAGACGGAGCCCGCCTTCGCCCTGTATTTCGGCCTGTCAGGCGATCCCTATGCCGAGCTGGCCCGCCTGGCCGACGCGCCGGAGGCGGAAATCCAGGCCCTGGCGGCGTTGAAAAAAGACGCTTGATGCGGCGCGCCTTCCCCATTATGGTCCCGCCCCATTCCAGCGGAGGGGTGGCCGAGTGGTTGAAGGCGCTCGCCTGGAAAGCGGGTATACGGCAAAACCGTATCGTGAGTTCGAATCTCATCCCCTCCGCCACTACTTTTGAAGTAGACGCTCTGTCCAGCACCTCGCTTCCAAAATAAACCCGATATATCAAAGCAGTTTAGGCTCCCGGCAGAAGTCGTGCGCTTTCGGTGGCGCCCCATCTGTTGCCCTTTTCGTCTCTCTGGGGGCCGGTTTTCTCCATGGGAACTGAACCGCGCCGGCTGCCGCTATAGGTAAAACCCTGAACCTAATCAGAAACATAGGGAATCTTCTCAAGATTCCGGGTTTGATCATGAACGTGGCTGTCGGCCGCATCCGGAATCGAAGCATTAACTTCATTCCCAATCCGCGGCCGGCCGACCGGTCGAATGACACGTGTGGATGATGCGCCCGCGGGCTGGATGCGGCAGGATCGAAGCCCCTCGGTCCAGAGCCTCAGCCGATGTCCTCCACCAGCCGCACAACGGCCGTTCCAAAAGCGTTGCAGCCTGTGTTCGACAGCATCGGCGGGTTGACTGACGCCGTTTGCGACCGGCATCTCAACGCCGAATACCGGGACCTGGCGCGGGTCATGACGGCGGCCCTGTGCCGCAAACGACCCAGTCCTCTGGTATCGGGCCACGCGCGCACCTGGGCGTGCGGCATCGTCCACGCTCTGGGTCGGGTCAACTTCCTGACCGACCGGTCGTGCCCGCCCTACCTCTCGACCGCCGATCTGTGCGCGGCTTTCGGTGTCGGCCAGAGCACGGCCGCCGCCAAGGCGCGGGTGATCCAAGAGGCGCTCGGGATACGCATGTTCGATCCGCGGTGGTCGCTTGCCAGCCTCGCTGAGAAGAACCCGCTGGTCTGGATGGCCGAGGTGAACGGCATGCTGGTCGATCTCCGACACATGCCCCGTGAGGTGCAGGAGATCGCCTTCGCCAAAGGCATGATCCCCTACATTCCGGCTGACCGCCAGGACGATCCCGAACCGTGATGGTCCGGCCGAAGGGCCTCCGGAAACCCCCACAGCCGACGCTGCACCTCCCACGCCTCGGGAATACCCTTCAGCACGATGTTCATCGACAGGCCCCGCGGCTGACGCCCGTCGAGCATGGCCGCGACGATGTCGGGGGCGAGACAGGTCAACTGCAGCACACGATTGACGTAGGCGATGGTCACGTGCTCCTGCTCGGCCAGATCGGTGATGGACTTGGCCTGTCCCGACTCGATCCGCCGCCGCCAGCGATGGGCCTTGACCAGCATCTTCACCATGATCTCGTCCACCGTCGGCTTGGGGGGCACGGGCAGGGCGAGGCCGTCGGGGGCGAGCACGAGCTTGCGCCCACCCCGGCGCTTGAACTCGACCGGAATGTGAAGCGTCAGCGTGGTGCTGTCGGGGCCGGCTTTCGTCATGCCGCCACCTCCTTTGCCGTGATGCCGCCGTCCCTCATTTCCAGGGCGAGGCTGCGCAGCCCTTCAGCCCGCAGCGTGATCCGAAATCCGTCCGTCGCGACCGTGATCCGTTCGATCAGCAGGTGCAGCAGGCGCTGCTGTTCCGCCGGAAACAGTTCCGCCCAGATGGCGTCGAGGTTGCCGAGCGATTCCACGATGTCCCGTTCCCGCGCCGCCAGCCCGCCGTCTGCGGCGGTCTTGTCCAGCTTGGCGGCAGCGGTGATCACCTGGGCTGCGATCTCCGGCGCGCGGAAGACCGCCTGCATCTGCGCCATTACCAACGCCTCGACCTCGCCGGCAGCGATGGACCGCACCGGGCAAGTGGCGTGCCCCTGCTTGATGGCGCCCGTACAGAGGTAATAGCGGTAGAGGCGCCCCCGCCGCCTTGTGTGCGACGGTGTCATCGCCTTGCCGCAGCAGGCGCAGATGAGCAGCCCCCGCAGCGGCGCCGGTGTGGTCGACCGGGTGCGGTTGCCCCGAGCATGACTGTTCTCCGACAGGATGGCGCGCACCTGATCCCAGGTGCGGCCGTCGAGGATGGCCTCGTGTTCGCCGGGGTAGGCGACGCCCTTATGCACCGCCTCGCCGAGGTAGACCCGGTTGTTGAGCAACTTGTAGAGAAAGCCCTTGTCGATCGGCTTGCCCTGCCGGGCTTTCCCGTCCTGGGTCGTCCAAGACTTGGTCCGGTGCCCTGCCGCCCGCAGTTCCTCAGCCAGCTTGGTCGCGGAGCCGAGGGTCAGGAAGCGGCGGAAGATCTGCCGGACCAGTTCCGCCTCGGCCGCATTGACCACCAGCTTGCGGTCGATCACGTCATAGCCCAGCGGCGGGACGCCGCCCATCCACAGGCCGCGCTTGCGGGAGGCGGCGAACTTGTCCCGGATGCGTTCGCCGGCCAGTTCGCGCTCGTATTGGGCGAAGGACAGCAGCACGTTCAGCGTCAGCCGCCCCATGCTGGTGGTGGTGTTGAACGATTGCGTCACGCTGACGAAGGTGACGCCGTTCCGGTCGAACAGTTCCACCAGCCGGGCGAAGTCGGTGAGCGCGCGGGTCAGGCGGTCCACCTTGTAGACCACCACGCAGTCCACCAGCCCGCGCTCGATGTCGGCAATCAGCCGCTGGAGCGCCGGGCGCTCCAGGGTGCCGCCCGAGAAGCCGCCATCAGATCGACGCGCTGAAGCGGGTCCACGACCTCGCCCGCCAGGCGGGTGCGGTCGGGACGGCTGGCGCCGTCGCAGCGGCCGCCCGCGTGGTGGAGGGCGCGTGATGAACGCCCCCTTCGCCCCCGCGCCCGTCGGCTCTGCCGCCAGACGCAAAGAACCGGGCGCCTATGCGCCCGGCGGCTTCCGCATCATCACCGCCGACGAGCGGCTGGCGGAGGCCCGCGGCATCAAGGCCGCCATCTTCGGCAAACCGGGCATCGGCAAGACCAGCCTGCTGTGGACGCTGAACGCCACGACCACCCTGTTCATGGACCTGGAGGCGGGCGACCTCGCCATCGAGGGCTGGCCGGGCGACACCATCCGGCCACGGACCTGGGCGGAATGCCGCGACTTCGCGGTGTTCATCGGCGGCCCGAACCCCAGCTTCCGCGACGATCAGCCGTTCAGCCAAGCCCATTTCGACGCGGTGTGCGCGCGCTTCGGCGACCCGGCGGTGCTCGACCGCTATGAGACGATCTTCGTCGACTCCATCACGGTGGCCGGGCGGCTCTGCTTCCAGTGGTGCCGGGGCCAGCCGGAGGCCTTCTCGGAGAAGACCGGCAAGCCGGACATCCGCGGCGCCTACGGTTTACACGGCCGGGAGATGATCGGCTGGCTGACCCACCTCCAGCACACGCGGGGCAGGAATGTCGTCGTCGTCGGCGTGCTCGACGAGAAGCTCCACGACTTCAACCGCAAGGTCTTCGCCCCGCAGATCGACGGCGCCAAGACCGGGCTGGAGCTGCCCGGCATCGTCGATCAGGTCATCACCATGACCGAGCTGAAGGCGGAGGACGGCGCGCTCTATCGGGCCTTCGTCTGCCAGACGCTCAACGCCTGGGGCTATCCCGCGAAGGACCGGTCCGGTCGTCTCGACCTGATCGAGCAGCCCCACCTGGGCCGCCTGATGGCGAAGATCCGCGGCCCCGTGAAGCCGGCGACCGAGAGGATGGAGTTTGGCCGCCCCGCCTCTCCGGTCACCGACACCCCCGACCATTCCTGACGGCAAGGAGCCTCCCACCATGACGAGTTCGTGGAGCGACTTCAACGACGCCAAGGCGGTGTCGTCCCTCATCCCCAAGGGCACGCTGGCCAAGGTCCGCCTGTCCATCCGCCCCGGCGGCTATGACGACCCCAGCCAGGGCTGGACAGGCGGGTACGCCACCCGCGGCAGCACCGGTGCCATCTACCTGAACGGCGAATTCACCGTGCTGGACGGCCCCTACGCCCGCCGCAAGATTTTCACCCTGGTCGGGCTGTACAGCCCGAAAGGGCCGGAGTGGGGCAACATGGGCCGGGCCTTCGTGCGCGGCATGCTGAACTCCGCCCGTGGACTGTCCGACAAGGACGTGTCGCCCCAGGCCCAGGCGGCACGGCGCATCACCGGCTTCGCCGACCTCGACGGGCTGGAGTTCGTCGCCCGCATCGATGTCGGCACCGATACGAACGGCGACGAGAAGAACGAGATCCGCGCCGCCGTGACGCCCGACCACAAGGGCTACGCGGCCGCGATGGGCATGGTGGCGGCAACGGCCAGCCCGTCCATGTCGCCGCCGCCGCCGGTACCGCAGGGTCACGGCCCGGCCTCCGGCATCCGCCCCTCCTGGGCGCGCTAACGGGAGGCCGGCATGCTCCTGCGCCCCCGGCAGAAGCTGTTCGTCGAGCGCAGCCTCCGCGCGCTCGACGAGCACGGCGACACCCTTGCCGTGGCCCCGACCGGGGCCGGCAAGACCATCATGCTCTCCGCGGTCGCCGGCCAGAGGGTCGGCGGCAGCGGCGCCAAAGTTTGCGTGCTGGCGCACCGCGACGAGCTGACCAGCCAGAACCGCGCGAAGTTCTCCCGCGTCAATCCGGCCATCAGCACCTCGGTGGTGGACGCCACCACCAAGTCCTGGGCCGGCCAGGTGACCTTCGCCATGGTGCCGACGCTGGCGCGCTCCGCCAACCTGGACGCCATGCCGGTTCTGGATCTGCTGGTGATCGACGAGGCCCAGCATGCCGCCGCGGACAGCTACCGCCGCATCATCGACCGGGCACGCGCCCGGAACCCGGCATGCTGGGTCTACGGGGTCACCGCGACACCCAACCGTGGCGACGGCAAGAGGCTGCGCCCGGTGTTTTCCAACGTCGCCGACCAGATCCGCATCGGCGAGCTGATCCGGTCGGGCCATCTGGTGCCGCCGCGGACCTTCGTCATCGACGTCGGCGTCCAGGGCGATCTTGCCCGGGTCCGGCGCACCGCAGACGACTTCGACATGGCCGAGGTCGACGCGATCATGAACCGCGCGCCGGTCACCGAGGCGGTGATCCGCCACTGGCGGGAGAGGGCCGGCGACCGGCAGACGGTGGTGTTCTGCTCGACGGTCGCCCACGCCCGCAACGTGCGCGATGCGTTCCACGCCGCCGGCGTGTCGGCGGCGCTGGTGGTCGGCGAGATGGGCGAGACTGAGCGGCGGAAGGCGCTGGCGGACTTTGCCGCCGGCACGGTCCAGGTCGTCGTCAACGTGGCGGTGCTGACCGAAGGCTGGGACCACCCGCCAACCTCCTGCGTCGTGCTGCTCCGTCCGAGTTCCTACAAGGGCACCATGATCCAGATGGTCGGGCGGGGCCTGCGCATCGTGGATCCCACCGAGCATCCGGGCGTGCTGAAGACCGACTGCGTCGTCCTTGACTTCGGCACCTCGACCCTGCTGCACGGGTCGCTGGAGCAGGATGTCGACCTTGACGGTAGGGAGGGGACCGGCGAGGCTCCGACCAAGGACTGCCCGGACTGCGGTGCCGTGGTGCCGCTGGGTGTCACGGAGTGCCCGCTGTGCGGCTTCGTCTGGGAACGGGCGGCGGCGGCCGGCGACATCCCGCTGACCGACTTCGTGATGTCCGAGGTCGATCTGCTGAAGCGGTCCAGCTTCTGCTGGGTCGACCTGTTCGGCGACGACGCGGCCCTGGTCGCCAACGGCTTCACCGCCTGGGGCGGCATCTTCTTCCTGAATGGCCGCTGGCACGCGGTGGGTGGCGTTCAGCGGCAGCGCGCGCGCCTGCTGGCGATCGGCGAACGCACCGTCTGCCTGGCGGCGGCCGATGACTGGCTGAACGCGAACGAGACCGACGAGAGCGCCCACAAGAGCCGGTCATGGCTGCGCCAGCCGCCGACCGACAAGCAGCTGGCCCATCTGCCCCCCGAATGCCGGCAGGACTTCAGCCTGACCCGCTATCAGGCATCGGCCCTGCTGACCTTCCGCTTCAACAAGGGAGCCATCCGCTCGCTGGTCTTCGAGGCCGACACGGTGGCGATGGGGAGGGCAGCATGACCAGGACGCCCCGTGACCACCATCTCCGACCGGCTTCGTCTGTGGCATCCGCGTGGGGCGCTCTGTGCCGTCTGCCGGCGGCCGACCCGTGGCTTTGGCTGGGCCGAGCCCCTGCACTCGAAACGGCCGCGGCCCTCTGTGTGGTTCTGCTCGATCGTCTGCCAGGGCTTCTGGTGGCGCTTGGCGCGGAGGTCTTCGGCCATGGTTGACCTGACCGACCAGGAACGGGCGGCGATCCGCGCCACCCTCAAGCCCATCGCGGAGGTGATGGAGGAAATCGGCTGGCAGGTCCGCCTCGGCGATCTTACCGAACCGCAGGTGCTGACGCTGATCGAGGTCGCCGGCGGCGGCTTCCAGGACGCCATGCGCGCGGCGGCGGCCGACAGCACGGAGGTGCCGTTCTGATGCTGGACTTCAATCACGCACCGAAGTTCGCCGACCGCCTCAACGCCGTGCTCGACGCGGCGCTGGTGGCGGAGCGCGCCGAGATCCCGCCCAGGACCTATCTGGGCGGCTCCCGCCTCGGCCACGCCTGTGAGCGCGCCTTGCAGTTCGAGTATGTGGGCGCGCCCAAGGACGAGGGGACGGACTTCGACGGGCGCGGCTTGCGCATCTTCGCCATCGGCCACGCCCTGGAGGATCTGGCGGTCGGCTGGCTGCGCACCGCCGGGTTCGACCTGCGCACCCGCAAAGGCGACCGGGCCGATGGCGAACAGTTCGGCTTCGCGGTCGCCGGTGGGCGCATCCGCGGTCACGTCGACGGCATCCTGCTCGACGGGCCCCCGCTGCCTGGTTTCGGCTTCCCGGCGCTGTGGGAGTGCAAGACGATGAACGCCCGGAACTGGCAAGAGACGGCGGCCAAGGGCGTGGGGACCGCCAAGCCTGTCTACGCGGCGCAGATCGCGCTGTACCAAGCGTACCTGGATGGGGCCGTTCCCGGCTTCGCCGCCAACCCTGCCCTGTTCACCGCCATCAACAAGGACACCGCCGAGCTGCACCACGAGCTGGTGCCGTTCGACGCGGCGCTCGCCCAGCGCATGAGCGACCGCGCGGTGCGCATCCTCCAGGCCACCGATGCCGGCGAGCTGCTGCCGCGCATCACCCTGGATCCGGAGCACTTCGAGTGCCGACAGTGCCCCAAGGCGCGGCGCTGCTGGGGGCTGCCGTCATGACCGACGACAACATCGTCCACTTCAATCCCTGGCGGGACTTCAACGACGCCCCGTCCCAGGCCGCTCTCGACGATCCCGGCCGCGACCCGGGGCAGATCGCCGTCTTCCTCGATACGGTGTTCGGCTACTGCGAGGGCTGGATCCCGGTGCGGGGCTTCGTCGACAAGAGCCAGGGCTTTGGGGGCCGACCGCACACCATTTGGATCGAGGCCGGCGATACCGCGCACGAGAAGATGGAGACCTTCGCCGCCTGGGCGGCGCGCGAGGGGGCGGCGGTCTATGTCATCCCCGGCACCGTCGCGGCGAGCGGCCAGGCGAAGGCCGCCGACGTGCGGCAGATGCAGACCGTGGTGGTGGACCTCGACGCCGGCGATATCGGCGCCAAGCTGGACCACCTCGTCCGCCATCTGGGCGAACCGACGCTGGTCGTCGAGAGCGGCGGGCGCACGGCGGAAGGAGCCGCCAAGCTGCATGTGTGGTGGCGGCTGACCGAACCGGCCGAGGGGGAGGATCTGGTCCGGCTCTGCCGCCTGCGCGGCGACATCGCCGTCAAGGTCGGCGGCGACACGCATTTCCGCTCGGCCCACCAGCCGATCCGCGTCGCCGGCACCGTCTACCACAAGGGCGGCGTCACCCGGCTGGTCACCATCCGCCACCATCGCCGGCACGTCGAGGTCGATCTCGCCGACTTCGCCGAGGCGGTGGAGGCGATGCCGGCACTGCCCGGTGTCGGCATTCCGACTGGTCCGACCCCGGAGAAGCCCTGCCTGGACGCCGTGCTGACCACCCCGGTCCATGCCGGCGGGGCGGACGCCTGGAGCCGCTTCCAGGGTGCCAGCGCCGCTATCGGCTATTACATCCGGCTGGTCCACGAGGGACGGGTGAGCGGCGACGCGGGCTGGGAGGCGATCTGCCAGTACAACGCCGCCATGCTGCGCCCGCCCTGGCCGCTGGAGCGGCTGAAGACGGAAGCCGACCGCCTGTGGCGCCTGCATGTGGAACGCCACGGGCCGGCCCTGGAACGCACCGAGGCCCCGACGCTGGCGGCGCTGCCGGCCTATCGGCTGGGCGCCCTGCTCGACGACACCAGCCCGATGCCCGAGGACATCATCGCGCCGCGGCTGCTGACGCCGGGCGGCATGCTGGTGCTGGGCGGCACCCCCAAGGTCGGCAAGAGCGACTTCCTGATCGCGTTGCTGGTCCACATGGCCGCCGGGGTGCCGTTCCTGCGCTTCGCGCCACCCCGGCCGCTGCGGGTGTTCTATCTCCAGGCCGAGATCCAGTACCACTATCTGCGCGAGCGCCTGCAATCCATCCGCCTCGATCCCGCGGTGCTGACGGCGGCGCGCGATACACTCGTGGCGACGCCGAAGCTTCGGCTGCTGCTGGATGAAACCGGGCTGGGATTGGCGATCGCCGCCGTGCGTGAGCACTTCGGCGACGCGCCGCCGGACATCCTGTGCCTGGACCCCATCCGCAACCTGTTCGACGGCGGGCCGGAGGACGGCGGTGAGAACGCCAACGCCGCCATGCTGTTCTTCCTGCAACAGCGGGTGGAGGCGCTGCGCGATGCCGTGGCCCCCGATGCCGGCCTGATCCTCTGCCACCACACGCGCAAGATCACCAGGAAGCAGCTGGCCGAGGACCCGTTCCAGGCGCTGTCCGGCGCCAGCGCTCTGCGCAGCTTCTACACCTCCGGCATCATCATGCACCGCCCCGACGAGGACCGGCCGGCGCGGCGGCTGGAGATCGAGCTGCGCAACGGCCCGGCGCTGCCGCCACTGCTGGTGGACAAGGTGGCGGGTCGCTGGGTGGAGATCGACCCGCGCCACGAGCGGCTGGTCCGCCAGGAGGTTGGCCAGCGGCTCGATGCCGAACGCCTGCGCAAGCACGATGTCATCCTGGGCCTGCTCCTCGATGAGGCGGCAGCCGGGCGTCTCTATACGACGATGCAGTTCGCCGAGGCGTTCGAGAACAAGGCGGGGCTCGGGAGCAAGCACACCGTCCGGGAGCGCCTGAGCGTCCTGGCCACCAAGGGCTTCGTCAAGTTCCGGCGCAGCGGGGGAGATTTCGGGTACGGCACCGTCCGCTCCCGCTTCGGCTACCTCTGCGTCGACGGGATGCTGTTCGGGCGTGAGACGGTCGATCCCGAGACCGGTGAGGTCGACACGACCCGCATCCCGGTGCTCCCCAGCCACTTCAAATGCCCCCATTCCGGCGCCTGCCTTGAGGTCGAGAACCCCATGGTCTGGGTCTACCCTGAAGGCGCCTGGAACGACCCAACTCCTCAGGAGTGAGGCCTGACTCCTCACTCCTCAGCCAAGGTGAATTCAATGAAAACAGTGACTTACAGGAAACGAGGGTAACAGGGGCAAAAGTCCGGGCGGCGCCAGGAGCGAAGGATTCCCTTTCAGTTGAATCTCCGGCGGTTCCGTGATTCGGTGGCGGCATGGTCAAGCCGCCTGCCGATCTCGACGCCGTGTCTGCTTCCGCGCTCAAGCCGCTGACGCTTGGGTTGCTGGAGGAGAATGCCCGGCTGGTCGCGGAGAATGCCGAACTGCGCGATGAGATCGCGCGGCTGAAGGGTCTCAAGGCCAGACCCGACATTAAGCTGGCGGTGGCCGCCAAGCCGTCGGGCATGGACAAGGCCACGGAAAGGCGTCGACAGGCAAAGCGGCTGCACAAACGCCGCCGCGGGCCCAAGAAACAGGCCGGTCCCGTCGAGCAGCGGATCGTGGCGGTGGACGCCATCCCGCCGGGCTCGCGGTTCAAGGGATACGAGCCCTTCACCGTCCAGGATCTTCAGATCACCACCTCGACGGTCTGCTATCGCCGCGAGCGCTGGCTGACCCCCGATGGCCGGACGCTTCTCGCTCCCCTGCCGGCCGGGGTCGGCGACCATTTCGGGCCGGAGATCAAGCGGTTCATTCTGACCCAGTATCACCAGGGTCAGACCACCATCCCGCGTCTGGTCGCGGTCCTGGCCATGCTGGGCGTGGAGATCTCCCAGAGGCAGGTGGTGCGGATCCTGACCGCGTCCAACGACATCTTCCGCCAGGAGGCCCAGGCGGTTCTGCGCGCCGGCCTGCGCCACGGGGCCTGGATCTCGGTCGACGACACCGGGGCCCGTCACCAGGGCCGCAACGGCGTCTGCACCCAGATGGGCAATGACGCCTTCACCTTCTTCGCTACCAGCTTCTCCAAGAGCCGGGCCAACTTCCTGGGACTGCTGCGCGGCGGCCATGACGATTACGTCCTGCACGATGCCGCCTTCGCCTACATGCGCCGCCATCATCTGGCCGGTCCGATCATCGCCAAGCTGGCCGCCCACCCGGCGCGCCACTTCGCCGACCCGGCCGCCTGGCAGGCGCATCTCGACGCGCTCGGCCTCACCGGTCTTAAAGTCCAGCCCGATCCTGTGAAGGTCGCCACCGAGGCGGCCTTGTGGGGCGCCGTCACGGCCCACGGCTTTCTCGATGGCGCCGTCATCATCCGGTCCCAGGTCACACGCCGGAAGATCAGCGGCACCACCCGCAGCGACAAGGGCCGCGATTGTCGCGATGCCTTCCTCGGCCTCGCCAAGACATGCCAAAAACTCGGCATCTCATTCTGGGACTATCTGGGCCATCGTCTCGGCGCGCCCACGCGCGAGATCAGGCCGCTGGCCGAACTGGTCGCCGCCCGCTGCACAGCATAGAAGCCCGGGCTTTTGCCCCTGTTAGTGTCTGTCCGAGATCATTTCGTTTTCCGACAGAGCTTTCGCAGCATCAGTCGGATTGAGGCCCATCGCAGGAACGCCAAGGCTGTTGTGTTGAGGCACTCCCAGTCCTTCGCCAGTCGACGGCAT
>JBJOKR010000145.1:0-12612 GCA_046045995.1 Pseudomonadota bacterium | reverse complement strand
ATGCTTGCTACCATCCGCCATCACCTGAACCGCCAGACACCCCAAAAAACACTGCAATGGGCACGACGGATGACACCCCAGACACACAACTGATCCGATGGTCCATGCAGGAAATCAGGCGCATCGCAACCAGAATGGCACAGCGCCGGATCCAACCCGCCCACATCATCGCCTGGTCAATCTGGCGACGCACCCATCAGTCAATCGCAAGGCGCACTCACATCAAAAGGAATACGCTACTTTCTTTTTAAGGTCGTGATGACAGTAGCATCCAAGGATATGCCCGGATGGCGTTGTCATTTTCATACACTATGGATTTTACCAGAATATCAAACGGTTAGTGCGAACCTCGTCTCGCCAGTGTGATGACTGCCTTGCGCCCGGTATTTTCTTGCAAAAATCGCTAGAATCATACGAAAATCCCGGATATGAAAATTTAAAAAACTCTTGATTACACACGATGAAGCCATGTTTAGATTTTAATATAACTCTTTCAATATACTTATCCTGTATTGATTTTTCGATCTCACTGATCGCATAGTTACTAATGACGAGATCATAATCACTGAAATCAGAGTTATCTATATCGCGCGAATGGACATTATCTAAAGAAAAAATACCCAAATATCGATGAGCCAATTGAAGTGGCTCAGAAAGGTCGAATAGATCGTAAGATTTTAACTTGAAAAGAGCGCTTAAAATACGACATTGCCCGCCATAACCAACGCCGATCTCGGCAATGCGCATTCCATCAAGGTTACCGAAAAGCTCACGAATATCGATTGCGAACTTGATATAGCGAAGAGTTGTTGGTGAGAATGCCCCGATATTGCTGTATCGGAACAATTGTGGCCCACCATAGAGATCATTACGCCTGAACTCATCCATATAATTAAGAATTCTAGGGAGTCTATTAATTGCCAATGTCGCGTATTGAGCCCCAGATTCACCACTCACGGTCTCAACAATGGACTTGTAAATCGGATGATTCCGAAAACCACCAAAAATATCGTCTATTTCCGCCGCATCGGCACAGAATTTCCGATAATCAGAAATGTCGCTAATACTTGTTCTTACAGACATGTGGATATCACTTCCAATCTCATGCGCCTTTTTCAATGATAGCTGACGATGTTCCCAAAAGGCAACCTGGACGGATAACGGGGCCGTCCACACATGCCATTCCTGCGCCGCAACGGCAGGGGCTATGTGCTGGGCGTCAAGGCCGATCACCGGTTCAAAGGTTTGTCAGTGGCACAAGTGCGCAGCATCGCCGACGGGCTGGAACCCGGCGTCTAGCAGAGCCTGTCCTGTGGCGAGAGCACAAAGGGGCCCCGTCTGCATAACTGGGCCTATCTGGAACTGGCTGACCTGGACTCCGCCGATTATCTGGTATGGATGGCACCGGCATGTCTCGCTGGTCATGCTCGCCTATGCCATCCTGGCTACCATCCGCCACCACCTGAACCGCCAGACACCCCAAAAAGCACTGCAATGTGCACGGGGGATCAAACCCCAGACACACAACTGATCCGATGGTCCATGCAGGAAATCAGGCGCATCGCAACCAGAATGGCACAACGCCAGAACCAACCCGCCCACATCTTCGCGTGGTCAATCTAGCGAATCACCCATCAGGCGCAAGCAAGGCTCGCTCATATCAGGAGAAATGCGCGACTGGAATGCTAGAAGGAAAGTGGCGTCCCCTACGGGATTCGAACCCGTGTCGCCGCCGTGAAAGGGCGAAAACTGCCCTCTTCTAGTTGTCTCAGCATGTCTCACAACGGATCAACAACCCGCGCCATTCCTTGATTTCCCCCGGTTGTGTGTGTAGCTTGGTTGCATATCGTCTCACACCGGCTTTTCCGTACGAATTCCGTACGCCTGTCGCCGCCGGGCAATTCAGGGGATGGCCATGGCGCGCACCGCCCGCAATCAGAAGATCGACACCCGCACCGCCCGGGCAAAACTGGCGGAGCGGCGGGAACCGTATTGGACCGTCATCACCAAGGGCGGGGCGCTGGGCTACCGCAAAGGCGCAAAGGGCGGCACCTGGGTTGCCAGGTGGCGGACGACCGATGGCAGTCAGGTCTACGAGGCGTTGGGCCCGGCTGACGACTTCACCGAGGGCAAGGCGGTGCTGACCTACCAGCAGGCCACGGAGAAGGCCCGGGCCTGGTTCGAGAGCAAGGCGGGCACCATCGGGCCGGTTCGGTCGAATGAGCCGATCACAGTTCGCGTGGCATGCCGGCGGTACGTCTCATACCTCACCGCCAAAAACCGCCGATCCGGGAAGGATGCGGAACAGCGGCTGACCAAGCACGTTCCCGACCGGATGGCTGATACCCTGGTCAACGATCTGACGTTGCCTGACTTGGAGGAATGGCACCGGGGCATGGTGCGGCATGATGATGACGATCCCGACCTTGAGCGCCGATCCAAGGACACAGCCAATCGGGTTCTGAACTACCTGAAGGCGGCGCTGAACCGGCTTCTACAGGACCGCCACAGCGGCGTGACGGATGACCGGGCGTGGCGTCACCTGAAGCCGTTCCAAAAGGTCGGGGAGGCCAGGGCCGTCTTCCTCGACCCGGCCCAATGCACGCGCCTTCTGAACGGATCCTCGGGATCGTTCCGGGCGCTGGTCACGGGCGCCCTTCTCACCGGCTGCCGTGCGGGCGAACTGAAGGGAATGCGGGTTCGGGATTTCGCCCCGTCGTCCGGCCTGGTGCATGTCCGCGATGGCAAGACCGGGCCGCGGGATGTCTACCTGACGGCGGAGGGGCTGGCGTTCTTCGCCTCCCTGACCGCCGGCCGGGAAGCGGATGCGCTGATCTTCAGCCGGGATGACGGCAGCCCCTGGGGGAAGGATGACCACATCCTGCCAATGCGGGAAGCTGCTGCTGTCGCCAAGCTGCCGGGCGACACCGTGTTCTACTCCCTGCGCCACACCTATGCGTCACAGTCCCTCATGGCTGGCATGGGACCGCAGTTGCTGGCGGAGAACATGGGGACGTCGGTGCGGATGATCGAACTGCACTATGGCAAGTTCACGTCTGCGGCCCGTCGCCAGATGATCGAGGCGGCGGCACCGAAGCTGGGGCTGACTGTCGGGAACGTGGTGCCAATCACCGGCTGACCCCTGCGCCAGGGGGGGTCGAAAGTCTGGTCCCTTGGCCCTGGGCATCGCGCATGGGCCTTTCTTTCAGACGCCGCGGGTTTTGGGCATAGGGGGGTGAGGACCATTCTTCAAAGTTTCAATCGCGGGCGCGGAAATTTGACCCCTCACGCGTTCCCAGGCCCCGCAGCCCCAGACTTTCGCCTCCCCCTACTTCACCGCCTCCGCCCTGGTCAGCAGATCCGCCGGCACCCGGCAGCCCGGCTCACCCGGCTTCGGCCCGCACGATAAGGGCCACTCCCCCGCGGCGTGGTACCGGTCCAGGCGGTGCCGCCAGTACCGCCGTTCATCGCTGGGCTTCGGCTCCGGCCGGGCCGCACCGCCAAGGCTGGCCCATTCGGGCGCCCTGCCCACGACCACCACGTCGGAGACATCGCCCCGCGCCCCGGTGAGCTGGTGGCGGTTGGGAATCGCCTGATCCAGCATCGCCGCGACGGCTTCCTTCTCATCCTCCGTCGGGGGGCGCCACTCCTCCACCCGATCCGCCTTCGGGCGCGCCAGGGCGCGGCATTTGTCCATCTCCACACGCAGGGCCGCGGTACGCTCCCCGAAGAAAGCGTTCACCTCCTCGAAGCTGGGGAAGAACCGGAACCGGGCCGCGGCCGCCTTCAGCGTCGCCTTGGTCAGCAGCACGCCCGGCACGTCCAACAGGTCGGAATAGGCCCCCGCGCGGATCTGGAGTTCCTCGATCGGCATGTTGCCGGCCACCAGCGCGGCAAGGCTGCCCAACCAGCGTTTCAGGCTGTCGCGACTGGCCGGTGTCCCCAGATGCGCCGAGATCTCCGCGGCCCGGCTGTTCGCCTCCTGGCGGATCGACAGCGGCACCGTCGCCGGGGCACGCCAGACGCCGGGCCGCATCTCGAACCCGTTGGCCGTCATGACGCCTTGGTCAGGTGTCTCCAGCATCCGGCCCAAGGCTGGCGAGGAAGTCGAGAGCGGCAACAGCCTGTCCGCGCTTGGCGGAGCGGGCAGCATCACGTCCATGGGCATGGGCCTTCCCCTTTCGGTTGTCGGCAAAGGTCATGTGGTTGCGCACCCAGGTCCGCCATGTGGCGAACCAGTCCGCCGCGAGTGTGCCGCGGCTCAGGTGGTGATCGCGGAAGCGGTCAAATTCCGTGTCTGGGTCCGGTTCAGGGTTCCCGGTGGCCCGGCACCATTCGGACCATTTCCCGGCGGCATGGGCCCGCCAGTTTGGCGGGAGCACGGTGACCCCGATGGCAGTCCTGCGCTGCGCCGATTTCGCGGGCGCTTCCCTTCCCTCTTTATGGACAGGGTAAAGGACAGAGTCGTGTGCGGCTGCCGCACCCCTTTCGTGCGGCTCCCGCACCTGTGCGGTATCCGCACCCGTGCGGCTGCCGCACCCCTTCAGCTTGTCAAGTGAGATGGCATAGGTCCGAGGCCGGCGGTTTGAAGCGTCGGCTTCGCGAGTGCAGCGGATCAGCCCACGCGCCTCCAAATCACGCAAGCCTTCCTGAACCGTGCGCTTGCCCAGGCCCGTTTCCTCAACCAGCCGGGCAATCGAGGGATACGCGTTCGTGCCGTCGTCGTCCGCCGCGTTGGCCAGCGAGACCAGCACCGCCTTTTCCTTCGCCGGAAGCGGATGGGGGATGACGAGGGCGACAGCGCGCAGGCTCATCAGGCGGCCCCGCCGTCCCGCGCCCGCACCCGGGCCGCGGCCCAGGCGTCAATCTCGCTCTCCACCCAAGCGGAAACCTTCGGGCCCAACCTCGCCGGCCGGGGAAAACTCCCCTCCCTGGTCAGGCGGTAGATGGTGGCCTTGGACAGGCCGGTGCGGTCCTGAACCGCCTTGATCCTCAGAAAGCGCATGGGACCATCCTTTCGTAAGAACTCCAATTGAGACGAACCTAGACCAATCGGAGTTTTTACGCAAGGGCCTTGCGGAGTTTTTCCGAATAGCCTATGGTGCGATCAGATGAACGGAGGGAACCCATGCGCGTACGAGATTTCGAGCGGACACTTGCTGCCCTGAGCCCTTGGACTGAATCAGACCTGGATCAGCGGAGTCGCCGCCTCCGCGATGCCCGCATGCTGCCGCAGGGTGGCCGCGGCCCCAATGCTCCCCATGTCGCCCCGGGGCACGTGGCGACCATGCTGATCGGGCTTGGCGCGTCTGAGAAAGCGGTCAATGCCGTCGCTGCTGTGACGACCTACGCCCCGATGGTGCGCCGCGATGCTGACGCGCCGGCCTGGGATGACACGACGTTCGGCGCCCGGCTGGAGGAGCTGCTGAGCAGCTATGAGGCCGCCGCGACCGTCGCGAGCATCGTCGTCTACCAGACGCGGCCTCAGGCGGACATCAACCTGACGGACGGCAGCACCGAGACCTACCGCCCCGCGGATGCCCCCTCGCAGGGCTACGGCGCGGGAGCGTTCGTGGCGGTGACGTTCATGCCGTCGCTGCTGACCCAGCTTGCGCACGACCTGACCGAAGCGAACGACGCAGACGACATGGCGATGCGCGGCGGCTGGGTCGCCGACCTGCCCGGCGGGCTGCCCAAGCCCCCCACCCCGTGAACTGGGGGCACACGCCCGCCTTTCCCTCAGGGCCCTGCGAGATGCCGGGCCTTTTCCCCAATAGGCAGTGACCAGCGGGAGGCTGGTGAACCGGGACCGCTTCGCGGCGGCCCAACCCACCATCCGAAGTGAGGCTCACATGCGCATCAACTACAGCGACTATGAACAGAAGAGCGACCGGAGCGGCGGTGATGATCTGGCCGACATCATCACCAACCTCGGCGGGGCGTTCGAGGATTTCAAGGCCAAGCAGGTATCGCGCCTGGATGAGATCGAAAAGCGCCTGATGCGTCCGGGCGGGGCACTCTCCCCGTTCGGCGCCGGTGACCAGGTCAAGGGCGACGCGGTGGCCGAACGCAAAGCCATGGCGCAGTTCGTCCGCAAGGGCGATGACAGCGAGCTGAAGAGCTACAGCGCGGGCAGCGACCCCGACGGCGGCTACACGGTCATGCCGGTCATGTCCGGCAGCATCACCCGCAAGATCTTCGACACCTCCCCCATTGGCCGGCTGGCGCGGCGCGAGACCATTACCAGCGGTGACGCGTTCGAGGAGATCATCGACCCCGATGACATCGAGGCGGTGTGGGTCGGAGAAGGCAGCGCCCGGCCGGAAACCGCGGGCGCGGAGTTGAAAAAGCTCCGGGTGTCGGTGGAGGAGATCTACGCCCTTCAGAAGGTGACACAGCGCCTGCTGGACGATTCCGCTTTCGATATCGGCGCGTGGCTGGAATCCAAGGTCGCGGACAAGTTCGCCCGGTCGGAGGGTTCCGCTTATGTCTCCGGGAACGGGGTGCGGAAGCCCCGGGGCCTGCTGACCTACCCCACCAGCACCGCCGATGACGGCGCCCGGGACTGGTTCACGATCCAGCATGTGGTGACCGGTGCCGATGGGGCGTTCCCGGCCGCGAGTTCGACCGTGTCCCCCGCCGACCCGCTGGTGGATCTGACCTACGCACTTCGGGCACCCTACCGGGCCAACGCCCGGTTCCTGATGAACCGGAAGACGGCCGGCGTGGTCCGCAAGCTGAAGGACAGCGAGGGGCGGTTCATCTGGGCAGACGCGCGGGAGGGGCAGCCGGCAACCTTGCTGGGGTTCCCGGTGGAGCTGGACGAGGAAATGCCGAACATCGGCGCTGGGTCCCTGTCCATTGCCTTCGGCGACTTCAACCAGGCCTACATCATCGTGGAGAAGCCGGGCGTCCGGTCCCTGCGTGATCCCTACAGCAGCAAGCCGAACGTCCTGTTCTACGCCTATCGCCGGGTCGGTGGTGGGCTCCAGAACGGCGAAGCCGTCAAGCTCCTGAAGTTCAGCGCCTCCTGATCGCGGGGTGGTGAAGGGGTGGCGCACCCGGCGTGTCTCCTGCCATGTGCCCGGTCCAGTCGGCGGTGACCGTGACTACACCGACAGCAGCGGCGGGGATAGCGCGAGACCACCCCGTGACGCGGCAACCGATGGGCGGCGGGGTTTCGGCCCCGTCGCCCCCTACCCCAGATCGGAGCCTGCCATGGCCGAAACCGCTGACCTGCTGATCCGCATCGAGGCCAGCACAGCTCTGCTGCAAGACGAGCTGCGGAAGACCGAAGCTACCATCTCCAAGTTCGCCCGGAATGCGGATCGGAACGCGAAGGCGACCGAGGCGGGCATGACCGCCGCCTTCGGCAAGATCGGCAGTGCCGCCGCGGGCTTGGCCGCCGGGTTCGTATCGCTGGGTGCCGCCATGAGCTTCGGGCAGGCGGTGATCCGAGCGACGGCGGAAGGGCAGAAGCTGGAGGCCAGCCTTCGGACGGTGACCGGTTCGGCCCAGGCCGCGACCATCGCCTTCGCGCGGCTCCAGGAGTTCGCGGCGCAGACGCCCTTCAGCCTTCAGGAGGTGACGCAGGCGTTCATTCGCCTGAAGGCCCTGGGTCTGGATCCGTCCGAAGCGGCATTGCGCAGCTACGCGAACACGGCCAGCGCCATGGGTGGCAGCCTGACGGATGTGATTGAGGCGGTTGCCGATGCCACGACGGGCGAGTTCGAGCGCCTGAAGTCCTTCGGGATCCGGGCGTCGTCCGAGGGCGACCGGGTGACATTCACCTTCCGCGAGGTGGCGACACAGGTCGGAAAGAACGCCACGGAGATCGAGGACTATCTCCGCCGCATTGGGGATGTGCAGTTCGCCAACGCCACCACGCTCCAGGCCGCCACCCTTGGCGGGGCGATCTCGAACCTCGAAGACAACTATCAAAGCCTCCTCCGGACCCTGGGTGCATCCGCGCCCATCATCGAGACGACGCAGGCCCTGTCCGATCTGGTCGCCATCATGAACCTGGCCGCAGAGGGCTACCTCGACTTCGAGCAGCGCAGCGTTGCCCGGCTGGAGCATGACCTGGAGCGGATGAGCGAGCGCGCCGCCTTCCTTCGGGAGGCAATTGCAGACGGCGGGGTTCGCGCCTTCATCCTGGGCACCGACCGGATGCGGGAGGAGCTGGCGGGGCTGGAACGGTTCATTGCTGCTATCGAGGCCCGGGTCGCGCTGCTGCGGGCGCCCGAGACCGGCGGTGACCGCCCCGCGCCCCCGGCTCCGACCCGGCTGGAACCCATCGATCTGGAGGAGCTGCTACCGGCGGAGACCATCCAGCGGATCAAGGAGGTCCGCCAGATGCTGGAGGATGGCGAAGCCGCGACCCGCCGATACCGCACCGAGGTGGAGGTGTTCGCCGATGAACAGGCCCGCCTTGCCGAGCTTCTGGGCGCGGGCGCCATCGGGCTGGAGACATACACCCGGGCGATGAAGGCGCTCGATCCCGCAACACGGGAGGCGACGGCGGCCCAACAGACCCTGACCCGCTGGTTTGATGCCAGCCTTTCGGAGATCGACCGGCTGGCCAGCGAGTGGGTGGCCCTGGAAGGGGCGATCCAGACCCTGACCGCCGCCTATGCGGACAACGCCGCGGCCCTGGCGGAGATCCAGCGCCAAGCGACGGGGGCCCGGGCGGCTCTGGGTGACATGCGGATCAATGCCGAGCTGGATCGGCTGTTTGCTGACCGGCCGGACCTGTTCGGCACGGGCGACGCGGCCCTTGATGACGAACTGCAGAAGTCCGCCGCCCGGGCGGACAGCTATCCCGACGACCCGGCCTTGGTGGCTGCGATGATGGAGGTCCTGCCATGACCCAGGTTCTGATTTCCTTCTCCCCCGCGGCGGTGCGGTTCCTGACGGACACGGTCCTGTATGATCCGACTGACAACTGTGCCGTCGGGCTGTGCGGCCCCAAGGCGGAGATTTCCCCCGCCGGCCGGATGGCGTGGGCAGCGCGCGGGCTGACCCTGCACGGCGATCATGCCGACCGGGTCCTTCATCGGGCCCGCGGGATCGATGCCGCCTTGGAGGCCGCCCCCGCCCTGGTGAAGAGCATGGAGGCGTGGGGATGGCCCGTTTCCATCGAAGTGTTCCTTGCCGGGTGGTCGGATGCCGCCGGGGCCCTGCGCCTGGTCCGGATCGTCCGGGACGATCGGAGCCGGCTGCCCCTGACGGTGACCAACATGCCCCCGGGCATCCATGTTGCGGGCGCCCCCGAGACGCTGACGAAGGCCATCGCCGCGAAGGGGGTGGTGGAGGCGGATGAGGCCCTGCTGGTCAAGCTGGCCGGGGCGCAATGGCGGTGGAACCGGGACACCGCCGGTGGACAGTTCGCCATCGGCGGGGCCCTGCACCTGACGGAGCTGACCGCGGCGGGGTGCGCCCGGTGGGTTGCCGGGACCCATCCCGACTATGACGACCTGGCCGCCCGCTTCGTCTGCCCCATCGCGGATGAGGTGGCGGCCCACCGGGCCCCGATGGCGGTGGCGGCATGATCGGCGCCCGTCCCCAGGATCGCGCCGCCAAGCTGCTGGCCGACGCCATGGAGGCCGGGCGGACAGCGGCGGAGGCAATCGACATGGGCGCCGTCATCGAGCGCCACGGCGCCGCGTTCCGGGCGCATGTGGAGGCGGTGGACGCGGCCGGGCGCTACCCCGTCGGGGTGGACCTGGACGGGCACCTTCGCGCCTTCATCGCCGATGCCCGGGCCGCGCTGGGTGCCATGGTCGCCCCCGTGGCGCAGGCGGAGACGGGGCTGATCCGCCTGCGGGCCGGGACCGTCAGCCCGAGCGCCCGCCGGGCCATCGGCGACACACTCGACCGGTGCCGCCGGCTGCGCGAGGCCCTGGCCGGGGAAATCGACGGTCGCCTTCAGGCGGAGACGGAAACCGCCCGCGCTGCCTTCACCGCCGCCGTTGCCCAGGGTGACGCACTGGCGGATGCTATCCTGCTCGCAATCGACTGAGGCCCCGCACCATGAACAACATGACGCAGTTCCCCTACGCCAAGGCAACCGCGCAACAGCAGATTGATCGGCTCCGGGATGTCTATGCCGACACCATGGTGGCCCTGGAAAAGGACTACAGCGCGCAATGCGCCCGGATCGACGCGGACGACCGCGGAGAGAAGGAGGCACGGAAGCGGGAGGCACGGGCGGTTATCGACCGTACGAAGCGGGACCTGACGACGCACAGCATCGCCACATCGCTGAATCTGGGCGTGATGAAGGCGCTGGGAGGGTAAGGCGGGGTTGCCGCCGGGGGTCTGCACAGTATGCAGACCCCCATCACTTTGGCAGATAGCCCCGGTCCTGTAGCCATCCCTTCAAGATGCGCTCGACGAGCGATGACACCGAGCGGTCATCGTCGGTCGCCGCCTTTTCCAGAGCGGCTTTCATGTCCGCCGGCACGCGGAACGATAGGGCTGTGTCTTTCACCATCTCACACATTCTCACACATATGGATTGACCAGATTAATCCGATGTGAGTAGTCTACCCACATTGTGTGAGAACACAAGCGGCCGGACAGGGGGCGCTAATCTCCCATGTCCGGCCTGACCACAACCCGAGCTGAAGAGGAGCTGCGGATCATGGCTGGTTCCCAGAATACCCGAACTTTGCCCGCTGCGCACATCCTGCACCGGATGCCCACGCCGATCCTGCATGCGGCCGTGGAAGCCCTGATTGACGAACTGGACCGCCGTGCCGGTGATCCGGACATGGAGGAAGGCGGGGACCTGGAATACGACATCCCCGAGATGGACCGGGGCGCCTTCGTCATGTCGCCCTGGTTCTCCACCGGCCGGACGGAGGTGGCCCATGTCTGACCGCTCCAACGCCGCGCGCCTGCTGCTGGTCGAGGCGCCCGAATCCACCGACGTGCCGCCGGCCCCTTGCCTTTCGGCCGAGGGTTACGGCATTACCGTAACCCCTGACCCGGCTGTGGTCGCCTGGGTCCGCTGGGTCGCCGCGAATGAGGCAATCGACCGGCTGGCCGATGCCGGTCCCGACCACGACAGCGGCGACGATCCGGAGATGCGGGCCTGGTCCGCGGCGGAAGACGCATTGCTTGAGGCTCGCGCGACGACGGTTCACGGGCTGTTGGCGAAGGCCGATTTCGCCCTGACGGGGCAGGCCAGCGACGACGATTACCAGCACCAGCGCGACCGCGCCCTACTGCAGATCGCCGCCGGCCTGGCCAGCCTTGGCGCAGTCCTGCCCGGCGGCCCCTGGTTCGCCCGGGAGCGCGCCGACATACGCGCCCGTGCGGGGCTGCCGGCCGAAACGATGATTGCCGGGATCTTACCAGCCAATGCGGGGAGGGCGTGACGATGGCTGACGCCCTGACGACCCTGGCGGAGAATGGCATCATCACGGAGGCCCAGCGCAGGGCCGGGGAGGCCCTGGCCGGGCCCGTCACCCCCGCCCTGTTCCAGGGTCTGCCGTCCCCCGCGCTGATCGCGGCGCTGGTGGAGTCGGTCGCCCTGGACGGGATCATCCCGCCGCGGCTCCGGGGCCTGCATGGCCCGTGGCCCGCCGGGGCGGAGCTGTTGCGGGCCGGGCTGGATCGGCTGGCCTGCCCCTGACCCGGCGTGCAGCATCTGGAGCCCCGCACGGTTCGCCGCGGCGGGGCTTTCAGCATCCGTACGGAAAGGATCTGGGCTGATTTCCGTGCGGAATCGGGGCCGAAAGCGGCGTTCCGTATTTTTTCCGTACGTTTCGCTGGAAGTCTGGCGTCCCCTACGGGATTCGAACCCGTGTCGCCGCCGTGAAAGGGCGGTGTCCTAGGCCTCTAGACGAAGGGGACCGCGTGGACGAAGGGAGGGATAATCGGCTGCGATCCGGTTTGCAAGCGCTTTCGACGAAGGCCTGTCACATATCAGCAAAGACACCTTGCGGGCTTGCCGCAGGGGCGGGGAATTCCAAGCGTTCCCGGTGTGCGGCGCCCTGAGGGACAGCGCCCCTGTTGGCCGCCCGTGCAGCCAAGAGCTACTTGTACCGCTCGATCGTCCGTTCCACGCGGTAGGTCAGTTCCAGCACCTGCTCGGTCTGGGGCAGCACCTTCAGCACCTGGGCCACACCCTGGAGCTGGGCGAGGCAGATGGGGTGACGCATGCGGGCGCGCAGGAATTCGACACGGAAATTGATTCCGATCTGAAGCCGGTGGACCAGATCCGCCTCCTTCGAGCGGAAGGCCCGCTCCAGCCCCTCCTGGTCTGAATACTTGCGGCAGGCGACGAACAGCATGGCGGCGGCCTGGGTCGACGCCAGTTCCTCCTCGGTCGGCGCATGGGCCATGTTCGGCTCCTGCTGGGCGACGGCGCCCTTCTCCTGGGTGTGCTTCACCGGCAGGACCAGACAGGCATCGCGCACGGCCGTCGCCCCGAATCCGTCCACGGCGGCGTTCACCCGGTGGCGCGCCTCATCCAGCAGGCGGCGGTATTCGGGGTTATGATCCACCTGCCCTTCTTCCGCCAGGCCCTTGATCATCACGGCGGCGTCGGACACCAGGCGGGCACAGGTCATCAGCCAGACCCGCCGGGTCATGCCGTGCTCC
>JBJOKR010000144.1:0-12660 GCA_046045995.1 Pseudomonadota bacterium | reverse complement strand
GGGTACTTCTCCTTGATGATCTTACCCATACGGACCTGGGTCAGCTCCTCCGGCACCAGCTCGGAGTCGAAGAGGCCGCGTTCGATGGCCGGCTTGTCCTGCACGAAGGCTGTGATCACCTCGTTCAGGTCCTCCTTGCAGATGCGCTCCGCCTCCTTGGTCTTCGGGACGGCAAGGCCCTTGATCTCGATCTGGAACTGACCCGTTTCCTCATTGAAGCCGACATTGGGTTTCTCAGGATCGTACCCACCCTCGCCATAGTCGAACCCTTCCACCGGGCCGCTCTGGGGTGTCTTAGGCGTGAAATTGAAGCGTGGGGCCAGCACCTGCTCCATCAGCAGGCTGGCTGCGATGGCCTTCAGCGTGTCGTTCACGGCCTCCGTAACGGCGGCCTCCGACGCATCCGGCTCGGCGATGAGGTTGGTGAAACGCGCTTTCGTCTTCCCCGGCGCATCCCGTGTCGCCCGGCCGATGATCTGCACCACCTCCGTCAGGCTGGCGCGGTAGCCCACCGTTAGCGCGTGTTCGCACCAGATCCAGTCGAATCCCTCCTTCGCCATACCCAGGGCGACGATGATGTCCACATGGTCGCGGTTGTTCTTCTGCGCCGGGTCTTTCAGCGCAGCAACCACATGGTCGCGCCGTGTGGCATCATCATCCACCAGGTCTGCAATGCGCAGCAGCCTGCCCTCTGACGTCTTGACCAGTTGGAAGCCCGTCGCGGGATCTACCCCCTGCCAGGTTCCCAGCTCCTCAATGATGTGCTCGACCTCCCGGATCTTGTCCTTGGTGCTCTCCCGGGAGTTGACACTGGGAATGTGGACGATCGTCTTCTCCGCCGGGTCCAGAACCTTCAAGATGTCATCCGCGTAGGAGCCGCTGTAGAAGAAGTACCCGATGTCGAGCTGCTTCAGGAACGTGTAGCCGTTCAGCTGCTCATAGTAGGTGTAGGTGACGGTTTCGAATTTCGCTTCATCCTGCGGGGCCAGCACTGCCACGGCATCGCCGCGGAAATAGGACCCTGTCATCGCCACGATATGAACCCGGTCCCGCGCGATGAACTGGCCCAGATGCAGTCCCAACTTGTTGTCGGGGTTGGCGGAGACATGGTGGAACTCATCGACCGCAATCAGCCGATCGTCGAACACCTCGATCCCGTACTTGTCCACAGCGAAGCGGAAGGTCGCATGGGTGCAGACCAGCACCTCATCCCCGCTTTCCAGGAAGGCCCCGACGGAATTGACCTTGCCACCGTCCGTGCCCGGTGAGTTGCACAGGTTCCAGCGCGGCTCGACCTTCCAATCCGCCCAGAAGCCGAACTTGCTCAAAGTTTCATCGTTGAAGCTGGCCCCGATCGAGCGCTCGGGCACCACGATGATCGCCTGCTTCAGCCCCTGGTTCCGCAGCTTGTCCAAAGCGATGAACATCAGCGCACGGCTTTTGCCGGAAGCCGGCGGCGATTTGATCAGCAGATACTGCTCGCCCCGCTTCTCATAGGCGCGCTCCTGCATCGGCCGCATGCCGAGCTCGTTCGCATTCGTAGAAGCGCCGCTCTGGGTGTAAGTGACCGAGACAGAAGGAACAAAAGCCATTTAAACTAGCTCCCCGAAGCGTCTTCCCTTGTTCATTTGCCGAACGTTTGCAAGGCAATGCCCATATGTGAGTTCGAACTCTTTGGCTTCGATCGCACTCAACAAAAAACCCCTCCCCTTCTTTTCGAAAACAAGAACCTTCCCATCATAGACACCAAAGCCATGTTCCTCAGGAAAGGGCAGAGTTAACTTCTCCATGCCGTTGTCATTATCCCGGTAGTTCTTCGTCACTGCTGGACCCACATCGAACTCGAATGTTATTTTACCAATAAGAGTTGACTTGGTCTTGCCTTTTTTGATTCCGAAATAGTCTCGGAACCCATGCGGAGCAAAAATCTGGTTACCTGGCTTTCTGCTCCCACGATTCTTTGTGACGTAACCTGCCTCTATCCAGAAGCCTTTCGTAGGGATTTTTGCAACGGCGACACGCTTCGAATCTTTTGACTTCACCAGCGCCGCTAAACGACTCTCGTACTTCTTAATTATCTCATCGAGTGGGGTGGCCTGTCTCCATAGGTCCTCGAAAACCAACTTGACCGGGCGGAGGAGTGACTTGAACTCCGACTCTGTCGTGCAAATAAAAGCCGACCCAGCTTCTACGCTACGTCGGAGACCATTATACGAGAAATTACCAGAACCGAGAACAACCCCGCTCCTGTCCGCAGTTGCGCTCTCCATCATTGCCACCTTGGGATGGAAGTCGCGACGCGGAACAAAGCCCTCTCGCTCGACCACAAAACGGCCGTCATAAACCCGCACTTCTGTGTTCGCGCGTTTAGCAATCTCGCGTAAGGCGCGCGGGTCAGTCCTGCCATAATCAATACCAATCAGCCACCGCGACTCAGTTTTGCTCCAAAAACTTTTTGTTACCCCCAACTCGAATGCCCTAAATCCGGATTGCGTAGCGTAGGCAAAACAGCCAAAGAACCGATCCGCAGAAATAGTCGCTTGAACCCGCAGGATTTCTGATAATGTTGTCGTCCCAGTCGCGATATCGTGAGCAAATCCACTCATGACCGCACCGCCTTTCTGTATAAAGTGAACAGACTTTCGAGTCGTTCGGTGTCATTTTTCATTCGGCGTCCAAAATAAATGCGTTCAACTAGCTCATCGTTCTCGAGATGCGCTTGGCGCAGATCACATGGCATTCCATTTACATCGTATAGTTCAGAAATAGTACTAGGAAAATATCGTTCACGAGCAATAAGTATGTTTTCCGATGATCGCTTGAGATCGTTCCGGTGCTTCTCGGTAAGAGTTGGGATCGGGAAAGTGTTCCAGCCTAACGTATTTGAGTATGAAAAGTCTGTCCGCATGCGAACGCAGACGGTTCCAATCCACACCCAGTGCAGACGTGAAGCAATCAGCGCCATGTTCCAGAGCGGAGCATCGTAAAGAGCAAAGTTTCGGTCGCCTACAATACATTCGTCGGTGACTAAATCGACCGGTAGATATTCGCGGTTCTCTGAAGACACCCTTGGGACGATGATCGTGAGCCTCTTTGCTACTCCTGCTATCTGAACAAAGCGGTGCGGTGAATTTGCGAACGCACGCGTGGACTCTGCAGGAGAGCGACGTCTGTTCTCCGCGACCAATGCCAATCGCTCAGCGATAAACGGATTCGTCCTTGCCATCGGCGCATCTGAATCCTCGATCCAGAGGCAGTATCGAAGCTTGCCGTTAATAAGTTCATCGGAGCCGAGGAAGCGGCGTACAAATTTTTTTGTGGTGGTGTCTCGGCGAAGCTCCCGTGCCTCTTGAGTCGTAAGGAAAAGATGGCCTCCATCTCGGGGCATGTTCCCGAAAAGCATGGTGGACTGCGAGCCAAGGGGTCTGTTCGCTTTTGTGACCGCATCCGGCATGTTGGGCACGAGATACGGTCCGATGACTTCGCACTTGCGCACGAGACCATCGTCGCCGAATAAAGTTTTGGGCAGGGATGATCTTGGCCCTAAACCAACAATGATCACGGTGACGCCAGCATTGTGACTTGCGAGATTCTTCCAGGTGAAGGGGGTATGCGCGAAGCGGATCTCCCTACCTCGTTGCATTACGACTGGCCAGATTTCGGTCGCCTGCTGGCCTTGGCAGATGCTGTTGGTCGTCACGAAAGCCGCCATGGCATCAGGTACTGAGCGGGCGTACTTTAGGTATGCGGCTATCCAGCCCGATACGAAATCAGTCGTCCTAGCCAGTTGCGGGTGATCCGACCATGCGCGCCCGAGGTCGGCTTTCTGCTCGTCGTCTTGCCACTTGCTGCCTCGGTAGGGAGGATTCCCACAGATATATGTTTCGCCGCCCTCATTCTCGAAATCGATCTGCGCCTGATGTAGCGGTGTTCCAAACAGGTCGTCGGCTTGAATTTTCACTCCAGTTCCCGTCGGTCGACAGAGACCAAGCCAGTCGAGCTGTAGAGCATTGCCGCAAGTGATCCAATTTTCCGCATCCAACGGTAGGAACTCCGCTAAGGCCTCCTTTTGTCCGCGATAGAGAACGTCGCACTGAAATTCCGCGATGATGAGTGCCAGCCGGGCGATCTCAGCCGGAAAGTTCCGAATTTCAATGCCACGGAAGTTCGTCAGCGGGATGTCGCTTTTGCGCCCCGCTTCTCCGCGCCGCTTGTTAATCTCAGCCTCAATCTCCCGCATCTGCTTGTAGGCGATGACCAGAAAGTTTCCTGATCCACATGCCGGATCGAACACCCTGATCCGCGACATCCGCTTGCGCAGGTTCAGCAGCATGCGAGGATTGGTTCCGGCCTCCTCCAGCCGGCCACGAAGGTCATCCAGGAACAGCGGGTTCAGGACCTTCAGGATGTTCGGCACGCTGGTGTAGTGCATGCCGAGCGCGCCACGCTCCTCGTCGTCCGCGACTGCCTGGATCATGGACCCGAAGATGTCCGGGTTGATCTTCGTCCAGTCCAGTTTCCCGATGTTGAGCAGATAGGAGCGGGCGATCCGGCTGAACCGCGGCACATCGGTGCCGCCGGAAAACAGGCCGCCGTTCACATAGGGGAACTGGTCCGCCCAGCGGGGAATGCCGGCCGCCACACGGTATCGATCATCAAGCTGGCCGTTATGGCGGGTAGGTGTATTCATCGCCTGGAAGATGGCGCTGATCACCTGGTGGGTGTTGGAGCCATCACGCTCGCTCATCTGCTCCACGGTGGCGGTGAACAGGCCGCTGCCGTTGAAGATGTCCGTGTCCTCGGCGAAGAAGCAGAAGATCAGCCGTGCCATGAAGTGGTTCATGTCGTGGCGGCGGTCGGCGGCGGCCCAGTCCGGATTGTCCTTCAGCAGTTCGACATAGAGCCGGTTCAGCCGCCCGGTCGCCTTGATGTCGAAGGAGCTTTCCCGGATCTGCTTGACGGTGGTGATGCCGGCCAGGGGCAGGAAGAAACCGAAATGATCCGGGAACTCACGGTAGGGGCAGAACAGCGGCGGGTCATCGCTGCCCAGCTCCTCCGCCCCGAACTCCACCCCGTCGGTCGCCAGCACGAATTTCGCCTTCGCCCGCGCCGTCGCCGGGCTGGCCTTCAGCGCGGCCAGCGTGTTCGCCACCTCGCCGGCGGCGCACACCTTTATGTGGATGTTGCTGGTCTGAAGGACGCCACCGATGTCCGACTTGTTGGACGCGCCGCTCTTCAGCTTCCGGATGGTGGTTTCCTTGTTCCCGAAGGCCTCCAGAAAGGCGTACGGAAACTCCTCCGGGTCGAACGGGCGCTCAGCAAGGGCCGATACGGCTTCTTCGATCTCAACAGCGTTCATGGACCAATCCAGCAAGCGGCATAACAGCGTGTGCAGCCCCCGCTCCACATCAACCGGAAGGGCGAAAGCGCAGATGGATTAGTGCCACATTGGGCCGGTCATTTCCAAGCTGGATCGGGCGTCAGCGGATACGCCGGCGGCCACATGGAGCAGGGTGTGAACCGAAGAGCACTATGCCTCGGCCGGCGCGTCGGTGGCAGAAATGTAGTGGGCTGCGGCGAGAAACATCATCGACGCGGCAATCCCATGGGCATGCCTCCAATCGGGGCCGTAGCCACTCGCGATCAACTCCATCACGACGTACCCGAGCGCAGTGAGAGCCATGCTGTCGCGCTGGCTTCCATCTTCCCGATCCCTATGCGCGGGATTGAAGACCTCAAAGGCCAGGCGATAGATCAACGGTCTGGCCGCTTCAAGGGCCGTCTCACTGGGACGGCTCTTCGCAAAGAGTTTCTCCGGCCCCTCCTTGATCGGTTGGAGATGATACCCGAGCATCGTGCAGGCGTCAGCAAGGTAGTCTTGGTCCTTGCTCATCCCTCCGACAGCCAAGCCAAGAGCGAGCAGAGTAGTACTGACATCCCCGCGAACCGACGGGGGCACATTGGCCTCGATCAGTTCCGAGACTTGCCCTGCATCCGGCGCCGCTCCTTGCCCCTCCTCGAACACGGCGATCAATCTCAACGCTTGCCCTATATGGTTGGCCGCCGGGTGCATGATCACGTTTGTGGTCGTCATTCGCTGGACATCCCCGTTTACCTCCGCCCCAGGCGTCGGGAGGTCAGTGCGGTCGAATAAGGTCGGGCGGAGGGTCTGTTGAGGGCCCTGGCAGCCGGACTTTAACTATAGTGAATGGTGGTCGGCCCGGCAATGGCGCCGACTGCCGTCATGGAGACGTTGAAAGCCTTCGGTGCCCACTTACGCGCCGTCCGGACCGAAAAAGGCCTGACCCAGGAAGACCTCGCCCACAGGACGGGGGTGTCGGTAGGTTATCTGAGCCAATTGGAGAACGGACGCAGAAATCCGAGTTTGCTGCTGATGTTGGCGCTGGGGGAGGCGCTGGGGGTCCGGGTGGAACAGCTCTTGTCGGGTTGCGGATGGAAGTGAACTGCCATGGGTAGTTCGTATTCCGCAAGCTGAACGCAAGCTGCGCAAGGGTGCTGCATTTCCTGCACCAACTCACCGAAGCGGCTTGCCCGATGGCTTTGTTAGGTCCGAATTGGTAAAACCGATGGACGGCGGCGGCAACATGGCCTTCAGCGGAACTGGTACTTACGCCCTCGGAGCTCGAACGCCGGGCGCCCGCCCTCCATCGTCTCCGTGATCTCCTTGCGCACAGCCTCCGTCTCGATCGCCCCGTCGACCGCGACTGCTATGCGGTGCCCCGGCTGGCCGTCGCCGGCGAGACCCGGCGCCAGGGCCACGACCTTGTCGGCATCCCCGTTGACCACAAAGTTCGCGTTATGCGTTGCGAAGATCAGCTGGCGCTTGCGCTTCATTCGCTGGACCAATCTGACGATGTCCATGACGACTTTGTTGTCGAGATCGTCCTCGGGCTGGTCGATGACGAGGGTGCCCGCCTCCTGGTTGAGCAGCAGTGTGAGCAGTGCGGCGGCCTGCTGGCCGGGCGAGGCCTGCACGAACGGCACGAAATTGTCGCCGTCCCTGTACTCGAACGCGATCCTGTGCGCCGGCGCCAGCATCAGCAGGCGGGAGAGCTGTGTGTCGTCGAACCTGGCGAAGATCTCGGCCGTCTGCGTCGCCGTCAATCCGCCGGGGAAGCTGAGTGCCGTCGCGATCCGCGCCGTGATGTCCTCTCCCGGATCGACGGCGCGGGTCTGCACCTTGTGCCGGTAGATGTCGAGAAGCGCGTCGACCAGCCCATCCCAGTTTCCGGCAGCAATCTGCTGCCGCACGAAGTCCTCACACTTCATGCGCAGTTCGCGGATGCGGACCTTGTCGCAGAGGTCGTGGAGAGCGTCGACGAACTCGGCCGGAACTGGATCGGTGACGACCGTGGCCCGTATCAGCCCGTCCGACATCGCCGCGACGGACTGCGCCGCCACCTCCAGCGTCCTCCGCATCTCGGCCGCGATATCCGCCACCCGGCTGCGGGCCGCTGCGAGCCTTTCGGGAGCGTCCCCACGCGCCGCCGCGGCCGCCTGGGCAGCGCGCTGGCGGGCCTCGGCGACGCCCAGCTCGTCAACCAGCTTCTGCGACTCCGTCACCAGCACCTGGAGGCTCGCCTGGGCGGCGACCGCCTGCTTGTGTCGGGCATCGAAGTCAGCGAACGCCGTGGCGAAGCCTCCAGCGCGTCGGGCCCGCGCCGCCTCCAGCGCTGTGATCGCTCCGGCCGCCGCAGACAGGAGCGCGTCCACCTTCGCACGCGCTTCCCGCAACGCCGCAGCGTAGGCGTCGACATCGGCTTGCCCGGCCACCGCCTCCCAGGGCCCGACATCCAGCGCCCCCAGCCTGGAGCCAACGTCCGCCACGGTCTTGGCGTCCGCGGTGAGGCGGCTGGCGGCCTCGGAAAACAGCGCGCGCCGCCGATTCATCGTCGGAGCTTGAGCGAGCAGGGACTGTCCCTCCGGGCTCAATCCCTCCTCTTCCAGGCGCTTCTGCGTGGCGGCGATCCGCCGCCGCAAATCCTCCACGGCTTCCGTCGCCTGGGTCAGTTCGGCCACGGTGGCCCAGTGCTGCACCAACTCTTGGAAAGCGGTGACGACCTGCCGCTTCGCCGCGACGGCCGCCTGCTCGATGCTTCGGCGCAGGTCGACGGATTCGGCCGCGGCGATGCCGGTGATCTGGTCCGCCGCCGACGCTGTGTTGACGACCAGGGACGAAAGCTGTTTCTGATAGAAGGCCCGGGCACGGAAACGCTCCTGCGCGGCCGGCACGGGAAGCACCTGGGCCGCCGTACCTTCGGCGGTCACACGGATCGTGTCCCGCTCCCGGCCCTCTCGCCGCCAGACTTCAACGACGCCGTCGCGCTCCAGCGTGACCTCGACCCAGCCGTCCTGCAGGGTTGTGGTGATGAGATCACGCTCGCGCGTCCGCAGATCGACTTCCGGTGCGCCGTCGCGGCGCTTGGCCTCGCCCAGCTGGTCGATATCAACCGCCGAGCGCCCGAGCCCGAAACGGAGATACTCCAGCACAGCGGACTTGCCCGATCCACGCCCGCCGATCAGGGTCGTGAACCCGTCGTTCAGCGTCAGCGCGAAGTCCGGGCCCGTCAACTGCGACGACACGCGAACGCCGAGCACGCGCTGGGACGGCAGGACCGGCTGCTCGTACGCAATCCGGGCCTCGTCGGCCAGCAGCGCCTGCCGGATGGCCTCAGTGGTCGGCTCGCCGAGCCGGATCCAGCAGGCGTGGGCACCAAGCCGCCGCCAGTCGGCGAACCGGTTGTCGCCGGTCGCAATGATACCGCGCCGACGCCGACCCCATTGATCGATCTGGCCATAGATCTTCTGCTTCGTGACTGCGTTCAGATCGGCGAAGGGCTTCTCGATGTAGACACCATCGCAGGCGAGGGCGCGGAACCGCGGGTGAAAGCCCTGGCGGAGGACGGATTTATGGGCGTCATCGCCACCGGCATGCGGCAGCATAATCGTGCGATTCCGCAGGAGCACGTCCTCGGCGAGAACGCCAATTAGTTCCTCCACGGTCAGCCCGCATTCCTGCGCCTGCGGCGCCCGGGCGGCATTTGGATCAGGCGGGGGCACGTTCCTGAACTTCCCGAACAGCTGCCGCCAATGCTGCTCCGTGGTCTCCGGGTCGAACAGCACGAGGCACTGCGCCGAGTCGGTGCAGGTCACCTCCATGCCGGGGAAAAACCAGGGACGGGTCTCAGGATCTAGGCGGGACACGGCCGCCTTGATATGCTCCAGGAGCGCATAGTCGTGATGATCGGTGACCGCGAACGCAGTCAGGCGGCGCGCGGTACAGGCGGCCACGAAGCGATCCGCCCAGGCCGCGCGTTCGCCCTCCAGTTCAGTGGTTCCGCCGGGAAGGGCGGGACTCCCGCTCCATTGCGGATCGCGTGGCGTATGGATCTGAAAGTCGCATTTCCGCCACTGCGCGCCTTGATGACTACCCGCCATCGCCAAGTACTCTCGAAATCCCTGAGTACCTCATTTGTATATCGCGCGTTCATGGCTGTCCAGTACGGTGTTTAGTTGTGGAGCGTTGCGGCTATGGCCGCATCCGGAGTATGATTCGCTCTGTGCACTATCGTACTACACTGGCCGATGTGGGCATCAGGTGAATTGGGCAGACGGCGGTGCGGTCTTTTGCATCACTTGGCGACACAGGAAAAATCAATCCGCCTCTGGTTTCACTGATGCTCTCGTGTTAAATCCGCGTCCGGTTTACAGGAAACTGCTTAGTAGCTGCTGCTCTGGTGAACGCAACAGCCACATGAAGGCGCTTGAGGACCGATTACATGTACAAAACTCTCGGAATTCCAACATACAGGCGCACATGCGCAGTACATAACGGACGGGAGGTGGGGGTGATCCTGGCCAATCTGGGGGCGGAGCCCTTCGTGGTGGAGCGGGGCATGCGCATCGCCCAGATGGTGCTGGCCAGGGTGGAGCGGCTGGCCTGGGCAATGGTGGACACCCTGCCGGACAGCGCCCGCGGCACCGGCGGGTTTGGATCCACCGGGACCACGGCGTAAGGCGGCCGCGATGCTGCGCATCTCCAAGAAGCTGATGTTCGCGATCGAGACGGTGCTGGACATCGCCTACAACGCCGGCTCCGCCCCGGTCCAGTCGGCGGAGATCACCGAACGCCAGGGCATCCCCAAGCGCTACCTGGAACAGGTGCTCCAGGCCCTGGTGCGGGCCGGCGTGCTGACCGGCGTACGCGGCCCCCGCGGCGGTTACCGCCTGGCCAAGGAACGGCGCCGCATCACCCTGGGGGAGATCGTGCGGGTGGTGCGCGCCCTGGAACAGGCCACCGACCCGATCGAGGATGAGGTGGGCGCCGACCTGGGCCGCCGCGTCGTCCGCCCCCTCTGGGCGGAATTGCAGGAAGAGGTGATGGAGCGCCTGGACCGCACCACCATCGACGACCTCTGCGCCCGCGCCCACAAAGCCGGCATCCCCTCCGACGCCGCCAACCGCCTGGATTTCAGTATCTGAGGCGGGGGCGGGAAGCTGGACGGATGGGACAGATAGGACAGCCTCGGCCCTACTCGGTCGATGGCCTTCACAGGCGACTGGATTGGAGCGCCGACAGCCGCGGCCCCTCCCGATGGAGTTGTAGAAGGCTGTCCGGCTCACTGGCGAACCACGCGACGCTGTCCCAGGCCAGGACGGGGAGGGTTTTCTTCGCTTCCGGGCGGTTGCGGTCCAGGAAGGCGGTGACACAGGCGACATGGTCGGGCTTGAACCCTGCCTCCGACGCCAGCCGGTGGAAGGCTCGTGCCCGCTCCTCCGTGACAGGACCGTCCGATGCGACCACCTCGACGAAGACAAGGCGGAGGGAGGCCGCGGCGCTGCCGCGGTCCAACAGGATGATGTCCGGCAGGACCCGGTCCGCCGCGATGTCCAGGCGCAACCGCCGCACCAGGGCCTGATCCCTCGGTGCCACCTTCTCCGCACTTTCGCTCAACCACAAGACAACGGGGTCGGCCAGGAACCGCAGGGCGAACACTTCGATCACCGCCTTGGCGATCTCCGAACTGGGGCCCGGTGCCAATCGCCGCGTATCCCGGCTGGGGAAGGTGACCAGCACATCCGCCTCCGCCCGGGCACTTCCGGCGGAGACAACGGCGATCCGGGCCAGGGCGGCGGGATCCAAGGTCGCCGTCCGCCACGCTTCCGCCCGAAGGCGGAAGGCGGCATCGTCCAGGTCCGGGTCGAACAAGTCGGCAAAGGCGCGGGTCAGCGCGTAGCGGGGCTTGCTTGAGGTCGTGCCGATGTCGGGCCGAACGACAACGGCGCCATTCGGAACCAGCCCCTGGCGTATGACCTCGTCCCGGATCTGTTCCCGGCTGTTCTCCTGATACCAGCGTTCCCCCCGGGCGGTCGGCTGCAGACGGTAGGCCTCGCGGTCGTCCGCCTGCGGATCGGACAGGCGTTGGTCGCTCATCCGCACGACATGGACGGGATTCATCCACCGGTCGGCATCCGCAACGGCACCGATGTACAGAAACGCAGCCACGGCCGCTGCCGAGGCGTCGCGCACACATTTGTCCCCATCGGGCGTCCCCTCCGGAAAGATGATCCGAAGACGGCGGAGGATCTCCCCACGGTCAGGAAAGGGCGGAAGCGTCATGATCCCCAATGCCATACACCCGGTTGCAGACATCGTCCACGTGGTGCCGCTCGACATAGCCGGCCGTGAGGAAGGAAAGCTCGCGCAGATCCGCCGGGGGCGGCAAGGGCAGCGCCTCAAGCTCATAGGCGGACACGGCGACGCTTCCACTCAGGCAGCGGAAAGCGCGGTCGGCGGCCCGGCTGTTCAGGAACGCCGCCAGAACCGGGGGCGGGACCGCTGGCTTTGCCGCCAAGGGTAGCAGCATGTTCACGTGGTTCTCCACCGTGACACCGCCATGTTCCTTGATGAAGGCGGCGGGTAGTTCGGCGGCGATCAGGCGCCGCGCCTGCTCCTTCGCCGTCGTGCGTTGCAGCAGGACACTGGGCTTGCGCACGATCAGCCAATCATCCCCGGGACCCGGGGTGAACCAGGGGCTGTGATTGACCCGTTGGGTCCTGTACTCGAACCGCCCATCCGCCGTGATACTCTCCGCCCAGATGACGGGGATGCCACCGGGGCGGCGCTTGGATCCCAGTTGCGGCTTGTGCCGATTCCAGACCAAGGGGCCGGTACTGACCTTGTATCCCCAATCAGCCAAACGGGAGGGCATCCGTCGTAGCCGGGCCGCCAGATCCGCATCCTCCGGGTGGCGGGCAAGGATCCAAGGTGCACCGGCAAGGGGCGGTAGGGTGAGTGTTCCGACCGGCACGACCCGCAGATCGTCCTGGTTCTCCGCCTGGATGATGCCGACGGCGGCGGTGCGCCGCCGGGTCCGGCGGAAGGTGGCTAGGATCGTTTCCTGCAACACCCCATCGAAGACATCCCGGCGTTCCTCGACAACGTCCAGCCTTACGGGAGGTGCGTCCGCCGCCAGGGTGCGGCGCAGGTTCTTGAAATACTCCCCTCCCAGAAAGCTGGACGGAACCAGGAAGCTGACGATCCCCTTGGGTCGGGTCAAGCGGATGGCGAGGTCCAGGAAGACACCATAGAGGTTCGCATGCCCGTACAGGCTTCGGGCGAAGCGTGCCCGGTCCGGG
>JBJOKR010000143.1:0-12947 GCA_046045995.1 Pseudomonadota bacterium | reverse complement strand
CCTGGACCGCCCGACGGCAGCCCGCGGCCGAAGCGGTTCCGCCATCGCCGGCTGACCGGATGTATCCGCACCGCCTACTGACCCCGATCGCGCGCACGCCCTGCCCGCATGGCGGAGACTGCGTCTTCGCATGCCTAGCGCCGGCACAGTAATGAAATTACGCTGGCAGCGTTCCAACCAGTGCCGAAATCGGGTCGGGCACTGTGTTCCGTTCGAATATGTCCCTACCCGAAAGTTCCGGAGACCACGACAGAAGTGCTATGCATTTCGGCCGGTCTGGCGCAACAAAACTGTAACTGAATTCGGCTTCTCTACTCCCACCCGAGTACAGGGGGCCGGACCGGATCATCGGGACGGCCAGCCGAACCGTAAGGATCCGACCCATGCGCCGTCTTGCCAACGCCATCGCCGCCACCCTGATCGCCCTGTGCGCCGCCCCCGCCCTTGCCGGGGAATTCCCAGCCCGGCAGGTCGCCATGGTCAATGAGGCCGTTTCCGCCAAGCAGGCGCGGGAGATCGTCGAATCCTTCCTCTCCGGCATCGATGCCCCGGGCACCCGCGTGTCCAATGTGACGGAGGAAACCGACCAGTTCGTGGTCGAGGTCCAGAACAAGGCCGGGGTGAAGATCGTCGATATCCGCATCGCCCGGGCCCAGGGCGGTGTCGCCCTGACCAACAAGGCGGTGTCCGTCGATGAGGCGAAGAGCATGGTGTCCACCTTCCTGTCCGGCATCGACGCCCCGGGCGCCCGCATCGGCACGGTGACGGAACAGGACGGGCATTATGATGTGGAAGTGCTGAACAAGGCCGGGTCGCGCATCGTCTTGGTCCGCGTGGACGGCGCCACCGGCACGATCAGCCGGAACTGAGACCGCGTCCGGGCATCACCGGCCAGACCGGCCGCCGGATAGGCCGGCCGCCGGATAGCATGAAGGCAAGGGGCGTCATCCCGGGATGACGCCCCTTTCTATTTCCGGCCAGTAAAAGGGACCACATGTCTATACAGGCTGTCTCTGCCCCCCTTGCCACCCGGCCCGATCCCGGCGCATCCTGCGCGCCGAAAAAGCGGGCGCGGGCTGCGCCCCGATCCAGAAAGCTCACCGGGACGGACGCCCATCATGGACACCCTTCACCTCGGCAATTCCTCGGCCAGCCGGGACAAGGCCTACCACCTGCACCCCTACACGAACCTGAAGACCCATGAGACCGTGGGCCCGCTGGTGATCACGGGTGGACGCGGGGTCACCGTCACCGACGATACGGGCAAGAGCTATATCGAAGGGGTGGCGGGGCTGTGGTGCACGTCGCTGGGCTTCGATGAGCCGCGGCTGGTGGACGCCGCGATCCGGCAGATGCGGGCCCTGCCCTTCTATCATGCCTTCGCCCACAAGAGCCATGAACCGGCCATCGACTTGGCGGAGAAGCTGATCGCCATCGCGCCGGTGCCGATGAGCAAGGTTTTCTTCGCCTGTTCCGGGTCGGAGGCGAACGATACGGCGGTGAAGCTGGTCTGGTACTACCACAACGCCATCGGCAAGCCGGAGAAGAAGAAGATCATCGCCCGGATCAAGGGCTATCACGGGGTGACGGTGGCGGCGGCCAGCCTGACCGGCCTGCCCAACAACCACCGGGATTTCGATCTTCCCATCGCCCGCATCCTTCATACCGACTGCCCCCACTGGTACCGCTTCCATGAGGAGGGGGAGACGGAGGAGGATTTCGCCACCCGCCTGGCCGATACCCTGGAGCAGACGATCCTGCGGGAGGGGCCGGAGACGGTGGCCGCCTTCATCGCCGAGCCGGTGATGGGGGCGGGCGGCGTGATCGTCCCACCGGCGACCTATTTCGAGAAGATCCAAGCGGTCCTGCGGAAGTATGAGGTGCTGCTGATCGCCGATGAGGTGATCTGCGGGTATGGCCGGACCGGCAACATGTGGGGCAGCCAGACCTACGGAATGGCGCCGGACATCCTCACCTCCGCCAAGGCGCTCACCTCCGCCTACATGCCCCTGTCGGCGGTGATGGTGAATGAGGCGATCTACCAGGCCTGTGTGGCCGAATCCGCCAAGATCGGCACCTTTGGCCATGGCTACACCTATTCGGGCCATCCGGTCGCTTGCGCCGTCGCCCTGGAGACCTTGAGGATCTATGAGGAGCGGGACATCGTCGGCCGGGTGCGCGATCTGGCCCCGATGTTCCAAGCCGGGTTGCGCCGGTTCAAGGACCATCCCCTAGTGGGGGAGGTGCGGGGTGTCGGCCTGATCGGGGCGGTGGAGTTGGTGGCCGACAAGGCGAGCCGCCGGCCCTTCGACCCCACCCTGGCCGTGGGTGCGAAGCTGGTGGGCTTCAGCCATGGCCATGGTGCCATCCTGCGCCCCATCGGCGACAGCATCGGCTTCTCCCCGCCGCTGGTCATCAGCGAGGGGGAGGTGGAGGATTTGCTGGCCCGCTTCGGCCGCGCCCTGGAGGACACCACCGATTGGCTGGTCCGGGAGGGCCACTGGTCCGCCTGACAGGTCCGCGGGAAAAGACAGGGGGGCTGGGTCGCCCGTCCCCCGCCCCGCCTGATCCGTCCGGGATTCGGCGGGCCCTGGTCTTTTGTCGGGTAATGATGAATTGACCGACATCAACGCCGACCCCGGTTTCACCCGGCCATGATGGACCATGGGGCTTGCGCGACACGGTGCCGCGCAGGGCTTCGCCGCCGACGGATGCGCCATTAGATTAAGGTGGACATCCGGCCTTTCCGGTTAGAGACTGGATTGCCACCAGGGGTTAGCGCGCGATGGACTACGAAAGCTTTTTCAAGGGCCAGATCGATGGTCTGCGCCGGGAGGGCCGGTACCGCGTCTTCGCGGACCTGGAACGCCGGGTCGGGGAATTCCCCACCGCCGCCTTCTACCCCGAGCCGGAGGCTCCGTCGCGGGACGTCACGGTCTGGTGCTCCAACGACTATCTGGCCATGGGCCAGAACCCCGTCGTCATCGGTTCCATGATCGAGGCGTTGCACAAGTGCGGTGCAGGGGCCGGGGGCACCCGTAATATATCCGGCACAAACCATTACCATGTGTTGCTGGAGCAGGAACTGGCCGACCTCCACGGGAAGGAAGCGGCATTGCTTTTCACCTCGGGCTATATCAGCAATGAGGCGACGCTCAGCACCCTGCCCCGCCTGCTGCCCGACTGCGTGGTCTTCTCCGATGCGCTGAACCATGCCTCCATGATCGAAGGGATCCGGCATTCCGGGGCGAAGAAGCACATCTGGCGCCACAATGACGTGGACCATCTGGACGCGCTGCTGTCCCAGTACCCCAAGCACCAGCCCAAATTGGTCGCGTTCGAGAGCGTCTATTCCATGGACGGCGACATCGCCCCCATCGCGGAGATCTGCGACGTGGCGGACAAGCATGGCGCCATGACCTACCTGGATGAGGTGCATGCGGTCGGCATGTACGGCCCCCGCGGCGCCGGCGTGGCGGAGCGGGACGGCGTGATGCATCGCCTGACCGTGATCGAGGGCACCCTGGGCAAGGCCTTTGGCGTGATGGGCGGCTATATCACCGGGTCGGAAGCCCTGGTGGATTGCGTGCGCAGCTTCGCCTCCAGCTTCATCTTCACCACCTCCCTCGCCCCCGTGCTGGCCGCGGGAGCGCTGGCCTCCGTCCGGTTCCTTAAGGAACATGACGAGCTGCGCCGCAAGCACCAGGAGCGGGCGGCGACCCTGAAGCGGCGCCTGGCCCAGGCCGGTCTGCCGGTGATGCCATCGGTCAGCCACATCGTCCCGCTGCTGGTCGGCGATCCCCGTCTGTGCAAGCAGGCGAGCGACGATCTGCTGCGCCTGCACAACATCTATGTCCAGCCGATCAACTACCCCACCGTGCCCCGCGGCACGGAACGCCTGCGCCTGACGCCCACGCCCTTCCACGACGATGACCGCATGGACCATCTGGTGGACGCCCTGCTGGATGTGTGGAGCCGGCTGGAAATCCAGCGCCTGGCGGCCTGACAAACCGGCCCGGCACGCGGCCGATCATCGGAACTGCCAGAACGCCCCGGCCCCACCGCCGGGGTGTTCCGCATTCGCGGGCCGCGGATGGCTCTCAAGGCCCACCCCCGGTCACTGGCCGTTCGCGCCCCGGTCGGCGGTGCTGCCCGGCAGTTCGATCTGCTGGCGGGTGATGGCGACGCGCATTTCCCGGGCCGTGGTGTCGATCGCGGCCACCTGGTCGAAGGGGATGCGGAACCGGGTCTCCCCGATCCCCAGGAGGCCGCCACCGGCCGTCACCTCCACCTGTTCCAGCAAGCCGCTTTCCAGGTTGATGATCAGCCGCGATACTTTGCCGAAGGATTCCGTGTCGGACAGGTGGACCGTGTAATCCTTCAGATCCTCTGCATAGGCGCGGCCGCGCCCGATGGCCCCCGGCGCTTCCACTGCCGGTTCGCCGGGCGACATGGCGGCTGGCCGTCCTGGTGCGGTCCCGCCGCCCTGGCCCGGATTATCCTGCACCCGGCCGGGCAAGGGCCGATCCGCTGTGCCCATCACCGGTTCCCCATCCCCGGGGCGAACCCCGCTGACCGCGCCGTCCGCCGGATTGCCGTCGGGGACTACAGCCTCCTGCCGGGGCAGGGGATCAACCCGGTCCTCCGGCTGGCCCGCCTGCTGCCGTGCGGTTGCAGGTGCGGCGGCGAGCAGGAGCACCAGGATGAGCAACGGCAGGGTCTGGGCGCGGCATATCATGGTGAACGGCCTCTAGCGACGGGAAGCGGCAGCCCCTGCCCATCAAGGGCGCCATCCGGGGCGGTTACCTGTCAAGAACACCCCGCCGGGGCCTCCCGTTCCGTGCCGGCCCGACGCTGGCGGCGGCGGTGGGCCACGCGACGCGACGCACCCCTTGCTCCCGCCGATGCGGGGGCGGTATATGGGGCGACAAGGACAAAGGGGTTACTGCCATGGCGGACCATCACGATTTCGATGAGCTGATGCAGCAGTTGCGGGTGGAATTCCGCGACGATGTGCAGGATCGGCTCCAGATCATCTACGGTGCCGTCAAGGGGATGAAGGAAGGCCGTGTCGCCATCGGTGACGGCATCCGCGACCTGCGGCGCGAGGCGAACAGCCTGAAGGGCACCGGCAGCAGCTTCGGCTACCCCATCGTCACCCTGATCGCCCAGCGGATGGAGACCTTCCTGGCCGGGCTGAAGGATCTGGATGAGAAGCAGCTGTCGGCCATGCTGGTCTTCGCCGACCGCATCGCCGAGATGGCGGACCGGGAGGTGCAACCCGACCTTCCCGAAACCAATCAGATCATCCGCGCCCTGCCCGTCCGCTATGAGTTTGACATCACCGATGTCGAGGTCCGGGATGTGGACATCATGCTTGTCTCCCCCAACAAACTGGTCGGCAAGCGGGTGGCGACGGAACTGGCGGCCTGCGGGTTCAAGGTGAACTCCGTCGTCGATCCGATCGAGGCGATCAGCCTGGCCGTGCGCATGCCGCCGGACATGCTGATCGCTTCCGCCGTGATGGACGGGCTGGGCGGGATCGACCTGATCCGCGGCCTGAAGGCCATGTCCATGACGGCCGGGATGCCCGCCGCCCTGCTGACCAGCCTGGATCCCAAGACGCTGAAGGATGTGCCAGACCAGGCGGCGATCATCCGGCTGGGACCGGATTTCCAGGATGATGTCGCCGCCGCGATCACGCGGTTCAACCTGGGCTGACACCCATTATCCACAACCCGTGCCGGGGGCGGGGTGGAATACCATCGCCTGCCGCCCCACCTGTCGCTATAGTGCCGCGCCCGCGCAGGATCTCATACATGGCAGGGCCGCTTCCGACGCCGTGACCGTTTTCCAAAGGTTCCCGATGAAGCCCATCCGCCTGGTTCCCGAGAATACAGCCATCGATTTTGCCCGACTTCGCGTGTTCGGCTTCGTCGTGACACTGGCGATGGTGATCGCCACGATCGTCGGGCTGTTCTGGCCGGGGTTGAACCTGGGAATCGATTTCAAGGGCGGTATCGCGATCGAGGTCCGGACGGAGGCTCCGGTTGATGTATCGGCCCTGCGCCAGAAAATGACCGCCCTGAACATGGGGGAAGTCCAGATCCAGCAGTTCGGCAGCCCAAACGACGCCCTGATCCGCCTTGCCCAGCAGCCGGGCGGCGACGCAGCCCAGGCGACCGCTGTGCAGGCGGTCCGGGCTGCGCTGGGCGACGGCTATGAATTCCGCCGTGTGGAGGTGGTGGGTCCCCGCGTCGGCAATGAACTGATGCGCGACGGCATCATCGCCACGGTCCTGGCCGTGGTCGCCATCGCCGCCTATGTGGCCTTCCGCTTCGAATGGCAGTTCGGCATCGCCGCCCTGATCGCCACCTTCCACGACGTGTTCGTCACGGTCGGGCTGTTCGTCTTCCTGCAACTGGATTTCGACCTGACGGCGGTTGCGGCCCTGCTGACCCTGGCTGGGTATTCGATCAACGATACGGTGGTCGTGTTCGACCGCATGCGCGAACAGATGCGCAAGCACAAATCGGCCGACCTGAAGGACATCATCAACATGGCGGTCAATCAGACCCTGGGGCGGACGATCCTGACCAGCGGCACGACCCTGATCGCCATCCTGCCGCTGCTGATGTTCGGCGGCAGCGCGCTTGCCAACTTCACCATCGCCCTGTTCTGGGGCATCCTGGTCGGCACCTTCTCCTCCATCTACGTGGCGGCGGCGCTGCTGCTGTACATGCCGGCCATCCGCCGCGGGACGGATGCGGAGCAGACGGAAGAGGGACGGGCGCGGGCCTGACCGTCGGACGCCCCCTGCCCCGCCGACCATTCCCCGGGGGTGGTGTTTTCAGCAGTTTCCCTCCCGCAGCGGAGCATCCGGGCCATCATGGTCCAGCATGAACGTACTTCCGATGTCCTGATCCGGGTCCTTGCCGATGGCGACGACCAGCGGATGACCATCCGTACCTTCATGGACCGTCTGGGGGACCGGGGCTTCGGCATCCTGATCCTGCTGTTCGCCCTGCCCAATTGTGTTCCGGGCCCTCCGGGCCTGGCGGTGATCACCGGGCTTCCGGTGATCTTTTTCGCCTGGCAAGTAATGCTGAAGCGTCCGGCGCCCTGGCTGCCCGGGTTCATCGCCAACCGCAGCTTTCCCCGGAACGATTTGCTGACGGTCATTCTCAAGACCCAGCCCTGGCTGCGCAAGGTGGAACGCCTATGCCGGCCGCGGCTGCCCGCCCTGATGCGGGGATCGGCGGAACGGGTTCTGGGCATCATCCTGTTCATCCTATCCATCGTACTGACCGCCCCGATCCCCTTTGGCAACCTGTTCCCGGCGGTCACCATCGCGGTTATCGCCCTGGCCATCATGGAACAGGACGGGGTGCTGCTGATCATCGGCTATATCCTGGGGCTTCTGTCCTTCTTGCTGGCCATGGCGGTGCTGATCTTCCTGATCGCGGTGGCCAACGGCATCATCCAGCGGGTCGCCGAATGACGGGTGGCTTCGTCCCCGGGCGGGAGGCTTGATCAAGGCTGGACCCCAGGCCTAGAATTGTCCGCAGCCGCCACAGGGTCACAAGGACCGGGCAACCCGGCGCGGACCGGCGGCAGGAGGAAACTGCCGATGATGTCGTCCGCCCCGTCGCAGGCCGCCGGGCAACGCACGGTTCTGGTGGCCGATGACGAACCATCCATCGTCATGTCGCTGGAATTCATGTTGAAGAAGGCGGGTTACCGTGTCCTCATCGCCCGGACGGGGGAGGAGGCGTTGCGCCTGGTGCGCCAGGACCCGCCCGATCTTCTGCTGTTGGATGCGATGATGCCGGAACTGGACGGCTATGCTGTCTGCCAGCAGATCCGCGCCATTCCCGGCCTGGGCACCCTGCCCGTCATCATGCTGACCGCCAAATCGCGGGAGGTGGAGCGGCAGAAGGGGCTGGCCATGGGGGCGACGGATTATGTGATCAAGCCCTTTTCCACCCGTGATCTGGTCGATACGGTGCGGCGCCATCTGGATGCAGCACCACCCCCGGCGGAAGGACCGGCATCCGCGACCGGGGGCCGGCCGGCATGACCCCACAGCGGCTGCCCGCATTGGTCTTCCTGGGTGCCGCCGTCGCCGTGTTCCTGGTCATCCTGTTCCTGCCGTTCCTGACCGCCGGCCCTGGTGGAGCGTCCGCATCCGGGCTGCTGTGGGTGCCGGCCCTTATCGCCGCCGGAACCGTCGGCCTTCTGTGGGTGGCGGTTGACCGGCTGGTCCTTGCCCAGGCTCGGCGCTTGACCGCGATTGCCCCGTTGCTGGGGGCGGGCGACGGGGGCATCGGGCCGGGCGACGATTATGGCCCCCTGCACCCGATGGCAGCGGCCATGGCAGACCTGGCAGGGCGCATTACCCGTCTGCGGACGGAGATGGACACCCGGATCGCCGACGCGACGCGCCGGGCGGAGGAGCAGAACGCCCAGCTGGGCGCCTTGTTGCGCGACCTGCACCAGGGGGTCGTTGTCTGCAATCTGCGTCATCAGGTTCTGTTGTACAATGAGGCCGCCCGCGCCCTGCTGCGGACAGCGGATCTGGGCCTGGGCCGATCCCTCCTCCATCTCGTGACACGGGAGCCGCTGCTGCACACCCTGGAGCGGCTGACCCGCCGGGTGCAGGAGGGACGTCACCTGGACCATGCCGACGGCACCACGGCCGCCTTCGTCACCGGGGCGGGAGACGGGCGGCTTCTGCAATCCCGCATGGCGGTGATCCTGTCCGCGGAGGGCACCATCACCGGCTATGTGGTGACGGTGGAGGATGCGACCCGGGAACTGGCGACCCTGGCCCGGCGCGACCTGCTGCTGCGGGCGGCGACGGAGGATGTGCGCGCCCCCCTGACCAGCCTGTCCACCGCGGCCCAGATGCTGGAGGAGCATCCGGACCTGACGGGGGAGGAGAGGGCCGGGTTCGATGCCGCGATCATCACCGCCGCCCGGGACCTGATGGCCAGGCTGGACCGCATCACCGTGGAGTATCGGGCCGGGATCTCCGCCGCCTGGCCCATGGACGATGTGCATTCCAGCAACTTGTTCGCCCTTCTGGCCGAACGCGGTTCCCGCCAGGAGGGGCCTGGCCTGACCGTCACCGGCCTGCCCCAATGGTTCCACGGGGACAGCTACAGCCTGGTGGTGCTGCTGGACCGGCTGGCCGTGCGGGTGGCGGAGGCGACGGGATGCACCGCCCTGGATATCGGGGCGGAAGCCGATCCGGAGGGACGCTTCATCTATGCCGATCTGGTCTGGGATGGATCGCCCTTGCCGGCGGAGCGGCTGGACCGCTGGCGCCAGGAACCCCTTGCGGACGCCCTGGCCGGCCTGACCATCGGCGATCTGCTGGACCATCACCGGTCGGATATGTGGAGCGAACGGGCGGGCAGCGGCCGTGCGCGCCTGCGCCTTCCCCTGCCCCCGGCCCAGGAACGGCACGGCCGACGGACGGAACCCGCCCAGCCCCGGCCGGAGTTCTTCGATTTCGACCTGCTGCACCAGCCCTTGCCCGAAGGGGATCATGGGCGGACCCGGCTGAAAGCCCTGACCTTCGTTGTGTTCGATACCGAAACGACTGGTCTTCAGCCGAGCCAAGGGGATGAGCTGGTGTCCATCGCCGGGGTGCGGATCGTCAACAACCGCATCCTGACGGGGGAAACCTTCCAGACCCTGGTGAACCCAGGGCGCGCCATCCCGGCCGCGTCCACCCGGTTCCACGGCATCGTCGATTCCATGGTTGAGGGTGCACCGAAACCGGCCGAGGCGGTGGCGCAGTTCCGGGCCTTCTGCGGGGACAGCGTGCTGGTCGCCCATAACGCCGCCTTCGACCTGAAATTCCTGAAGATGAAACAGAAGGCGGCGGGGGTGCGGTTCAACCTGACGGTGCTGGATACCATGATCCTGTCCCGCCAGATCCAGGGGGAGGATGGGCAGCATTCCCTGGATGGGATCGCGGAGCGGCTGGGCCTTCCGATCGTCGACCGCCATTCCGCCCTGGGGGATGCCCTGGCGACGGCGGCCATCTTCCTGCGCCTGATCGACCTGCTGGAGGAGCGGGGGATCACCACCCTGGATGAGGCGATCCGCCGGTCCAACATGGCGGTGGAGCTGGTGGCGCGGGAGGGGCAGTTCTGATGTCCCCACCGGATCGGGAGCGGAATGATCCAGGGTCCGGATCGGTGGGCGGCGACCCCCGCCCCGGCCCGCGGCGCCGCGCCCGCCTGATCGCCTTGTTCCTGCTGGGGGCGGTTCTGTTCAACCCGCCGCTGCTGGGCATTTTCGATGCGCCGGTGACGGTGATCGGCCTGCCGGCCCTGCACCTGTATCTGTTCGCAGCCTGGGCGTTGCTGATCCTGGGCCTTGCGTTGACGGTGGAGCGGCGGTGATGGGGGCAGGACCGGTCATCGCCGTCTCCCTCCTGTACATCCTGGCGCTGTTCGCCATCGCCTGGGCAGCCGACCGGCGGGCGGCAGCGGGCATCCCGGTCAGCGGGCCCTGGGTCTATGCCCTGAGCATGGCCGTGTTCTGCACCAGCTGGACCTTCTACGGCAGCGTCGGCCGCGCCAACACCGGCGGGATCGCGTTCCTTCCCACATATCTGGGCCCGACGCTGGTGATGCTGCTGGGCTATGCGGTGCTGGTGAAGATCCTGCGCATCGCCCGGCGCCAGCGGTCCACCTCCATCGCCGATTTCATCGCCGCCCGCTATGGACGCAGCCAGTTGCTGGGCGGTCTGGTGGCCCTGGTCACGGTGGTGGGGATCACCCCCTATCTGGCGCTCCAGCTCAAGGCAGTCTCCCTCAGCTTCGACGTGCTGACGGGGGCGCAGGGGGCGGTGGGCACGGCGTTGACCGATACGGGGTTCTGGGTGGCGCTGCTGATGGCGGTCTTCGCCATCATCTTCGGCACCCGCAGCATCGATGCCTCCGAACACCATCCGGGGCTGGTCACCGCCGTGGCCTTTGAAAGCGTGGTGAAGCTGCTGGCCTTCCTGGCCGTGGGCGGGGCCGTCGTCTGGGGCCTGTTCGACGGGCCGGGCGATCTGTTCGCCCAGGCCGCCGCCCATCCCCAGGCTTCCGCCCTGTTCACGGCCACCCCGGCCCTGTCCGGCGGCACCTGGATCACGGTGATGCTGCTGTCCATGGCGGCGGTGATCTGCCTGCCCCGGCAGTTCCAGGTGATGGTGGTGGAGAACACGGATGAGCGGCACCTGAAGCGGGCACTCTGGGTCTTCCCGGCCTATCTGCTGCTGATCAATCTGTTCGTCCTGCCCGTGGCCATGGCCGGGCTGATCCTGCTTCCGCCAGGGGGCAACCCTGACATGATGGTCCTGTCCCTACCCCTGTCGCGGGAGTGGCAGGTGGTGGCGCTGATCGCCTTCATCGGTGGGCTGTCGGCCGCCACCGGCATGATCATCGTGGAGACGGTGGCGCTGGCCACCATGGTGTCCAACGACCTGGTCCTGCCCTTGCTGCTACGCTGGCGCCGGGCGGCGGCGCGGGTACGCGACCTGGGGCGGTTGATGCTGACGGTGCGGCGGGTGGCCATCGTCGTCGTCCTGCTGCTGGGCTATCTCTATGTCCGGGCGGCGGCGGACCAGGGGTTGGTCTCCATCGGCCTGATCTCCTTCGCCGCAGTGGCGCAGTTCGTGCCGGCCCTTCTGGGCGGCATCTATTGGACCGGGGCGACCCGGGCGGGCGCCCTGGCGGGGATCGGGGCCGGGTCCCTGATCTGGGCCTACACGCTGCTTCTCCCTTCCCTTGCCGGTAGTTTCGGGGGTGATGCGGCCTGGATCATGGGCGGGCCCTTCGACATCGCCTGGCTGCGGCCGGAGGGGCTGCTCGGTCTGACCAGCCTTTCCCCCCTGGCACACAGCCTGTTCTGGAGCCTGTTCGCCAATCTGGCCTGTTTCATCGGCCTGTCGCTGCTGAACCGGGCGGGCCCGGCGGAGCGGGCCCAAGCCACCGCCTTCGTGGAGGTGTTCGAGCATGACGAGGCGGCGGGCGCATGGCGGGGGGAGGCCACGGTCGGCCAGGTACGCGACCTGCTGGCCCGGTTCCTGGGGCGGGAGCGCGCCGTCGCCACCCTGCACGGCATCCTGGCCCGGGGGCAGTCCCCGCTTTCCCCCACCGCCCGGGTGGATGCCGACCTGATCCGGCAGGTGGAACGCCAATTGGCGGGCGCCATCGGTGCCGCCTCCGCCCGGGTGGCCCTGGCCTCTGTCGCCGGGAACGGGGCGGTGGGCCAGGCCGAACTGCTGCGCATGATCGATGAGACGAGCGAGGTGATCGATTACAGCCGGCGGCTGGAACGTAAATCCAAGGCCCTGGAGGAAGCGACAGATGCGCTGACCGCCGCCAATGCCCAGCTGCGCCAATTGGACCGGATGAAGGATGATTTCCTGTCCACGGTCACCCATGAACTGCGCACCCCCCTCACCTCCATCCGGGCGTTGTCGGAGCTGATGCACGACACGCCGGAGATGGGCACAGAGGATCGGCGAACCTTCCTGGCGACGGTCATCCGAGAGTCGGAGCGGCTGACCCGGCTGATCAATCAGGTGCTGGATTTCGCCAAGATCGAAGCGGGGGAGATCGACTGGACGCCGGGGCCGGTCGACCTGGGTGAGGTGATCGGTGACTCCGCAACCGCCACAGCACCCTTGTTCCGGGACCGGAACGTTGCCCTGTGCCTGGACCTTCCCGGCGATCTGCCGATGGTGCGGGCCGATCGGGACCGGCTGGCCCAGGTGGTTGTGAACCTTCTGTCCAACGCGGTGAAATTCGCCCCGGCGGTGACCGGCCGGGTCACCGTCACCGTCCGCCGGGCCGGAACGGAGGGAGCGGCGGACGCGATGGAGGTGGCCGTGGCCGACAACGGCCCCGGCATCGCCCCCGAACACCGGGAGGCGGTAT
>JBJOKR010000142.1:0-12954 GCA_046045995.1 Pseudomonadota bacterium | reverse complement strand
ATGGCTGCGGTCATACAAACCTCGGTTCGCGCTCGTCCACATCTCAAAGGGCCTGCATCGGGGAACACAGGCCATTGAATCACAACCGATTCATCCGATTCAACATGTCTTCGGACGGACACTTACATGTGTACAGAATGGGCGCCCCCCCCGGATGTGCGCGAAATCGGCGACTCGGTGGGGCTCCTATCCCTGATAGACCGTGCGTGAGCCCAGGTTATGCTCCCACCTACCGGCCCATAGGATCGATAGGTGTACAAAATGGGCGGCCGATTCGCGGCTATGGCAGCTGGATACGCTCTCCGCCGAACCCGATAGGTGTACAAAATGGGCGCCACCCAGCTGGACACCCCAGACTCCTGGTCGATTCAGGCGTCTGAAAACAGAATTGTGTACACCGTTGTTCAGCCTTAGTACACTTTAGACCATGAAGCGAAAGGAGCTGAAATCCCAGGCGCTCGTCGCCATTGATCCCCCGCCGGGTCCGGCGGTGACGGAGGCCATTGCTCCCTCCGCTGTCCTCCCGCCGCCGAAGGCCACCGGCAACATCGCGGATATGAGGACGGATCCGACATTTCCCAAGGGCGCTGCGGTCATCCACGTCACCACTGAGAACGTGGAGCTGACGGGTCTCGATAGGAAAATTTTCAACTATCTTCTTGCCAATGCGTATCCCGAGCTTGAGAACCGGCAGGTCTTTGAGCTTTCCTACCGGCAGCTGCAGCAGTGGGTCGGTTCGCACGAGAGTTCCGACCGTATACGGTCCAGTCTTGAGCGATTGGCAGAGGTCCGGGTCACTTTGAACTACCTCTCCGGTCGCGGCGAGGAACGACGGCAGGTCGGCGGTATCATCTATGCCGATACAGCCAAGGACGGGACGGGCATACTGCGTTATGAGTTTCCTAGTCTGGCCCGACCTTGGATCGCCAAGCCGGCGGTTTATGCTCGGCTGCGCCTTGCCGTTATCGCCCAGTTCCGAGGCAAATATGCCACCACGCTCTATGAGCTGATGGAGTTGCGGGCCAACCTCGTTCAGCCAAGCTGGCAGGTCGACATCCAGGATTTCCGTCGCTTGCTCGGTGTTCCTGACGACAAGCTGACCGATTTCCGTGCCTTCCGCCGACGGGCCCTCGAGCCGGCGGTGGAGGAGATCAACGAGTTGTCCGACCTTGTGATCACATGGGACATCATCAAGGATGGCCGATCTGTCGTCGGTCTGACCTTTGACGTCAGCAAGAAGGCGGAGCGGCTGGCTTTTGAAGCGGAGCTGAAGCACAAGGCTGTCCGCAATCCGGTCGGCCGGTTGAAAGCGACGGACGTGAGGGACGGCGCGACCGTCGACCTGATCGACGGGAAGACGGATGATGAACGGGGTGGTCCCCCTGCCTTGAAGGCGGCGACCTATGATGAGTTTTCCCGTCGATATCCCGGTTTGGATTGCGATGCTTACATCGCGGAATGGCGGCAGGCATTCGCCGGGAAGGCCCTGCCGCGCGACCCCGACAAGGCATTCTTGGCCTGGATGGGGAAGATCGCTGAGCAGGGTCGGCTGAGAATGCATGGCTTCGGCTGATTGAGGCATCGGCCGATCCGATGCCGAATGTTGGACATCCAACATTGCCGCGTAGCATTCTGCGGCGAGGGTCAACACGGAGTTGACGCAACCTCCCCCGCTATGCCAGTGTTGGACATCCAACATTCAGGGCGTTGTGCACATGACCGGAAACATCGTTGCGGAGCGCCGGGCAGCACGTGGGCAGACGCAGGAGCAGTTCGCCGCCTATCTGAACGGCTATCTCGGCCGACGATATGACAAAAGCAGAATCAGTCGCTGGGAAAGCGGTAGGGAGGCCATACCGGCCGACATTGCTGTGTTCCTTCACAGTGCCAGCACCCGGAAGGCGCTCATCGTTGCCGTGACAAACCAGAAGGGCGGCGTGGCCAAGACGACAACCACGCTTAATCTGGCGGCACTGCTGGGGCAGCGGGGGGTGAAGGTCTGTGTGATCGATGCGGATTCGCAGTGCAATGCCACCATCGGCGTCGGCGTCGATCCCATCGCCGTCGGTCAGGAGAGGCGGGGCCTGTATGAGGTGCTGATCGAGGGAAAAGCCGCAGTCGACACGGTGATGCCGGTGGTGGATGGTCTGTTCGATCTGCTGCCGACCTCCCAGACCCTGGCGGCGGCCGATATGCAGCTGATCGCCGATCCGTCCGGCGGCCAGTTCCGCCTCCATGACCAGGTTGTTGCACTGGGCGACGGGTACGACGTCATCCTGATCGACACACCGCCGACGCTGGCGATGATGACCTTGAATGCCCTGTTCGCGGCGGACCTTGTGTTGATCCCGGTGCAGACCCATCCGTATGCCGTCGTCGGCATGGACATGCTGCTGCAGACCATTGCCAAGGCCCGACGGCGCAATCCGAACCTCCAGGTTCTCGGCGTTCTGCCGACCCTGTATGCCAAGGGCGAGAGCAGCAGCAAGCGCTCCTACGATGATCTGGTGGCCATTGCCGAGGATGCGGGTCTTCAGGTTTTCCCCCCGATACCGCGTGCGGCTGACTTCACCAATGCCTTGCAGCATGGGCGCCCGCTGCTGAGTTTCGACGGTGTGCGCGATATCCTGGCGCAGCCGTTCCAGGCCATGGCGGATGCCATCGTCGATCACATGGTGAAAAGGGCAGGGGTATGAGGCTGAAGCCGACGACAGGCGCCAATGCGGCTCTCCAGCAGCGCCGGGCCGGGTCGATGGATGATCGACGGACCGATGCGATCTTCGGCATCCGCCAGGGAATGCAGCTCATCGAAATCGATGTCGCAAGAGCGCAGCCTCGGCCCGACCAACCGCGGCGCTCCTTTGATCAACAGCAACTTGAAGAGCTGGCCGCCAGTATGGAGCGGGTCAAGCTGCTTCAGCCGATCATTGTGTCGATGGATGGGGCAGGGGGCTTCACCATCATCGCCGGGGAGCGTCGGTGGCGGGCGGCCCGCATGCTGGGCTGGGCGACAATCTCCGCCGTCGTCGCACCAGAGGGGACGGACCCCCAGGAAATAGCCCTGTTGGAAAATGTCCAGCGGTCGCAATTGACCCCGCTGGAAGAGGCGGATGCGGTCATCCGGCTGCAGGAGCGAAATGGCTGGACCCAGGATCAGACCGCCAAGGCTCTGGGTAAGTCCCGAATCCATGTGGCGGAGATGGCGCGCCTGACCCGATTGCCGGCATGGCTGCGGGAGGAGTACGCCAGCCATATCGGCGGTGTGTCTGCGGGTTTGCTGCTGGAGATCGGCCTGGCCAGGACCGAGAAAGTCCAGGCGCTCCTTTGGGACCGCGCCAAGGCGGGGGCGTTGACCGTCGCTGAGGCGCGGCGCATCCGTGCAGCCGAGGACAAGCCCGACTCCCCGTCGGCCGAGGCAGCGGCCCCGAGGCCGTCGCTGGTGGCAAAAGCCCTTCGAGCGGTCGGGAAGCTCAACCAGGATTTGGCATCAATCCATCAGCATAGGGAGGCATTGGACGATGCTGCCCGAGCCGAGTTGAATGCATTGCGCCGGCGTATCGATGAGATCCTCGGCTAGTATTCGCAGAGGCCGCGGTTTGGTCGGGAGTCCTTGAGCGGTGGCGAGAACCGGGACGGGCTCGCGAGGCGGTCGTTCTGGGAGATGCGCCGCGCGTCGATGTCTGGGTGATGCCCTTCCCATCATGCGAGGGACCTGGACGGACGAAAGGTCGGCACGGGGCATGATGGTGGCCGCCGATCCGAGAGCGGAGTTTCTGACGCTGGATCCGTCTTGGATCGGGTCGCTGCAAAAAGGGTTTCGGCGAGACCGGTGGCCGTGGCCGGGTCCTGTTGTAGCGGAACGGACCCTTCCACGGCATCGGTTCATTGGCCTTGACTTTCAACGGGCCGGTACGTCACTTTCAATCAGTCGGGATGCGGATTTCAATTGGACGTACCCGGCCATCCATGAAGGCCAATCGCTCCATGTATCCGCGTCATACAAGGATCCGCATCGCAGAGGCGCTTTCCGATACCCGCGTGGTGCTTATCACCGGGCCGCGGCAGTCCGGCAAGACGACCCTGCTGCGTGCACTGTGCGATGACGGGCGTCCGTATCTGACCCTCGACGATGCCACCACCCTGGCGACGGCCCGCGCCGATCCTGTCGGGTTTGTTCGGGCCCTCGACACCGTCGCCATCGACGAGGTGCAGCGGGCCCCGGGGCTCCTTCTGGCCATCAAGGAATCCGTGGACCGGGACCCTCGACCTGGCCGCTTCCTGCTTACCGGATCCGCCAATCTTATGACGGTTCCGGCCGTTGCCGACAGCCTGGCCGGACGGATGGAGGCGATCCCGCTGTTGCCTTTGGCTCAGGCGGAGATCCGGGGGCGGCCGGGTAACTTCCTGCAGGCAGTATTCGCGCCGACCGGGCATCTGTCACTGCCGATCGAGCCGGGTGTCACGGGGGCGGACTTGGTGGCCACCGTTCTGGCAGGGGGCTATCCGGAGGCGGTGCGGCGGTCGTCCTGGTCCCGTCGTGAGGCCTGGTACCTCGCCTATGTGGATGCTCTGGTGCAGCGGGACGTCCAAGACGTTGCCACGATCGATCAACTCGACCGCATGCCCCGGCTCCTCCGGGCCCTGGCGCAGCAAGCCGGCCAGTTGGTGAACCATTCGGCCACGGGTGCCGCCCTGGGCCTGAACCATGTCACAACGCAGCGCTACACATCCGTCTTCACGCAGTTGTGGCTCCTGCATCTCCTGCCGTCCTGGCACAGCAATGCACTGTCCAGGCTGATCAAGACACCCAAGCTGCATTTCCTGGACAGCGGCCTTTTGGCGGCGCTGCGGGGTCTTTCACCGGAGCGGGTCGCCTCCGACCGGACGGGATTTGGACCGGTGCTGGAAAGTTTCGTCGTTTCCGAACTCATGAAGCAGGTGGCTTGGAGCGGATCGGGGATCACACTCTCCCACTTTCGCGACAAGGATGGCGCCGAGGTGGATGTTGTCCTGGAGGACCGGTTGGGGCGCCTAGTCGGGATCGAGGTCAAGGCGGCCGCCACAGTCACGCGATCCGACCTGAAGGGCCTCCAGCGCCTCGCCCAGGCGGCAGGGGATCGCTTTGTACAGGGCATCGTCCTCTACGATCATGACCGCCCGGTGCCGCTTGGGGACAGGCTCACCGCGCTGCCCGTTACGGCCCTCTTCGCATAGGGAGTCTGGAAATCACCATGCGGTGAGGCTGATGGCTTCCCATCGAATGGGAACCCGATTGGCGGCCCAAGGGTCGGGCAGATCGCGAGCCAAGGCCTTGGTCCGCCCCAATCTTTTCGTGGCCTGAAGCAGCACTGTCCGCGCCTCCGTTATCCGGACGCCCCTTTCGGGAGGGGCCGCGGGCGCGACGCCGTCGTGGCTTTGATAGGACTGGGGATAGCGTACAAGATACCGGCGCTCCTCCTGTCACGGCACGTTGCCAAAGCATTTGACAAGCCCGGCAAGGCAGGGGCGTCGATCGGGGAATCGGGAGCAACCTTTAACAGATTGGGCAGCGGGCCTTCATGTCAAAGGATCCGGGCCTGCCGGTGGGGCGCCCATGTCCCGGCGCAAACGGGACGGGGTGGTGCCGAAGCGGGTGCGGACATGGTAGCGCAGGGCGGCCGCGGTGGGGAAACCGCAGGCGGTGGCGATGTCCTCGATCCCGGCATCGGTGCCGCGCAGCAGCTCCGCCGCCCGCTCCACCCGCTCCCGCAGCAGCCATTCCCCGGGGGTGGTTCCCGTCATATCGCGGAAGCGGCGTAGGAAGGTGCGCAGGCTCATCCCCGCCCGGTCGGCCAGATCCCGCAGCGCATGGTCCTGGTCCAGGTGGCGGCGCATATGGTCCAGAAGAGGGGATAACCGCTTTCCTTCCCGCTCCGCCGGAACGGGCCGCTCGATGACCTGGGGCTGTCCGCCGTCGCGATGGGCCGGGACCACAAGCCGGCGGGCGACCCGGTTCGCCGCGTCCGCCCCGAAATCCCGGCGCACGATGTGCAGGCACAGGTCGAGACCGGCCGCACTCCCCGCCGACGTCATCAGCCGACCGTGATCGACATAGAGCACGTCGGGCACAAAGCGGATGTCCGGGTAGCGCGCGGTCAGCAGCTCCGCATAGCGCCAATGGGTCGTCGCCTCCCGCCCCGACAGCAGCCCTGTGGCGGCGATGGCAAAGACGCCGGAGCAGATGGAGACGAGCCGGGCCCCCGCCGCATGGGCATCCCGTAGGGCGCTGACCAGGGCCTCCGGCACCGGATCTGTTGGGGACCGCCACCCGGGGAGTACGATCGTCCCGGCCTGTCGGATCAGGTCCAGGTTCTCCTCTGCCGTGATCTGTACCCCGCCCAGGGCCCGCATCGGCCCGCTCTCCGCGGCGACCACGGTGCAGTGGTACCAATCCGGCCCCATCTCCGGCCGGGGCAGGCCGAACACCTCCACCGCGATGCCGAACTCGAAGGTGCAGAGCCCGTCATAGGCGACCACCACCACGTTCCGCTCCCGCCCGGCGACCATGGAAGGGGAGGGGGGCACTGACGAGGGAGAAAGAGGGCGGCTTTTTGGCATGATTTCAATATTCTATGGCACGGCCCTGGATTTCGGAAGCCCGGCCTTCGCCCCATGATCCCGCCATCGCAACCCGATGGAGGAAGGCTCCCATGAGCAACCCGGTAACCGCCGTTCCCGCCGCCGACCCGAGCGTGATGATCCGGCATCTGGAGGCCAAGTTCGCGATCGAGACCGACTGTGCCGATGTGGAGGCGGCGATGGCCGCAGCGACGCCGGGCTTCGTGCTGGTGGATGTCCGCGGCCGCAAGGCCTTCCGGACGGCCCATGTGCCCGGGGCCGTCAACATCCCCGTGCTGGACCTGGCGGAGAAGCGCCTGGCCGAGTATCCGGCCGACACCCTGTTCGTCGTCTACTGCGCCGGTCCCCACTGCAACGGGGCGGACAAGGGGGCCTTGCGGGTCGCCCGGATGGGACGGCCGGTCAAGGTCATGACCGGGGGGATGACCGGCTGGGCCGATGAAGGCTTCCCGTTCGAGCGGGCGGATGCCGTCCCCGCCCCATCCACCCTCGACTGAGCACCCGGGAGGAGCATAGCCATGCCGACAGCAGCCATGCGCATGGAAGGGGCCAAAAGGGCGGAGGCGCTCGGGATGTCCCTGCGGGCGGCTGCGACGGCCAAAGAAAATCTGCGCAAGTGGGTTCCGACCTCGGCGGAAGTGGTCGTGGACGCCGAAAGCATGAGGCTGAAGCCCCCTTCCTGATGATTTGGACCTGAAGCCGATCCACTGACGGACCCTGAACGAACTTGACGAACTTATCGGGATGTCCAAGATTACCCAATGAAGGGGAACGCCATGGCCAATGGCAAGATCGATAGCCGTCCTGCGGCGGTTCGGGGAGATACGCCTCGCCCCGATGTCTGGGCCATGGCCGTCTCCGGCACGCGGAAGGGCAGGACGGACAAAGAAGCGGCGCGGTTCACGGTAACAGCCACCGGTCCGACAGCGACGGTTCTGGAGCGGGATCCCTCCCGGATCGGCTCGCTGCTGGAAGGTTTCGGTGAAGCCGTTGCTCGGAGCCAGGCGACTGGCCAGGCCGTTCGGCTTCAGGTCGATGTCGCCCCCGATGGCACGGCGACGGTCAGCCACGTCACTCCGGCGACCCCATCGGCGTCATTTCCCGTGGAGACGGTCGCGGATCGCGATCCGGCGTTGCAGGCAGCCCTCGCTGCCGCCCGGGCCCGGGGCAATGCGCGGGCAGGGGAGATCCTGGCCGGCGCGGACATGGTGAATGCCGAGGATCTGGCCAAGCTTCTCGGCACGACCCGGGTGACGGTCAACGCCAAGCGTCGGAACGGCCGGATTCTCGGGCTGGAGGGTGCCAGACGCGGGTTTCGCTTCCCGGTCTGGCAGATTGATGCGGATGGCAAGCCCTATGCCGCCCTGCCAGCGCTTCTGGAGCACTTGGGGGCTCCTTGGGCTGTCTACCGCTTCCTGGTTCAGCCGCACGGGGCGCTTGATGGCCTCACCGGGCGTGAGGCGCTGGAGGAGGGCCGGGAGGCGGAGGTGGTTGCCGCCGCTGCCGGTATGGCCCTGGGGGATTTCACCTGAGTGACCGGCACCCGTCCTCCCGGGGCCCTTTCCACGGTATCGCTCCCTTTGCACAGGGTGAATCCGGGTAAGCGGTTCGGCCGGATCCATGCCGCCTATTCCACCGATCTATTGGGCTTCGGCATGGCGCGCAGCCGGTTCAGCGATCCCCGGCGCCGGATCGAGCGTCATCGCTTCAGTGTGCTTTATCTCGGCCAAACCCTGACGGTCTGCTTCCTTGAAGCGGTCCTGCGGGATCAGAGGGACGGGATCATCGGTCCCCTCCTGATGGCGGAGAGCGAGCTTACGGGACGGCTTTATGCAGAAATCGCTGCGGTTCGGCCTCTCGACCTCGTCGACCTGCGCGGTGACGGCGCTGTCACCCTGGGTGTTCCGTCGGATGCTGTTCGTGGTCGCTCCCACACGCTGGGGCGGGCATGGTCCGCTGCGTTTCACGATCATCCGCAGGCACCGGACGGGATCATTTATCCGTCACGTCTGAACGGCGAGGTCAACCTCGCCGTCTATGACCGGGCAGTTTCCAAGCTTGCGCCGGTAAGGGTTGGGCGAGGGTCGGCGCGGCGGCGACGAAGCCGGCGCCCGTCATCAGTAGGGACAGGGTCAGGGAACGGCGCAGAATTGCGCGTGCCTCTCATTCAAAGTCGAGGCCTGCATACGGGACGGGCGACGCAAATGCAGGTAACTCGCATTCCGAATGGTGGATGCCCCTGGACCTGCATGACTTCCCAGGATCCGCCTCCTGCCAAGCCGAGGCGGCTCTCTCATTCCCTGCCACGGTTGCGGCCGACACTCGGGATGTTGACGGTGCCTCATGCCGACCAGAAGATCGACCGGTCGCCGCCGGTCGCGGATCTCGGCCATCAGGTGGATGGCATCCGGACCGCTTGGCATGCATGCTGGCACCCACGGAGCAGGTGCACTATGTGATGCCTTTCTCCGGATCAGTATTACTGGGGGAGCTATGGCCACCACGGTCACGAGCAAGGGTCAGGTCACCATTCCCAAGCCGGTGCGCGACAAGTTGGGCATCGAACGCGGCAGTGCGGTCGATTTCCGACTGGAGCCGGACGGGCGCGTCGTCCTCATCAAGGTCGATGCCGGATGTCCGACCAGCCGGTTCGCCGCCTTGCGCGGTCGCGCCGGCATCGGCCTCAGCACCGACGAGATCATGGCATTGACGCGCGGCGAAAGCTGACCGTGACCCTGATCGATGCCAACGTCCTGCTCGATGTCGTCACCGACGATCCCCTCTGGGCGGACTGGTCGCTCCGGCAGCTGGACACCGCGGCAATCAAGGGACCGCTGCTCATAACCGGTGTGGTCTATGCCGAGTTGTCGGTGCGGTTCCAGCGGATCGAGGAACTTGACGACGTGTTGGAGCAGGCCGGGATCACCATGGCGGAGATACCCCGCGCCGCCCCGTTCCTGGCCGGCAAGGTGTTCCAGCGCTACCGCGCGGCCGGGGGCAGCCGCACCGGCGTCTTGCCCGATTTCTTCATCGGGGCCCATGCCGCCGTCGCCGGGTAGCCCCTGCTGACCCGCGACGGTCGACGCTACCGTTCCTATTTCCCGTCACTGGATCTGATCGCGCCGGAGACGTAGCCACAACGGCTGCGACCGCGCCTCACAGACGGCAGGGGCACCGATCCGGGGCTGGACAATCCTTTGCCGGGCGCGAAGGACCGTGTCCTGCTGGTGATCCTTGGAGGTCGAGGCAGTCGTGGCCCTGGACTGACGCACCTAGGCTGGATGCGGGGCCGACAAACAAATTTTGGTGGCGCTCCTGGCAAGAGGCGCCACCTTGCTGAGCCGGTGCAACCGCCCACCTCGTCATGATCCCCCCGAATGCCAAGTCTGCAGAGGATCCTGCGCTGGCCACGCGGATCATCCCCAGGTTCGAGACGGTCCCCGCGCTTTCGGCGGAATTGCTTCGGCTACCCCTCACGGACCGAGATCGTCGACAGGGTGAGGGGTAGCTCATGCTGCATACAAGTTTCAACCACCTGGTACCCGCCGCTTGGGTCTGGGATTCACGGGCGTCAGTACGAATGCCAAGCTCATGAGACGGTCGCGCCCGCGGGCCTTTGGCTGGCTGGTCAGCGTGGTCAGTCTTTCCAGGAGGGCATTGACCTCCTCCACATCCCCGGGGCTGAGCCATCCCTTGTTGCGCGATGCCCAGAGTTCGCGGCGGCGGCCGTCCACGACGACACCCTCCGTCCCCAGCGCGTCTTCGAAGTCTTGAACCGCGATCTTCAGCAGCCCCCGTGCGAAGGGGCCAAGCTCGGAGAGGTTTCCCCGCGGCCCGCTCGCATAGGCCAATCGTAGCGGCTCGTCGCCTTCTCCCGCCAGCCGATACAGCCGTTCCCCACCGTCCGGTCCCACGACCTCGGTGACCAGCCCGCCCTTCGTCAGCGCCCGCAGATGGTAATAGAGCCCGTCCGCTGGACGGCCCAACTGCTCCGCCAGGGCGCCGACGCTGGCCTGTCCACCCAGGGCGGCGAGCGTGTCCACGACCTCCTGGCGGACCGGCGAGCGGAGAAGGCGGATCTGTCCGGGATCACTGACCGCGCGCCGATCGATGGGTTTGGTCATGGGAAACCCCCCTGGACGCTGTTGAAATATAGGTTCATATATTCAACAGCACTCCTCGGTGCAACAGCGCTCTATCAGATGAAAGGTCAGCCACCGTGGCTCCATACCTCCGTACGCTCCTCACCTGTGTGACGGCGGCCGTCGTCTTGTCCACGGGGTCCACGGCGGCGGTCGCTTTCGACGGACAGCCCTTGTCTCCCGCCGCTCTCCGGGCCGACCTCCGATTTGCGATCGAGACGATCGAACAGAAGCACCCGGACCTCACCCATTCGGTGGACCCGGTCCGGCTTACCCGCGCGGTGGACGAGATCGAGCGTTCCCTCGACCGTCCCTTGGGACGGGACCAGGCCTGGGCGGCGCTGGCCCGGCTGAACCCGATCTTCGCCGACGGGCACCTTTTCATCGGCTTCCCCGACTGGCGGGAGGAGGCGCGCAGGGCCCTGGAGGCGGGAACGGGGTTCTTCCCCTTCGAGGTGGCGCTGGACGGAAGTGAGAACGTGACCATCGTCGCGGCCCTGGGCGGTGGGGAGACGCCACTTGCCGGGGCGCGGATCAGGCAGGTGAACGGCGTGGACATCCAGCAGCTCACGCAGGCGTTCCTGGCCCGCACCCATGGCGACAGCCCGGCGTTCCGCGCCGCCCTGCTGGCGCAGCGCTGGTGGCTGTATCAGTGGAAGATGCATGGTGCGCCGCAGAGCTACGACCTGGTCCTGGACGGTGCTCCCACCGATGTGCTGCAGGTGCCGGCGAGTTCGGAAACCCCTGCCGTCCTGCGGCGGGAGATGAGCTTCGAGCGGCAGTTCCGTTTCGAGCTTCTGCATGACGACAGCGCCCTTCTCACCATCGGGTCTTTCGTCTGGCAAGACAGGGATCGTTTCTTCACATTCACCCGGGACGCGTTCACCCAGATGCGCGAGGCCGGTGTCAGGCGGCTCATCATCGATATCCGGCACAACGAGGGCGGTGATGACCAGCTGTGGATCGACGGCATCCTGCGCTACATCGCCGGTCGGCCCTACAAGACCGGGTCGCACTATGTTCTGCGTGTCCTGAAGGACAACAAGGACAAGGGGCAGGTGGCGGGCCAGCTCGTCACGGGCATGATCGAAACGGAAAACCCGGCGTTTCCGGACAACACGCTGCATTTCGACGGCGAAGTCCATATCCTCGTCGGGCCGCTGACCTACTCTTCCGCCGTCCTGTTCAGCAATGTCGTCCAGGATTACGGCTTCGGAACCGTCGTTGGCGTGGGGGGCGCCGTTCGCGCCCGGCAGTCCGGCGGCGTCCAGTCGGTTACGCTTCCGAACACGGGCCTCCGTCTGTACTTCCCCCGCTTCGTGCTAAACCGCCCGTCGGGACGAGACGACCCGATCTGGCTGCTGCCGGATCGACCGCTCGAACTTGACTCTCTTCATCCGCAGGTGCAGGTCGAAGACGTATTGAGTGTTCGTTAGAGAATGAAGCCGAGTGACATGCCGACATTCCGGCGGGTCAAAGAACCGGCGTGACGCTGTCCACCCTGTGGGGGGCATTCCAGTGGCGCCACAGGGATGGACGAAACGCTAAATCGATTTTGTGGAGAACGCATGCGAATTTTGGTCATCACTGCCTTTGTCGGCATTCTCTGTTTGACGGACGGAATCGTTTTCTGGGAAAGGAAGGCCGCTGCGCAGCCCACGCCAACCGTGCCCTCGAATCCGCCGACGCCTGTCCCTTACCAGCGTGGGGCGGGGGCCCCGTATGAGATCGCGGGCTCGCAGGTCTGGGACGTTCCCGACCCGGCGTCCGGGCGCGACTATCAGGTGTTTGTCCAACTGCCGGCTTCCTATGGCGACGACCCCGCGCGGCGCTATCCCGTGCTTTTCGTCACCGACGCCGACTATGCATTTCCGGTCATCCGCCAGATCAGCCGCCGCATGAATCTGAACGGTCCGGTCATCGAGGAGTTCATTCTCGTCGGGCTGTCCTACGCCAAGGGCGATGACGGCGCAGTCAGCCGCAATCGCGACTACACGCCGACCGCAAATGGGCCGAGCAGATCTCGCGCCAAGGTTCATGGCGGGGCGGCGGCCTACCAAGCCTACCTTAGCCCGTCCTATTCACCAGCGTTGATCTGAATGGGGATTGCCTGGGGGCGGATGCGCGGTTCGGTGGCGCGGTCGGCGCGGTGCTGGATTGGATTGTGGGCTGGGGGTTCAGGGTTCTGGGTTCG
>JBJOKR010000141.1:0-12997 GCA_046045995.1 Pseudomonadota bacterium | reverse complement strand
ACCTGCTTCGCCAAATCCACGCCGATCATGCTAACCTGTCCCACGGACGCCTCCCTCAGTAGCGGTTAAGACACCCACTACTCTGGCACACAGATGCCGTCAGGGGGGCGTCCACCCCATCGGTGCGGGCGGAGCGAGGGCCGACACCCTCAATCATCGTCCTCGTCGATCAGGGGCAATGTGGCGCCGGTGGTGATGGCTTCTTCCAGGTCGGCGCCGTGCAGGTTCGCGTCGATCAGCACAGCGTCCGTCAGGTCGGCCCCGCGCAGGTCGGCCCCGGTCAGGTTGGCGTCCCGCATGACGGCACCCTTCAGGCTGGCCTGCTGAAGGATCACGCCGGTCAGGTTGGCCGGCCATTTCCGGCCCGTCGGCTTGCCGTCCGGCCCCTTGATGTCCACCGATCCGATGCGGGCCAGGTCCAGCTTCGCGCCCGCCATGTTGCAGCCGCGTAGATTGGCCCCGTCCATGGTGGCGCCGGACAGGTCGGCGTGCTGCAGATCGGCGGTGCCGAAATCGGCCATGACCAGCATCGCCTCCGCCAGTTTGGCGCCGGTCAGCTTCGCCCCCTTCAGGCTGGCCCCGCCCAGGTTCACGCCCTTCAGGTCGATATGGGACAGGTCCTGGCCGTCCAGGTTGGCGCGGGTGCCCTTGGCACCGTTGGACGTGATCCAGTCCTTGTGGGAGGCCAGGATGCTTTGCACCTGTTCGGAAAAGCTGGCGGCGGAGCGGGTGAAATTCGCCCCCGCCACATCGGCGGTGGTGAGATCCACCCCTTCCAGATTAGCACCCTGGAGGTCGGCCCCATGCAGGATCGCCCCATCCAGGACGGCCCCGGTCAGATTGACATTGCGCAGGTTCGCCCCTGTCAGGTTCGCCTGGATCAGGCTGACCCCGCGCATGTCGGAGTTGGAGAAGTTGGTCTTCTTCAGGTTGGCCCGGGCGAAGCTGCATCCCGACAATTGTGCGCCGCTGCAATCCGCCCCGATCAGGCTGCATTCGGTAAGGTCGGCGCCCGCCAGGTTGGCATTGGACAGGTGGGCATGGTCCATGTCCGCCCCGGCCAGGTCCGACGGCTCCACCCGCATCTGGGACGGGTTGCGGCGGTCCAGAAGGGCGCCGCCGCGAAGATCCGCCCCGCGCAGGATGGCGTATTTCAGCTTTGCCCCGCGAAGATGGGCACCCCGAAGATCGGCGCCGGTCAGGTTGCAGTTCACCATGACCGCCCGGTTGAGGCGCACCGCGAACATGTCAGACAGGCTGAGATTGGCGCCAGTGAAGTCACAGTCGCACAGGTTGGCGCCGGACAGTTTGGCCGATTGCAGATTGACCCCGGCGAAGCTATGACCTTGCAGGTCCGCCAGCGCCATCATCGCACGCGCACCCCCTGTCAGCCGTTTCAGCCAGCGCTCGTGCTTTTGCAGGACCGCGATCAGATCATGGGGTGTCATCGGGGGGTGCTGCACCTTATGGCGGTGTTGTCCGGGTTGGGCCCGTTGGTCCGGCCCGCCATTTCGTTTGTACCGGATTATCCGATCAGGGAAAATGCCCGTATCCGGGGCAGGTGTTGAAAGGGAGCGGAACCATGGATGAGACCCGCGGCGAGGCGAGGCACATCGTTGTCTCCTATGACAAGGAGTTGAACGCCCTGCATGCCCTGATCGCGCGGATGGGCGTGCTGGCGCGGGAGGAATTGGCTGATTCCGTCACTGCGATCTGCGACCGGGACACCGGCCTTGCCGCCACCGTGATGGAGCGGGACGGGGAGTTGGACCGGCTGGAGCGGGCGGTGGAGTCCCAGACCCTGCGCCTGCTGGCCCTGCGACAGCCCATGGCCCGGGATCTTCGGGAAGTTGTGGGGGCGCTCCGCATCTCCAACAACCTGGAGCGGATCGGCGATTTCGCCGCCAATGTGGCCAAGCGCGCCGTCGCCCTCCAGTCCCTGGCGGAGGTGCCGGTGTCCGCCTCCCTGCGCCCGATCGGGCAGATCGCCGTGGGCATGGTGGCCGATGTCATGCGCGCCTATGACACGGACGACCTGGCCCTGGCGACAGCGGTGCGCGACCGTGACCAGGATCTGGACCGCGCCTACACCGCCTTGTTCCGCGAATTGCTGACCTACATGATGGAAAGTCCGCAGCGGATCACCGCCTGCACCCATCTGCTGTTCGCGGCCAAGAACCTGGAGCGGATCGGCGACCACGCCACCAACATCGCCGAGACCATCTGTTTCCGTATCAAGGGCCGCGTCCCGACCGAAGAGCGGGAGAAGGGGGACACCAGCCCCTTCGAACTGGGCGACGGCGGCAGGGCTTCGGGTGCGGTGGGGAGCGCCACGACCGGCACGACGGGGCAGGCGGCGGGGGAGGCGTCGGGTGCGGCGGCGGGGTCGGCGACGGTCTGAGCCTGCCGCTGGCGGTCCGCTCCCGTGGATGGCACCGGACCGTCGCGGTCCGACCACTCCCTATTGATCCCGAATTATTAGACCATTAAGCTTTTCGGGGCGTCCAACGGGCGGCGCGTGGATCGGAGACGGGGGGATGCCGCAAGCGTTCACCATGCATGCCCTCGCTGATCGGGGGGAGATCGTCAGCCCGGCCCTATGCCAGTTGTACGATCACTGGCGGGAGCTGATGCCGGTGACGGGCGGTCTTCCCCGCACCGCCGAAATCCGGCTGGATCGGATCGGTGCCGCGACACCCCATCACTGGTGGTTCGATGTGGTTGGTGCTGGCAAGGATTTCGCCGGCCGCAGCTTCGGGGTGGAGACGATTCGCCGCTATCGGATCGACCTGACGGGCCGACCGCTGGCCGACCTGTCGCGCAACCCGGTCATCGCCCGGGTGACCCTGATGCTGCGCCACCCCCTGCAGGAGGCGCGGCCCTTCCGCTTCTGGTCGGAAACATCGCTGATCCCGGATACCGACGTCTATGATGTGGAGGCGCTGTCCCTGCCATTGGCGGATGGGGAGGGGCGGCTGGATTCGATCCTGGGCGCCACCGATTTCAACGCGAAGTGATTCCGGGCAGCGGTGTGGGGGATCGACCCCGATCGCCCTGACATCCCCTACGGCCGTGGCACGCTGCTTGCTTGCCTCCGCGGTATCCGCTTCCCACGCCTTGTGGAGACCGCCATGGCCCTGTCCCGCCGTCCCGCCGCCCTGCTGCTGACCGTCTGCGCCCTTCTGCCTGTCTTGACTGCCTGCTCCCCCCGGCCGACGTCGGTGGCGATGCTGTCGCGACCCCAGCCGGTGCTGCAATCCGTCCAGCACTGGCAAATCGTAGCCAAGGACGTGGCCTCGGCAATTTCCGCCCATCTGGTGGTGAAGACCGGCAGAAAGGAACCGGTGGCCCTGTATATGGAAGGGGGCAGCGGCAGCCTGTTCGCCGATGCCTTCCTGGGCGCGGTGACGACCCACATGGTCCAGGCGGGCCATCCCGTCGCCGCCGAACCGGGGATGGACGTGACCCTGGTGGGGATCGATGCCCTGATCGTTCCGACCCGCGGTGGCGGGTGGAATCCCAGCACGCCGGGGGTGTTGACCGCCCTTGGCGCCGGGGCCTGGGTCGTCCGCTCGGTCTGGGACCGGTTCCCCTGGGGGGCGACGGCGACCATGGCCGGGTTCGCCCTGGACACGGCCCTGGCCAAGCCGGGGGAGACGGATACGGAACTGGTCCTGACCGTGTCCATCCGAAGGGACGGGTTCTATGCCTACCGAAGCAGTGCGGTCTATTACGTGAACCGGCGGGATCTGGGGAATTACCAGGACGGGGAGGGGGCGTTGCAGCGGAACCTGAACGACCTGCCGACCACCCGCATCCGCTATGACATCGCGGGCAAGCCCTATGTCGCCGGGCCGTGAGGCCCTGACCTGAAGGTCAGGGGGCGTTGCCCGCCCCCCGCCCGCCCGCTACCTTTCGGCGATGCCCTGCGGCGACAGGCAGGAATGGCCGGCAGGGGCAGGGGAGCGACAGCAGCGATGAGCGACACCGTCACATCCAGTGAGGAGACCACGGCTCCGACCGACCCGGTTCCGGCACCCGAGGCGGCGGCCGGGGTGGAGGGGGCTGGGGAAGGCCCGGTGGAGGTCACCCCCGGCAAGCCCGTCGCCTTCGACTTCCAGCATGGCGTCCTGACCATGGCGGGGTCGGTCTTCACCTGGCCCGCAGCCAGCGACCGGCCCATGCTCCAGGTCCGTTACGGCGATGTCTGCGGCTCCGTCTCCCTCGACCAGGTTCGGACCACCTTCGGCATAAAGGCGGACAGTCCGGACGGCCGCCTGCTGTCCCTGGTGGAGCGCAGCCTGCGCCATGTCCAATCGATCCGCCCCGGCGACCGCATCCCGTCGGAAATCCTGGACGGCACCGCCTCCTGGACGGTGGAGGACCGGCACCGGGACATGGCCTGGCTGAAGCTGACCACCGCCCTGCTGGCCCAGCTGGGGGTGACCAACCTGACCGTGGCGGAGACGGAGCAGGCGAAGGCGGAACTGCGCCGTTCCGCCGATGTGCTGGCCGCCCGCATCGGCCTTCCCCCCGGCAGCCGGGAGGAGGCGGTGGACCGGGCCGAACGGCTGGCGGCGGAGCTGGGCTATATCGAGGCCCTGCGCGACTTCTACAAACCGCTGTTCGAACTGCCCTGGAAGCTGAAGGAAATCCAGAAGGCCAATGGCCGCGACCAGCAGATCACCTATGACACCAAGCGGACCCAGGAACTGCTGAAGGTGCCCATGGGCCGCATCCGCGCCGCCCTGGACAGTGTGGATGCCCGTATGGCCGATCTGGTCACCGCACTCGCCGAACCGGACAAGACGGTGAAGCTGATCCGCTCCCGCCGGGATGTGCTGCATTACCAGTCCATGGACTGGCAGGCCATCCTGACCACCTGGCGCACCCTGCGCCCGGCGACGAACGAGGCCATCCTGTCCATCGCCGAACTGATCCGGTTCTTGAGCCTGCGATTCGTGCAGGTGAAAAGCTGGGCGTGAAGGGGGGCGTGCCGTAGGTCGGATTAGCGAAGCGTAATCCGACGATGGGCTGGTAGAGCGGTGCGTGGTGTCGGATTACGCGGCGTTGCCGCTAATCCGACCTACGGGAAAGGGTCTGTTATTGCCACACCGTTGGTCGGATCACGACCCGCACCTCCCGCGCCGTTACTCCTGCCCCATGCGCAGGGCGGCGATGAAGGCGCTCTGGGGGATTTCCACTTCACCGAACTGGCGCATGCGCTTCTTGCCTTCCTTCTGCTTTTCCAGAAGCTTGCGCTTGCGGCTGATGTCGCCGCCATAGCACTTGGCCAGCACGTCCTTGCGCAATGCCGCGATGGTTTCGCGGGCGATGACCCGGCCGCCGATCGCCGCCTGGATCGGGATCTTGAACATATGGCGGGGGATAAGGTCCTTCAGCCGTTCCACCAGCTGCCGACCGCGGTATTCGGCCTGGGTGCGGTGGACGATCATGGACAGGGCGTCCACTGGCTCGTTGTTCACCAGGATCGACATCTTGACCAGATCGCCCTCCCGGTACTCCTCCAGCACGTAATCGAAGCTGGCATAGCCCCGGGAGATGGATTTCAGCCGGTCGTAGAAATCGAACACCACCTCGTTCAGGGGCAGCTCATAGACCAGCATGGCCCGGCCGCCCACATAGGTCAGGTCCTTCTGGATGCCGCGCCGCTCCGTGCAGAGCTGGAGCACACCGCCCAGATACTCATCGGGCAGCATGATGCTGGCCTTGATCCACGGCTCCTCGATCCGCTCGATCTTCATCGGGTCGGGCATGTCGGCCGGGTTGTGCAGTTCCTTCGTCGTGCCGTCGGTCATGTGCATGCGGTAGACCACGGACGGCGCGGTGGTGATCAGGTCCAGGTTGAATTCCCGTTCCAGCCGTTCCTGGATGATCTCCAGATGCAGCAGGCCCAGGAAGCCGCAACGGAAGCCGAAGCCCAGCGCGGCACTGCTCTCCATCTCGAACTGGAAGCTGGCGTCGTTCAGGGCCAGCTTGCCCAGGCTTTCGCGCAGATCCTCGAAATTGGCGGCATCCGTCGGGAACAGGCCGCAGAAGACCACGGGGATGCTGGGCTTGAAGCCGGGCAGGGGGCCGTCGGCCAGCCGCTTCTCCTCCGTGATCGTATCACCCACCTTGGTGTCGCGGATGTCCTTGATGGCGGCGGTGACGAAGCCCATCTCGCCCGGGCCGAGGCGATCCACCAGCATCTTCTTCGGTGCGAAGATGCCGACACGGTCCAGTTCGCGTGTGGCGCCGGTGGCCAGGAAGCGCACCTTCTGCCCGGTCCGCAGTTCCCCATTCACGACGCGGACCAGCACGACCACGCCCAGATAGGGATCGTACCAGCTGTCCACGATCAGGGCCTGGAGCGGGGCCGCCCCATCGCCCTTGGGGGCCGGCAGGCGGGTGACGATCGCTTCCAGCACGCCTTCGATGTTGATGCCCGACTTGGCCGACACCTCCACCGCGTCCGACGCATCCAGCCCGATCACATCCTCGATCTGCTGCTTCACCCGCGGCACATCCGCGGCCGGCAGGTCGATCTTGTTCAGGATGGGCACGATCTCATGGTTGGCGTCGATGGCCTGGTAGACATTGGCGAGCGTCTGCGCCTCCACCCCCTGGGAGCTGTCGACGACCAGAAGGGAGCCTTCGCAGGCGGCCAGGCTGCGGCTCACCTCATAGGCGAAGTCCACATGGCCCGGCGTGTCCATCAGATTGAGCTGATAGATCTCCCCATCCTTCGCCTTGTAGGCCAGCCGCACGGTCTGGGCCTTGATGGTGATTCCGCGCTCCCGCTCGATATCCATGTTGTCGAGCAGCTGGGCCTTCATCTCCCGCGCTTCGATGGCGCCGCAGAATTCGATCAGCCGGTCGGCAAGGGTCGACTTGCCGTGGTCGATATGGGCGATGATGGAGAAATTGCGGATCTTGGACAGGTCGGTCATGGAGGTCGGACACCCGGTTGGACGGGCAGGAACATAGGGCGACCGGGGGGGATGCGCAATGTCTGCCTGGGAAGGGCTGGGTGGTGCTTCCCGGGGATCGATGAAGGTTTCGTGATGTCCGCTCCCCCTTTGATCCGGGTCAAGGTGCCGGTCCCGCCTGTTGCTATCGCTGGCCCCGGCCGGATCACGCGATCCGGCGGGGCGATGGGAGCGGATGATGGACGGCTGGACAGAGGATGGATCGATGGCATCGGTCGGGGCGCTTGGGGCGGCGACGGGGACGGTCGGCGGCACCGGTTCGCCCTCCCTCCTTCTGGACGCGGTGGTTGCGCTGTCATCGGCGGTGCGGGGAGAGGCGGCGGGCATCCTGGGCACGTGGCAGCCGCGGATAGGCCGGCGGCGGTTCCGGCTGGCGGCCCCGAACCTGGCCCGCTACCTGGCCCTGCGACACCATGACCTGCGCGATCTGCAGATGGCGCTGATGCCCCACGGCCTTTCCTCCCTCGGCCGGTGCGAGGGGCGGGTGGAGGAGACGTTGTCCGCCGTCACCGTGGCCCTGGCAGCGCTGGCGGGCCGCCCGGTGCCGCCCGGCTTCCGGCCCCCCGATGCGCGCCGGTATTTCCGCGGCGACCGGTTGCTGGCCGGGGCCACGGCGGAACTGTTCGGCGCGGTCCGCGATCCGGCGGGCCGGCGGGTGCGCATCCTGGTCACCCTCCCGTCGGAGGCGGCGACGGAGCCGGAGCTGCTGATGCGGCTGGTGGGGGCGGGGATGGATGCCGTGCGTATCAACTGCGCCCATGACGGGCCCGATGCCTGGGCCGCCATGATCCGCAACCTGCGCACAGCGGAAGCCCGGTTCGACCGCCGCGTCCGCATCCTGATGGATCTGGCCGGGCCGAAGGTCCGCACCGGGTCCGTCCTGCATCCGGAGGGGGAGGGTCGGCTTTATGCCGGCGATCGGTTCCAACTTGTGGAACCGGGGGATTTCCCCCGGCAGGACGGGTTGCCGGTGCAGGTGGTCTGCGCAATTCCCGGCATCCTGGCCCGGGTGCACGCGGGCGACCGGGTCCATCTGGATGACGGCAAGGTGGCGACGGTGGTGGAGGGCACCGGGCCGGGAACCGCCGTTCTGCATATCCTGCGCGCTCCTGCCAAAGGCTGGAAGCCGAAGGCGGAAAAGGGGCTGAACTTCCCCAACACCGATCTTGGCCTGCCCGCCCTGACCGAGGATGACCGGGCCGTGCTGCCCGTCGTCGCCGCGGAAGCCGACATGATCGGCTACAGCTTCGTGCAGTCGGCCGACGATGTGCAGGAGTTGCAGGCGGCGCTGGCCCGGCTGCGCCCCGCCGACTGGCATCGCCTGGGTCTGGTGGCGAAGATCGAAACGCCGAAGGCGGTGCGCAATCTGCCCGGCATCATCGTTGCCGCATCGGGCCGCCAGCCCTTCGGTATCATGATCGCCCGCGGCGACCTGGCCGTGGAACTGGGCTTCGAGCGCACGGCGGAGATGCAGGAGGAAATCCTGTGGCTGGCCGAAGCCGCCCATGTCCCCGTCATCTGGGCCACCCAGGTGCTGGAAAGCCTGGTGAAGGACGGCCTGCCCACCCGCGGGGAGATGACGGATGCCGCCATGTCCGCCCGGGCGGAATGCGTCATGCTGAACAAAGGGCCCAATGTGGTCGCCGCGGTCACGGCCCTGGACGGTCTGCTCAGCCGTATGGCCGCACACCAGGTGAAGAAGACCCCGCGGCTGCGTGCGCTGGCCAGTTGGTGACCGAAGGGGCTACCACCGGGATTGTGGGGTAGCGCATAGGCCTGATGGGTCGCTCGTTCTTCCATTGTGCACCGCAACATGCGCCCGATGCCGGGGTTGATGCTGCGACTGCCGGATTGGTGGTCACCTGCCTGTATGGACAGGCCAAGACACGTTGCACAGACACAGAGGCGCACCATGGCACAGAAGACCACCCATCAACAGGATACGTCGGACGAGACCCGCACCACCGGCCAGAACGATCGCGGCCAGGACCAGGGCGGCGGTGGTGCCCGCTCCCGCCCGACCAGCGAGGCTGGAACCCAGTCCGGCTCCCAGCACGGTACCCAGTCCGGTACGCAGTCCCAGACGGGCCAAGGCCCGGACGAGGCGCGGCAGATGGAACAGGCGGCTTCCCGCATGGGGGGCCAGAACCAGGATCGCAACCAGGACCGCAACCGGGAGACGGCCCGGTCCGCAACGGACAGCCAGCGTGAGGCGGGCCGCACCACCGGTCGTCGGGCCGCCGAAGGCGGGCAGGCGATGGAGCGTGGCATGCAGGAGACCGGTGACCGGCTGCGCCGTGGCGGCGAACAGTTGGGTGACCGCACCCGCGAGATGGCGGAAATGAGCGCCGACCAGTTCGACCGCATGGGCGGGCTGATGGCCGAAGCCGCCCGTGACGCGGCCGAAACGGCCCGTCTGATGATGCGCTTCAGCGGCTTCCCCGGCGGCGGTGCCCGGAACCTCCAGATGGTGGCGGGCGGCCTCATGGACCGTATGCTCAAGACCCAGATGGAGATGATGCAGCGGATGATCGGTCAGGCCGACGCCGTGCAGTTCGCCACCGGCCAGCAGCGCATGCTGCGCCGCTTCCTGGAAAGCTGGGCCGAGGGCAGTGCGGAAGTCCTGCGCGCCACCCGCCAGTCGGTGGATAACGCCCTGGACGTGCTGGACCAGACCGGCAAGGGGCACGTCAACCAGGGCCAGGGCAGCCAGGATGGCAGCCAGGGTCGGGAGGGTGGCCAATCCCAGCGCCGTTCCCAGGCCAGCCGTCCGCAGGGTCGCGGACAGTCGGAGCAGGACGGGCAGCAGGAGGGGCAGCAGGACGGGCAGCAGGAGCAGGAGCCCATCCGCATCGCCGAGGTCATGACCCAGGGCCTGCGCAGCATCCGTCCCGACCAGTCCATCAAGGACGCCGCCGGTATGATGGCGGAGGAGGATGTGGGCGTTCTGCCGGTGATGGAGAAGGAGCGCCTGGTCGGTCTGGTCACCGATCGGGATATCGCCATCCGGCTGGTGGGGGAAGGCAAGGATCTCGCCCGTACCCTGGTGCGGGAGGTGATGAGCACCGATCTGGTCACCGCCCGGGAGGATGAGGATGTGACCGACGTGCTGGACCGCATGGCGGAGGAGCAGCTCCACCGCATTCCCGTCGTCGATGCCCAGGGCCGCCCCACCGGCATCGTCGCCCTGGCCGATCTGGTCGGCATCCTGCCGGAACGGACGGGGGAGGCGCTGCGCAGCATCTCCCGCGAGGGTGGGCAGCGCCGGCAGGGCCAGGCGGGCTGAACACGCCCGCTGACCACTCTTCCTGACGGACCCGGCCAGCCGGCCTTGTGACCGGCAACCGGCATGCTGCGACGCAACATAATTGCGTCGCAGCCATGATTCGGGAGCGATCACGCAAGTACGGATTGGCCCTTTGGAAAGCTGGTGGCGTATACTCCGTGGACCGGGCGCCCGCGTATCAAGGCGGGGCCGACATCGTTCTGGGAGGAACGTCACGATGATAGACCCAACGCGCCGTCTGTTGCTGGCTGTCACCGCCGTCGCGGGCTTCGGCCTTGCCACCCTTCTGCCGACCGCCCCGGCCTGGGCGCAGAAGGAGAACTGGCCCAAGAGCTTCACCGTCGGCACCGCCAGCCAGGGCGGCACCTATTTCCAGTACGGCTCCGGCTGGGCGGACATGGTCGCCAAGGAATTCGGCCTGACCGGCAGTGCGGAGGTGACGGGCGGCCCGGCCCAGAACACGGCCCTGGTCCATACGGGCGAACTGCCCTTCGGCATGGTGACCCTGGGGCCGGCGAAGGACGCGCTGGACGGCAACAGCCCGATCATGCCGGGCATGCCCATGGACAAGGTCCGCGCCATCTTCCCCATGTACGAAACGCCCTTCACCCTGGTGACCCTGCGGTCGTCCGGCGTGGATGACGCTGCCAAGCTGAAGGCCGGGGCGCGGGTGGGCGTGGGCCCGGCCGGTGCCACCGCCGATGCCTATTTCCCCGCCATGTTGGAGGCGTTGGGCGTGAAGGTGCGCCGGGTGAATGCCGGGTGGAGCGACCTGACCGGCCAGATGAAGGACGGGCTGGTGGATGCCATCGGGTTCGCCGCCGGTGTACCCATCCCGGCCGTGTCGGAACTGGAAAGCTCCGACCAGATCAACATCATCTCCTTCACGCCGGAGCAGCTGACCACCCTGACGTCCAAGTTCCCGGTCTCGCCCTTCACCATCCCGGCCGCCACCTACCGCACGACGAAGGAAGCGGGCCAGGATGTGCAGGCGGTCAGCATGTGGAACTTCTTCGTCGCCAATGCCGACCTGCCGGAGGATTTCGTCTACGCGGTGGTAAAGGCGACGATGGAGAACAACCCCCGCATGGTCGCCATCCACAAATCGGCCGAAGCCTCCATCCCGGCCAATTTCGTCCATAACCGGACGCTGAAATGGCACCCGGGTGCGGTCCGCTGGTTCGAGGAGAACGGGTTCAAGATCCCCGATGAGCTGAAGGGCTGATCCCGCCCCCGGCCCCAGGCGGTGGCCCCGGCCCGGTCCGGTCCGGGGCCACCGATCCCCCCTGCCTCTCCCTCCCTTCGCGACTGGGAAACGGCCCGCCATGACCCGCTCCGACGACACCCCGCCCCCTGCCGGTGACAGCGCTGTTTCACCCGGTCCTGTTTCCCCCGGTGCTGCCCCGGTGACCGACCCCACCCGTGCGGGCACGGAACAGGTCCGCTTGGCGATGGCGACCGAAGCCCCCCTTGACCCTGTCGCCGACGGGGCGGGCAGCCGCATCCTGGCCAAGGGCACGGATGAGGAACCAGCCCCCGGCAACCAGCGCAGCCTGATCGGTGCTGCCGGCTGGGCCGTCAGCGGGTTCAGCTTGGCCTACGCGGTCTTCCACCTGGTCAGCCTGAACATCTACCCGCTGGAGACATGGAACTTCCGCATGCTCCATGTCACAGGCGCGCTGATCCTGGGCTTCGCCCTGGCAGCGGCGGGAACCCTGACGGGGCGGCCGGTGTCCGGCGGGCAGCACCGGGCCGCCTGGGCGGTGGCCGGGCTGGCGGCAGTGCCGCTGGCCTACGCCCTGGTCCAGGTGGTGGTCTACTGGCAGTCCATCGGCCAGCCGCCGCCGCCGACACCGGCGTGGGAACGGCTCAATTTCGGCTATCCCCTGCTGGCGGGGACGGTGATCGCCGTCCTGGGTGCTTGGTTCACCCGGGCGCCCGACCACCGAATCCACCCGTGCGACATCGCCCTGATCCTGGCGGTGGTGGCCAGCACCGGGTTCATGCTGGTGGCCCTGGATGGCTATGCCATGCGGATGCGGGCGGGCACCCCCTTCTCCAGCCCCGGCAACCTGTACGCGGCGCTGGTCGGGGTGATCCTGATCTGTGAGCTGACGCGGCGGGTCGCCGGTCTGGCCCTGGTGGTCATCGCCGCGGTCTTCGTCCTGTATTCCTTCGCCGGGCCCTGGCTCCCGGGCTTCCTGGCCCATGGCGGGTTCACGGCCAGCCGGTTCTTCACCTATGTCTTCACGGATAACGGCATCCTGGGGGCGACGACGGCCGTTTCCTCCACCTACATCATCCTGTTCATCATCTTCGCAGCCTTCCTGCAGGCATCCAAGGTGGGGGATTTCTTCGTCAATTTCGCCTTCTCCCTGGCGGGGCAGTCCCGCGGCGGGCCGGCGAAGGTGGCGGTCTTCGCCTCCGGCCTGATGGGAATGATCAACGGCACCTCTGCCGGGAACGTGGTCGCGACCGGGTCGCTGACCATCCCGCTGATGAAGCGGGTGGGCTATCCCGCCAAGACGGCGGGGGCGGTGGAAGCGGCGGCCAGCACCGGCGGGCAGATCATGCCGCCGATCATGGGGGCGGGAGCCTTCATCATGGCGGAGGTGACGGGCATTCCCTATACCGACATCGCCATCGCGGCCATCATCCCCTCCCTTCTCTATTTCGCCTCCGTCCTGTTCATGGTGGATCTGGCGGCGGCGCGGATGGG
>JBJOKR010000140.1:0-13030 GCA_046045995.1 Pseudomonadota bacterium | reverse complement strand
TTCCAGATAGGCGACGGCAAGGGGAACCCCATCCTTCGCGGCCCGGGGGATCCAACGGTCGCCCGCGGCGACGAAGGACCGCTTGCTGAGCAGGCCGGTAATCGGATCCGCCATGCTTTCAAACTCGAGCGGGGCAATAAGATTACAATCGACCGGATTTATCGTGTCGTGCCCCATAGCAAATACTCCTCGCGCCCAGGGTTCTGACTTTAAAATATCGCGCTCAGTCGACTTGAATACTATCTGTACGGATAGGGTCATCAATCAACGGAATAGGATCAGGCTATATCGGACCCGCCGCAGGGGGAACCCTGCGGCGGATGCGAGCCTGCGGCAACCCAGCCCTGCCATGGGCCCGGGATCGGGCGGTCCTTTCCGTTTGCAAGGACGGGTGGAAGGGTCTACCAAGCCTTACTTGGTGCGGGGCGCCAGTCCGATGCGATGCCCCCGCGCGCTGCCCTGTCCGCCCGCGCCGAGTATGCCCATGACCGATGCCGCCGCCCTTGCCCGGAAAGCCCTGCTGCCTGCGGGATTGCGCGACCTGCTGCCCCCCGATGCGGAGCATGAGGCGCAGACCGTCGGCCGGCTGATGAAGGTGTTCCACGCCCATGGCTATGAGCGGGTGAAGCCCCCGCTGGTGGAGTTCGAGGAGGCGCTGCTATCCGGCCCAGGGGCCGCCCTGGCGCAGCAGACCTTCCGCATCATGGACCCGGTCAGCCAGCGCATGATGGGCGTGCGTTCCGACATGACGACCCAGGTTGCCCGCATCGCCGCCAGCCGCCTGGGCAATGCGCCCCGCCCGCTGCGCCTGTCCTATGCCGGGCAGGTGCTGCGGGTGAAGGGCACCCAGCTTCGTCCGGAGCGGCAGTTCGGCCAGGTGGGGGCGGAGCTGATCGGCGCGGACGCGGTGGAGGCGGATGCGGAGATCGTGCTTCTGGCCGCCGCGGCGCTGGAGGCGGTGGGGGCGTCCGGTGTGACCATCGATCTGGCGGTGCCGACCCTGGTGCCCCTGGTCTGCCGCGACCTGGACCTGACCGACGGGCAGATCGCGGCCGTGCGGGCCGCCCTGGATCGGCGCGACCCGGCGGAACTGGCCGCCGCGGCGGGTCCGGCTGGCCCTGCCCTCACCGCCATGATGGCCGCTTCCGGTCCGGCGGCGGCGGCCCTGTCCAGGCTGTCCGCCCTGTCCCTGCCGGCCGCCGCCGCGGCGGAGCGTGAGCGCCTGGCCCGCGCCGTCGCCCTGATCGTGGGGGCGGCACCGGACCTGATCGTCACCATCGACCCGGTGGAGCAGCGGGGCTTCGAATATCAGACCGGCCTGTCCTTCACCCTGTTCGCCCGCGGCGTATCGGGGGAGCTGGGGCGTGGCGGGCGGTATCTGGGGGGCGAGAACGGCGCCACGGAGCCGGCGACGGGTTTCACCCTCTATACCGACACGGTGCTGCGCGCCGTGCCCGGCCCCGCCCCGCGTCGGCGGGTGCTGCTGCCCCATGGGACGGCCCCGGTGGACGGGGCCACCCTGCGCGCCGACGGCTGGCAGACGGTGGCGGCGCTGAGCCCGGTGGCGGACCCGATGGCGGAGGCCCGGCGCCTGTCCTGCAGCCATGTGCTGTACGACGGCCGGGTGGAGCAGGTGTGAGGCTGGGCGGATACGGGGCGTAGGTCGGATTGGGGCGCATGCCCGTAATCCGACAGGCACGGGCCAAGTTGACGAGCGTCGGATTACGGGCTTCGCCCTGATCCGACCTACAGAAAGAGAACCAAGGAGTTCATCCCATGGCGAATGTGGCGGTCGTCGGCTCCCAGTGGGGCGATGAGGGCAAGGGCAAGATCGTCGACTGGCTGTCGTCGCGTGCGGATGTGGTCGTCCGCTTCCAGGGCGGGCACAATGCGGGCCACACGCTGGTGATCGGCGATGTGGAATACAAGCTGTCGCTGCTGCCGTCGGGCGTGGTCCGGCCGGGCAAGCTGTCGGTCATCGGCAACGGCGTGGTCGTCGATCCCTGGGCCCTGCTGGCGGAGATCGAGAAGATCCGCGCCAAGGGCGTGGAGATCACGCCCGCCAGCCTGATGATCGCGGAGAACTGCACCATGATCCTGCCCCTGCACGGGGCGGTGGACCGGGCGCGGGAGGAGGCGCGGGGCACGGCCAAGATCGGCACCACCGGCCGCGGCATCGGCCCCGCCTATGAGGACAAGGTGGCCCGCCGCGCCATCCGCCTGTGCGATCTGGCCGATCCCCGGGTGCTGGAGGACAAGGTCGCCCAGCTTCTGTTCCACCACAACGCGCTGCTGCGCGGCCTTGGCGCCGATGAGCTGGACGGGGCGGAGATCCTGGCCCAGCTGCGGGAGGTGGCGCCTAAGATCCTGCCCTATGCCGGGGTGGTTTGGAACCGGCTGGACGAGCTGAAGCGGGCGGGCAAGCGCATCCTGTTCGAAGGCGCCCAGGGCGCGCTTCTGGACGTGGACCACGGGACATATCCGTTCGTCACCTCTTCCAACACGGTGGCGGGACAGGCGGCGGCCGGATCGGGCATGGGGCCGGGGGCGGTCGGCTATGTGCTGGGCATCACCAAGGCCTATACCACCCGCGTCGGCTCCGGCCCCTTCCCCACCGAACTGCTGGATGAGACGGGGGAGAAGATCGGCGAGCGGGGCCGGGAATTCGGCACCGTCACGGGCCGCAAGCGCCGCTGCGGCTGGTTCGATGCCGTCCTGGTGCGCCAGGCGATCAAGACCGGCGGCATCCACGGCATCGCCCTGACCAAGCTGGACGTGCTGGACGGCTTCGATGAGCTGAAGGTATGCACCGGCTACCGCTACAAGGGGGAGGTGATCCAGCACCTGCCCGCCAGCCAATCCGCCCAGGCGGAGGTGGAGCCGATCTATGAGACCTTCGAAGGCTGGTCCGATTCGACCCGCGGCGCCCGCTCCTGGGCCCAGCTTCCGGCCACAGCGATCAAGTACATCCGCCGGATCGAGGAGCTGATCGAGGCCCCCGTCACCCTGCTGTCCACCAGCCCGGAGCGGGACGACACCATCCTGATGCACGACCCCTTCGCGGATTGAGCACGCCCCCGCATATATCGAAAGGGCGTAAGCCCTTGGAAGGAGTGATGGTTGTCACGTGGGGGCCGGTCTGCGATGATCGCCCCGGCGGCTCAGGGCCGCCCGGTTTCGCCTTCTGCAACCCGTCCCGCAGCGCATCGTCCCCGCCATGGCCGCTCCCGCCCAGGCCCTGTCCGCCCGCACCGTCCCCGGTGCCGAGCTTGCACCTGTCGATCTTGGCGGGCGGTGCGAGATCATTCCCGGCTCCCCCCTGCCGGACTACAACGGACCCGCCGGCCAGGCCCATGTCGCCCGCAGCCTGCGCGAGCGCAAGACGGACATGTATGCCGTTGTCCTGACCGGGGAGGTGCCGGCCCGGATCGAGACGCTACCCACCTATCGCGGGATGGAACATCCCAACCTGCTGCGCACCGTCGATTGGGGGGCGGTGGAGTGGACGCCGGAACAGCGCCGCCGCTTCACCATCGTGTTCGAGCGGCCGGGCGGGCGCCGCCTGATGGACAGCCTGGACGATATGCGCGATCCCCTGCCGGATGACATGCTGGTCAGGGGCTTCCTGCCCTCCATGCTGAGTGTCCTGCGGGACATGAACATGCGGGGCATCACGGCCGGGGGCATGCGCCCGACCAACCTGTTCTTCCGGGATACGTCCGCCAGCACAATCGTCCTGGGCGATTGCGTCAGTGCCCCCGCCGGCTATGGCCAGCCGGTCCTGGTGGAAACGATCGACCGCGGCATGGCCCAGCCGTCGGGACGGGGCAACGGCACCATCGGCGATGATCTGTATGCCCTGGGCGTGACGCTGCTGGTCCTGGCCATGGGCCGCAACCCCCTGCGCGACCTGGACGATGACGCGATCGTGCGGGTCAAGATGGACAAGGGCAGCTATCCCGCCTTGACCGCGGGGCTGCGCATCCCGCAGAGCCTGGTCGAACCGCTGCGCGGCCTGACCACAGACGATCCGAAGCAGCGATGGAGCCTGTCCGACCTGGACATGTGGCTCCAGGGGCGCCGCCTCTCCCCAAAGCAGCCGCAGATCCCCAAGCGCGGGGCCCGCCCGCTGGAGATCGGGGGTGAGGAGGCCTGGCACTGCCGGTCGGTCGCCCGGGCGCTCTCCCGCAATTCCGCCCTGGCCGCCCCCATGATCGAGCGGGGGGACCTGGACAAATGGCTGCGCCGCAGTCTGAACGATGAACAGCGCGCCGACCAGGTGCAGGACGCCATCGACAGTGCGGGTGCTGCCGGACGCGGCGCCTCCCAGGAGGACCGCACCGTTGCACGGGTCGCCATCGCCCTGGACGGGCCGGCCCCGATCCGCTACCGCGGCACCGCCGTCATGCCCGATGGTGTCGGCACCGCCCTGGCGGAAGCCTTCGCCAGGGACGGGGCGGTGCAGCCCCTGGCGGAATTGGTCCTGTCCCAGTTGCCCATGTTCTGGGTCAGCTGCCAGCCGGATTTCCGGCCGGAACATGTGCCCCTGGTCCAGACCTTCGACCTTCAGCGCACCCTGCTGGAGCATACGGGCCCGGGCTTCGGCATCGAACGGGTGCTGTATGAGCTGTGCCCCGCGAGCCCCTGCCTCAGCCCGCTGATCCGGGACCGCTATGCCCTGACCATGGGGGACATGATGGCCGCCCTGGACCAGGTGGCGGGCCAGGCGACCAAGGGGCGCGATCCCATGGACCGGCACATCGCCGCCTTCATCGCCACCCACAACAAGAAGATGAGCGACCGGCTGTTCAGCCCGCTGGCTGGCCAGACGGAACCGGCCAAGCGCATCATCGCCACCATGGTGATCCTGGCCGATGTCCAGAACCGCTTCGGCCCCGCCCGGCTGCCGAAACTGTGCGACTGGCTGGTGCAGCAGATGGACCCGGCCTTCAAGCGCTTCCGCAACCGGCACACCCGGGAGAAGCTGCTGCATGAGGCGGAGCGGGTGGCCCGTGACGGGGTGATCGACGCCCTGGTCCGGCTGGTGGACAATGCCGATTCCCTGCGCCGGGATGAGTCGGGCTTCGTCCAAGCCACGCGCCGCTACGAAGGGCTGACCACCCGGATCGACATGCTGCGCCAGCGCATCAAGCTGAAAGGCGAAGGCCCCTCCGCCAAGGGGCGGCAATGGGCGGCGATCATCTCCAACGCCGCGGCGATGATCGGGCTGATCGGCATCGTCATCATGATGGCCAGGGGTTAGGCTGATGCAGTATCCCGACCACCCCCCGCGCCGACGCTCCGGCGGGTTGCTGATCTTCCTGGTGCTGGTGCTGCCCTTCGGCCTGCTGGTGCTGCCGACGACGGTGATGCTGCTGGCGGGCCTGATCCCGACGGTCGTCGCCTATATCGTGGACCGGGACCCGGACAAGCCCGCCTGCCTGTCCGTGGCGGCCATGAACCTGTGCGGAATCATGCCCTTCCTGATAAAGCTCTGGCGGGAGGGGCACACGGCCGATCTGGCCTTCGGCCTGTTGGCACAGCCGACCACCTGGCTGGTCATGTACGGGGCGGCTGGCATTGGCTGGGGCATTTACTACCTGGTCCCACCCATCGTGACCGGACTTTCCGTTTCCCGGGACGAGGCGACGATCCGGCAACTGGAGGAACAGCGCGCCCTGCTGGTCAAGGACTGGGGCCCGGAGGTGGCGGGCAAGCCGGACGGGGCCGATGCGCCCGGCAAGGACGGCGCCGCCGACCCGGCCGGGGCAGAAGCAGCGCGGGCGCCGGATTGAAGCGGCAGGCAACCTACCCGCCGCCTTTGCCCCCCCCCCCAATCCCCCGCCTGGCGCTCCAGCTGGGGCCGCATGCCGGACAGGTCGTAGCCGGCGGCGGAAGCCCGGGCCAGGACATCGTCCACCGACAGTATCCCGGCCTTGGCCTGGAACAGGGACCATAGCTGGGTGCAGCGGGCGCCGCTGCGGCAATGGGCCAGGATCGGGCCGGGGTGGTTCTGCACCACCTCCTCGAACTTGTCGGCCACATCGGGCCCCATGGTCTGGGCGGTCACGGGCAGATGGACGTAATCCAACCCGTGGGCCTTCGCCACCTCCGCCGCGCGGGCGGCGGTGAGCTGGCCCGGCTCCTCCCCATCGGGGCGGTTGTTCATGATGGTATGGAATCCGGCCGCGGCGATGGCGGCGATATCCTCCTCCGTGATCTGCGGGGCGACATGGACACGGTCGTCGAGCTTGCGGGCGGTGAACGCCAAGGGAGGTCTCCTTGAACTGGCCGGTTCGGAGTGTGCGGCTGGGTTGCCAGGTCGCCCCCGATCCGATGACGGCTGACGCTAGACCAACCCGACCCCGATTGTCATCCGGTCAGCGGGGGTAGGCCGGCACTGTCGGAATCAGGCCATCCGGCTGCAAAAACCCCTCTCCCGCTGCAACAACCCCTCTCCCCCTGAGAGAGAGGGAGGGGCCCGCGCCGGAGCGCAGCGGAGACGGAGGAGGGTGAGAGGTCCGGCAGCACCGGCCTTTGCCCTGCGTCCGGGGGCACCGAGCTTGGGGACCCCTCACCCTCCCATGCTTCGCATGGGCCCCTCCCTCTCCCTCAGGGGGAGAGGAGGTTCGGAGCCCTTCCGGATGCCGCGGAGTTCGGTGAACCCAGCCGCCTACACCGCTTCGCGCAGGGGGATGACGTGGTCCGTCCCCTCGCCGCGGGCGCGATTGCGGAGCTTGACCAGGGTGTCCAGCAGGGTCTTGCGCTGGTCCGGACCCAGGTCGACCAGCAGCGCGTCGTTCACCCGCTGGCGCAGGGGCTGCAACCGGCGCAGCACGGCCAGACCCTGGCTGGTGACGGTCAGCAGCTTGCGCCGGCGGTCGGTGGGGTCGTCCTCCTGCCCGATCAGGCCCTTGCGCATCAGTTCGGTCACCGTGGCGCTGATATGGGGGCGGGAGAGGCCGCGGGCGGCCGCGATCTCGGAGGAGAAGACACTGCCGCGGCCATGGACCCCGTCCTGGAAATTGGCGTCACCCGCCACGTTCAACAGGACCGTCCATTGTGGGGCGGTCAGCCCGGCCTCCTCCAGGATGGCTTCGCTCTGCCGGGAAATGGCGTTTGCCAGATCCACCAGGCAAAGGGCGATGGCATCCTCCGGGCGGAAGCGGAAAGTGGTGTCTGACATGACCTTGGACCTGCTGCGTTCTGACACTGACACTCTGCCCTCCGACCGAATACCCCTACATTGACCCGGATCAATAATGATTGACGTCAAGAACGGTTACCACATTTGTCGTGCGGATATTTCGATAGCTGTTCGCCTGGCGGACAAAAAAGGCCCGGCGGAGACAATCCGCCGGGCCTACCCGTCCGACATGTGTCGACTCAGCGTGTCTTGGCCTTGCCCTTGCCCGCCGGGGCCTTCGGCGGTTCCGCCCCGGCCACGGGCAGCTTGCCCCGCATCTCATCCAGCACCGTGCCCTCCCACAGCTTGATGCCATAGGCATAGGCGGCGCGGCCGATCATGTGGGAGCCGACGGGGGCGGTGATCACCAGGAAGGCGATGGCGGCCAGGCAGCGGGCGACGATGCTCGCCTCCGCATAGAATACCGCCACCCCCAGCAGGATCATGCCGGAGCCAAGGGTGCCCGCCTTGGAACTGGCATGCATGCGGATCAGCACATCCTGCATGCGCACGATGCCCAGCGCCGCGACGAAGCAGAAAAAGGCGCCGGCCAGCACCAGGATACCGGCCAGGATCTGAAGGATCTCATTCATCGTCATGGTCGGGCCCCCGGTCCAGGCCCCGCTTCTCCACGAAGCGGGCATAGGCCACCGTGCCGAAGAAGGCCACCAGGGCCAGCGCGATGGCAGCGTCGACATAGACCGGCTGCCGGTCGAACAGGGCATACAGCGCGATGAAGGCCACGGCCAGCAGGCCGAACAGGTCCAGCGCCACGATCCGGTCCGGCAGGGTCGGCCCCTTCAGCAGCCGGTAGACCGCCAGCGCGAAGGACAGGACCATGATGCCCATGGCGATCTGGATCGACCAGTAGAGAAAGGGCGTCATCTCGGTCATCGCAGCCACTCCAGGATCCGACGCTCCATGGTTTCCTTCGTCTCCCGCTTCACCGCTTCCGGGTCGGCGGCGAAATTGGCATGGATGTACAGCGTCTTGCGGTCGGGGGAGACATCCAGCGACAGGGTGCCGGGCGTCAGCGTGATGCAGCAGGCCAGCAGCGTGATCTCCAGATCCGTCTTCGCATCCAGCGGCATGGCGATCACGGCCGGCTTGTTGCCCATGTCGGGCGACAGGACCGACGTCGCCACCTTGACGGAGGAAACCCAAAGCTCCTTCAGGAACCAGAAGAAGAAGCCGATGCCGCCCCACAGGCGCTTGAAATACGGATCGTCGGGCCAAAGCGGCCGGGCCATGGCCAAGACCAGATGGCCCAGGATGAAGCCCCAGATGAAGCCATGCAGGCTGAAATAGCCGTTCACGGCCATCCAACAGAAGGCGAGAAGCAGGTTGAGCAGGAACAGTTTCATGGCCGTGCTCCCAGAACCGCCTGGATATAGGGGGTGGGGTCCATCAGCTCCGCCGCCGCCGCCTGGGCCAGCGCCATCAGCGGCTGGGCGTTCAGGCCGATGACCACCGTGATGGCCGACAGCACCACCAGCGGTGCCACCATGGCGACGCGCTGCCCGGCGGGAATGGCGGACACGCCCGCGATCTCCCCGCCCGGATGGGGCTTCAGCACCATCTCCGCCCAGATGCGGCCGACCAGCCACATGGTCAGCAGGCCCACGACCAGGGACACGGCGGCGATGACATAGGCCCCCTTCTCCAGGCTGGCCTGAAGCAGCACCAGCTTCGACCAGAAGCCGGAGAAGGGCGGGAACCCGGCCAGGCTGGCCAGCGGCACCGCCAGCACGATCACCAGCAGCGGGGCGGCCTTGAACAGCCCGCCGATGCGCGACAGCGCCGTCCCCCCGGTGATGCGGCGGACGACACCGGCGCCCAGGAACAGGTTGGTCTTCACCACAATGTCATGCACCAGGTAGAAGACCGCCCCGGCGATGGCCAGCGGGGTGTAGAGCGCCAGCCCCATGACCATGTAGCCGATATGGGCCACCACCTGCCAGGAGAAGGCCTTGCGCAGGTCGGTCACGGCCAGCGACCCGATCACCCCCGCCGCCATGGTCAGGCCGGCGATCCACAGCATCAGCGTGTGGGTAAAGGCGACATCGCCGACGAAGATCAGGGTGAAGGTGCGCAGCAGGGCATAGACGCCGACCTTGGTCAGCAACCCGGCGAAGATCGCCTGCACCGCCACGGCGGGCGTGTGGTAGCTGGCCGGCAGCCAGAAGAACAGCGGGAACACCGCCGCCTTCATGCCGAAGGCGATGATGAACAGCACCGCCACAGTCGTCACCGTCGCCGGCGCATCCACCTCACGCAGGCGCACCGCCATGTCCGCCATGTTGAGCGTGCCGACCAGACCATAGAGCAGCGCCACCGCCAGCAGGAAGCTGGCCGTCGCGATCAGGTTCAGGCCCACATACTTGATGGCGCCGTCGATCTGTTCCTTCGTCCCGCCCAGGGACAGCAGCACGAAGGAGCTGATCAGCATCACCTCGAACCAGACATACATGTTGAACAGGTCGCCGGTGACGAAGCTGCCGCAGACGCCGACCATCAGGGCCTGGAAAACCGGGTGGAACCCGTTCTTCTCCCGCACCGGGTCCATATCGCCCAGGGAATAGACGGCGACGGCCACGGCCATCACCGCGGCGATCAGCACCATGATGGCGGCCAGGTGGTCGGCCACGATCGTGATGCCGAAGGGGGCGGGCCAGTTGGACATCTGGGTGGCGATGATGCCCCCGTCCGACACCTGGCGAAGCAGCAGCCCACCCGCAACCGCCAGGGCCAGGGCACCGGCCAGGGAAATCACCCGCTGCAACGCCACGCTTTTCCAGGCGCAGACGCAGAGCGCGGCCGTGGTCAGCGGGATGAGGATCGGGGATACGGCAAGCCAGCTCATCGCGCGGCCTCACTCTGCGTCGGGGCGGGTGCCGCCAGGGGTATGACGGCGGCGCCATCCCCCTCCGCATCCACGGGTTCGGCGACACGCATCTTGTCACTGTCCAGGGTGCCCAGCTCCTGATAGCCGCGATAGACCAGGACCAGGGCGAAGGCCAGCAGACCGAAGCCGATGACGATCGCCGTCAGGATCAGGGCCTGCGGCAGGGAATTGGACACTGGCTCCGCCAGCGTCGTCGCATCGGCCGCGATCAGGGGCGGCAGCCCCTGGGTCAGGCCGCCCAGCATGAAGATGGCCAGGTTGACGGCATTGGAGATCAGAATCACCCCGAACAGCATCCGCAGCACGTTGTGCGACAGCAGCAGATAGACGCTGCCCGCCACCATGATACCGATGGTGAAGGCCAGGACGGTTTCCATGGATCAATCCTCCTCCATCAGGGCCTGGACCATGCCGACGACACCGCCGATCACGACCAGGAACACGCCGATGTCGAACAGCACCGGGGTGCCGACGGCGAAGGTCTTCTCCCCCGCCTCGTTGTAGGTGACGATCCAGCGCCCGGTCATATACGGCTCCAGCCCCGGCGCCCCGCCCCACAGGGCGAAGAAGCCGGAGATGATGGCCGCGATCAGGCCGGCGCCGATGATGGTGCGGGGGCTGACCATCAGCACCTTGCGCATCTCCGCCACGCCGAAGGCGGCCCCGTGCAGGGCGAAGGCTGTGGCCGCGATCAGGCCGCCGATGAAGCCGCCGCCCGGCTCGTTATGGCCGCGCCACAGGATGAACAGGGCGAAGATCAGCATCAGGACAAGCAGGAACCGCGTCGTCGTCTGCAATATCAGCGAATGCATCAGCGTGCTCCCCCGTCCCTGGGCCCGGCCCCGGGCCCCTCCTTCGCGTCCTTCCCGGCCGACATCCGCGCCTTCAGCAGCGCCAGGACGCCCAGCCCGGCGATGGCCACCACCGTCACCTCACCCAAGGTATCGAAGGCGCGGAAATCGACCAGGATCACGTTCACGACGTTGCGGCCATAGGCCTCCACATAGCTCTTCTCCCCGAAATACTGGGGCAGATCCATGGGCAAGGGCACGGCCGTGACGGCCAGCAGGATGGCGGTGACGATGCCACCGGCGGCGACCGCCAGGGCGCCGTTGCGCGCCCGCTCCCAGGTCGTGGACCGCTCACCCTTGCGGAAGGTGGGCAGTTTCGCCAGGACCAGCACGATGATGATGACGGTCAGCGTTTCAACCATAAGCTGGGTGATGCCGACGTCCGGGGCACCATAGACCAGGAAGAACAGGGCAATGGACAGGCCCACCACCGACAGGGCGGTGATCGCCGCCAGCCGGGACTGTGCCAGGATGGTGCCGACAGTGCCGACCACCATGAACACCGCCAAGGCCCAGCCAAGCCAGCTCGCCTCCCCCCAGTTCAGGGTACGGATGGGCAGCCCGCCCTTGGCCAGGATCGTGCCGCCCAGCAGGGCGACGATGCCGGTGAAGGTGAAGAACATGTAGTCGCGCAGGCGCCCCGTCTGCATCCGCCGGCCCAGGAACACCGCCACGGCGGACAGGCCCGCCAGGATATGGTCCCAGGCCCGGTCCACATTGATGCGGCTGGCCATGGCGACCGCATCCAGGAAGGCCTTGAACCGGGCATGAGCCGCAACCATGGCAAAACCCAGGGCGATGGTGACGACGGACAGGCCGAGCGCAGCCGTGAACCCGCCCCAGAGATAGACCTTCACCGTCTGCTCCACCCCCGTCACCGCGGTGACGACGGCACCCAGCAGATTGCTGCCCACCAGCGCACCGAACAGCCCGGTCAGGAGGCCAAGGCTTGCCAGCACCGCGGGGCCCAGCAGCAGGGCCGGGCCGCTTTCATGGGCGCCTCTGGCGGCCGCACTGGGCGGGCCCATGAAGACCCGCCAGAAGACCAGCCCCGCCGCCCCCAGCATGGTGGCATTGGCAACCACCATGGCGATGATCACGGCGATGCCGGTGCCCCCGGCCTGGAGCATCCCGGCATACATGAATTCCTTGCCGATGAAGCCGAAGAAGGGCGGCAGACCCGCCATGGACAGGGCGGCGAGCGCGATCAGAACCCCCGTCACCTTCATGGTGGACCACAGGCCCGACAGCTCCCGGATGTCGCGGGTGCCGCTGCCGTGGTCGACTGAGCCCGCGGCCATGAACAAAGCACCCTTGTACAGGGCATGGGCCAGCAGGAAGACGGCGAAGGCACGGAACGCATACTCGGTGCCCAGGCCCACCAGCATCACCAGCGTGCCCAGCGACATCAGGGTCGTATAGGCCAGGATCTTCTTCAGATCGACCGAACGCAGGGCCATGAACCCGCCCCACAGCGCCGTCACCGTGCCGAAGGCGACCAGCGTCACCATCCACACATCCGTGGCCCCCAGGGTCGGGTTCAGGCGGGCGACCAGATAGACGCCGGCCTTCACCATGGTGGCGGAATGCAGATAGGCACTGACCGGAGTCGGCGCGTCCATGGCGTTGGGAAGCCAGAAATGGAACGGCACTTGGGCCGACTTGGTGAAGGCGCCCAGCAGCAGCAGGATCAGGATCGGCAGGTACAGGGAATGAGCACGGATATCGATGCCGCTCGCCTCCATCCCCGACAGGGTGACGCTGCCCGTGACGATGCCCAGCAGCACCAGACCGGCCAGAAGGGCCAGACCGCCGAAAGCCGTGACCAGCAGCGCCTGCACCGCCGACCGGCGGGAGGAGGCGTCGTCATGGTTGAACCCGATCAGCAGGAAGCTGGTGATGGAGGTCAGTTCCCAGAAGACGAACAGGGTGATGATGTCATCGGCCAGCACCAGCCCCAGCATCGCCCCCATGAAGGCGATGATGAACAGGTAGAACCGGCCCTGGTGGTGATGGCCGTGCAGGTAGCCGCCGGCATAGATGACGATGAAGGTGCCGATGCCGGTGATCAGCAGCGCGAACAGCAGC
>JBJOKR010000139.1:0-13226 GCA_046045995.1 Pseudomonadota bacterium | reverse complement strand
AGCAGGCCGGGTGGCACCTCCCCGTACAGCAGGATCCGCCCGTCCCGGTGGATCCGGATCCCGTGGCTTTCCAGTTCCCGCATCAGGTCGATCAAGGCCCGGCGCATCGCTTCCTCCTGTCCCGGATGGATCAGGGGAACAGGATAGCGCCGGACCCGTCAAAGGGAAAATCGATGGATGTGATGGCGATGATCGAGGAGGCCGATCGATCCTGCCGGGGCCGTCACAGCCCCAGCACCGCTTCCTTTTCCGCCACCCGGGCGGCGTATTCGGCGGCCAGGGCCTTGTGGGTTTCCAGCTGCGCCGCCTTCTGTGCCGCGGTCGGGCGCTGGCTTTCGCTTTTCAGCTGACCGCAAGCGGCCAGGATGTCCGACCCGCGGGGCGTGCGGATGGGGCTGGCATAGCCGGCATCGTTCACGAAATCCGCGAATTTCATGATCTGGTCCCAGTCGCTGCACTCGAACGGGGCGCCGGGCCAGGGGTTGAAGGGGATCAGGTTCACCTTGGACGGAATGCCGCGCAGCAGCCGCACCAGTTCCCGCGCATCGGCCAGGCTGTCATTCACGCCCTTCAGCATGACGTATTCCCAGGTCACACGCCGGGCATTGGTCAGGCCGGGGTAATGGCGCACCGCATCCATCAGCTCACTTATCGGATACTTCCGATTGATCGGCACGATGCGGTCGCGCAGTTCATCGTTCACGGCGTGGAGGGAGACGGCGAGGTTGACGTTCAGCTCCTCCCCGCAGCGCTTCATCATCGGCACCACGCCGGAGGTGGAGAGCGTGATGCGCCGCTTGGAGATGGCGATGCCCTCCCCGTCCATGACGATCTTCAGGGCGGCGGCCACGTTCTCATAATTATAGAGCGGCTCCCCCATGCCCATCATGACGATGTTGGACAGCATGCGCCCGTCCGGCGGGCTCGGCCATTCGCCCAGTGCATCGCGGGCCAGCATCACCTGGCCGACGATCTCCGCACTGGTCAGGTTGCGCACCAGCCGCTGGGTGCCCGTGTGGCAGAAGCGGCAGGTCAGGGTGCATCCGACCTGGGAGGAGACGCACAGCGTGCCGCGATCCTCCTCCGGGATATGGACCGTCTCCACCTCCTGCCCGTCGGGCATGCGGCACAGCCATTTGCGCGTGCCGTCGGTGGAGTGCAGATCCTTCACCGCCGTCGGCCGGTCCACGACAAAGGTCTCCGCCAGCTTCTCGCGCGCCGGCTTGGCCAGGGTCGTCATGGCGGCGAAGTCGGTGGCCCCGCGGTGGTAGATCCAATGCCAGACCTGCCGCGCCCGGAACTTCTCGAACCCGGCGGCGACCAGGCATGCCTCAAGCTCCTCGCGGGTCATGCCCACAAGGTTCGTCTTCCCGTCCGCGCGGGGCGTATCGCCCGCGAAACGGCTGCTGTGATTCTCGATCCCCATGACGGGCCTAGATGGGGCAGGCAGCGCCGATTGTCAAAGGGCCCGGATGCGGGGCGGGAATGCGGGGAAGCGGGGGCGGGCGGGTCCGGGTCAGGCCGCGCTGGTCGGGATCTACGACCGGTGGCATCACTCTCCCCCGCCCGGGGCGGGCTGGGGGGCGAAGGTGGACAGGGTGATGTGGGCGGTCAGGCGGAGCTGGTCCTGCACGCCGGGCTGGACCGGGCCGGCCCCCATCTCCATCGCCTGGCCGCGCACGGCCATGGCGGGCATGTCATAACGGGGGGCGGGCACCATTTCCGCATCCATGAAGGAGATGTTGCCCACGCGGAAGGTCCGGTCGGGGAATACCGCGACCAGGCGCTTCAGTTCCGCCGTCACCTGTTCATAGATGCGGCCGCGCAGGGTGGATTTCACCGCCTCCACCTCCGCCAGCGTCGGGTCGAAGGCGATACCGCCGACGCGGATCTGCTGGCCCGGACGGCTGGCCTTGCGGGTCTTCTCCTCCAGCCCGGCCAGCTGCGCCTCGGGCAGGCGGGCTTCCAGGACGGCCTGCCAGCGCTCCAGCCCGGCATCGTCCGGCTGGCGGTCCAGAGCGACCATGCGCCAATCCCCCTGGGGGGAGACGGCGGCCGCGGCCTTCACGATATCCGCCCGCAGGTCGCCGGCCCCGCCGCCGGTCCCCGCCGCATCCACGATCAAGGTGACCCGCGCCGTGGCCGTGGTCACCCATTCCTCCGCCGACAGGGTCAGGGAGATGCTGTCCAGCACCGGCTGGGGCGGGATCACCACCTGGGCCGCCGCCGGACGGGCCCCCACCAAGGGCATCAGGCCCGTGGCCGCACCGGTCCCCAGCACCAGCGCCAGGGCAACGGCGCGCAGCAATCCGGGGCGGGCCGGGGTGGCCGGGGCTGCGGCCGGGAGAGTGCGGATGGGGAAAAGGATCGGGGTCATTCTGGTCTCCGTCGACGGCACCGCTGTGCCGCCCGGGATCATCCTAGACCCGGTAGCAGGGCGGAAACAGGGCGCCACCGTGCCCGGACGGTGGCATCGTGCCTTAGGCCCGGGCCGGCCGAGCGCAATCAGAAATCCAAATCCGCATAATGCCGCGGCGGGGGGACGCCGGGCAGGTGGTCGGCCAGCAGGGGGCGGAAGGCGGGGCGGCTTTTCATCCGGGCGTACCAGGTCCGCGCTTCCGGATGGCTGTCCCAGGGCACATCGCCCAGATAATCGATCGCGGAAAGCTGGGCGGCGGCCGCGATGTCGGCCAGGGAGAAATCATCCCCCGCCAGCCAGGTCCGCCGCTCCGCCAGCCAAGCGATGTAATCCAGGTGGTAATGGATATTGGCGTGGCCGGCGCGGATCGCCTGGGGATAGGGCTGGCCCTGGCCGGACAGGCGCTTCATCAGCTTTTCGCCCAGCAGGTTGTCCGTCACCTCCCGCCCGAACTTCTCATCGAACCAGGCGGTCAGGCGCCGCACCTCCGCCCGGACGGCCACGTCCCGGCCCAGCAGGGTGGTGTCGGGATAGGCATCCTCCAGATATTCGCAGATGGCGCCATGATGGGCGATGGCAAGACCATCCTCCTCCACCAGCACCGGCACCTCCCCCGCGGGGTTCAGCAGCAGAAAACCCTCCTGCCGCTCCCAGGGCTTCACCGGTTCGGGCGCGAAGTCCAGCCGCCGTTCGGCCAGGACCAGACGGACCTTGCGGGAATAGGGGGACAGGGGGTGGTGGTGGAGTGTGCGCATCCGGATGCCCATGCTGGCCGGTCCCTTCCGTCTGGCTGCCCCGCCATGCCCCCGCCGCCCCCGGCCGGAGGGGGCGGGTCGGAGCCCATGGTGCGGCGCAGCATCAGCGGTCCCGGTCCTTCTCCCGTGTGCCACAGCGAATCGAGAAAGGAAAGGGGGCGACCGTCCCCTGCACCGGATGGGCAGGGTCGGGCCCCATCCGGGCCGTGCACCGGCACCCCGGGCGGGCTATGCTGGCACCCCCGCCGATGCCCGCCGTTATGCAAGCGGCCGTGATCGGGATTTACGGCTTCGGCGGCACCGGCCGCCGCCGCGCCGATCAGGAATTCTGACCGGTGGCATTGCCCGCCGGATCACCCCCGGCCCCCGAAGGATCCGCCCATGCCCAAGCCGCCGCCCAGCCTGACCCTCGCCCCGCCCACCGCCGCGGATGAGGCCGATTGGCGCCTGCTGTGGGACGGGTATTGCCGGTTCTACAAGGTGGACCTGTCGGCGGAGGTGACGGCGGGGACCTGGGCCCGGCTGCTGGACCCGGCCTGCCCCATCCACGGCCTGATCGCGCGGGACGGCGACCGGGCGCTGGGCTTCGTCAACTACGTGATCCACGCCAATACCTGGTCCCTGGCACCGGTCTGTTACCTGGAAGACCTGTTCACCGCGCCGGAGGCCCGGGGCCGCGGTGTCGGCCGGGCCCTGATCGGGCGCTTGGGCGATCTGGCCCGGGCGGAGGGATGGCGCCATGTCTACTGGCATACCCATGACGAGAACGCCACCGCCCGCGCGCTGTATGACAGTCTCACCGGCGGCCGGGACAGCCTCGTGAGGTATGTGCTGAGGCCGTAATGGCCCCGGCCCCGCGGGGCACGGGCCGGCTTCCCCCGCCCCAAGCCCTGCCAAGGGCCCGCACTGCCGCATTCCCGGAGACCAGCGCACAGGACAATTCCAAGGGCTACCGGGGGACAGGCGTCGGCGCGGCCCGGCACATGCCGGGGCACTGCCCCCGGGGGCTTGTCACCCTGGACGCCTTGCCCTTGGCGTGAGCTGCGGTCCCGCGATCAGGCCCGGCCGGTTCCTTCCCGCATCCGCCGACCGGCCAGCAAAGCGGCGGCGCCCAAGGGGATTGCCAGGGCCAGGGCCATGGGCAGGGACGGAAGTGTTTGGCCCTTCCCGGCATCGCCCTTCCCGGCATCGCCCTTACCGGCATCGCCCTTCCCGCCGCGCCCCGTCCCGGCCTGACCCATCCGAACCCGGGCCATGCCGCCCTGGGCCCTTGCGGAAGATCCGGCTTCCGCCCGCTGTTTCCAGCCGCCATCGGTGCCGGTCCCGTTCGGGTCGGGCCGCATCAGGGACCGCGGGCCGCGGCCGGCGGCGGCGGGTCCGAACAGGTGGCGACGGGTGGTGCGGGCCAGGCTGCGTTCCATCCGACCGCCGGCCAGGGCCATGCCCAGTTCCAGCATCCGGGCGGACGCACCAACCCCGATCTCCCGCCGTGGATGGCGGGCCATGCGCAGCATCGCGCCCGCCACCGCTTCCGCTGTCACCGTCCCGGGCAGGGCCTGGATCTCCCGCCCGGTGTAATTGGCGGCATGCTGCCAGAAGGGGGTATCCACCGGCCCGGGCAGCACGGCGCCCACCTGGATGGACCGCTGTCCCTCCTCCCGCAGCTCCTGGCGCACACATTCCAGGAAGCCCAGCACGGCATGCTTGGCGGCCACATAGGGGGACTGGTAGGGGGTCGGCACCCGCCCGACGACGGAGGCGGTGGTGATCAGCACCCCGTGCCCCTGGGCCTTGAAGATGGGAAGCACCGCCCGAACCCCGTTCACCACCCCCATGAAGGTCGTCTCCATCACCTGGGCGAAGGCATCCTCCGGAATCTGGTCCAGGGTGCCGAAGGCGGCGATGCCGGCATTGTTGATCCAGATGTCGATGCCGCCGAAGGCTTCCGCCGCCCGTTCGGCCAGATGGCGCAGGCGACCCGGATCACGCACATCGGCCACCAGCACCATGGCCCGCCCGCCGGCGGCCGTGATCTCCCGCGCGACCATGTGCAGGGCCTGTTCCCGCCGGGCGGACAGGACGACCGTCGCCCCTTCCGCCGCGAAGGCACGCGCCGTCGCCCGGCCGATCCCGCTGGAAGCCCCGGTGATCACCACCACCCTGCCGTCGAAATGTCCTGCCATGCCGCTGTCTCCCGCCCCGGTCGGGGGCTGTCTGGGGTGCCGTGAACGGTTGCTGGAACCATCGCCCGGGTCCATTCCAAGCCGGGCAGCCCCCCCAACAGGACAGGCAGACGGGTGTCCCGGCGGTCCCTATTCTTTTGGAGCCACCCCTGCATACGGGCATGTGATAGTGTTAATAGATTCATTTTTATCGATCCCTGTGCCCGCACTTGCTATAGCTGAGTATGGGGGCATCGGGACGACCGTACCGACAGGACGGCCGATCCGCCCCGCATGTTCGTCACCAGCGCCGCCGCCCCAGGAGAGAGGGAGCCTGTGATTCCGGTCAGCTTCGACATCACCCTGTTCATCATCGCGGTGATCGGCGCGGTCGTCGCCGTGGGCATGGCGTTGCTGCGCCAGGTGCTGGCTTATTCCGAGCGCAAGCGGATCAACGGTGCGGAGCAACGGAATGCCCAGCTGCGCAAGCGGCAGGAGCAGATGACGGAGCAGTACCGCCGCACCCAGGACCGGGTGCGGGAATCCGAGGCGGACATCAAGGTCCTGCACACCCAGCTTCTGGAGGTGCAGCGCCGCATCCAGTTGACCAAGGCCGACAATTACATGATCGTGCATGAACTGGGGGAGCCTGCGACGGCCAACACCCTGTTCATCGGGACCCTGGGCCTGGGCGCCATGCTGACCGTGGCGAACGCCACATCGAAGGACAGTCTGCTGCGCGGGGTGCGCCACCTGTTGGAGGTCTGGGCCTCGAACGAGGCGCATGCCCTGGACCTGGCCCGACGCGCCTTCCCGGCGGAAGGGGGCTTCATCGTCTCCCGCCTGCAACGGGCCGATGCCGCACAGGCTGGTCAGGGGGGCCAGGACAGCAGCCGGGGCGACGGCAGGGCTGAGGCGGCTGCCGCCCCATTGGCCCGGGCCCGCGCCTTCCTGCGCCCGGCCACCGCCTCCGCCGCGGCGGAATAGGACGGGAAGGCGGACCAGTCCCGATGTTCATCAACATATTCCTGCTTCTGATCTTCCTGATCTGCCTGATCTACCTGGCCATCGGCCTGCGCCGGATGGAGGCCGACCTGTCGGCCAGCCGACGCGATCTGGAACGGCTGTCCCGGCAGGAGGCGGAGCTGGCCGGCGGCATCGGTACCCTGGAGGAGATGATCGGCAAGGAGGAGGAGACGCTGCAGGGCATCGCCGTCGAACTGGACGCCCTGAAGGTCCGGAAGGAGGAGGCGGATGTGGAGCTGCAGGCGGCGATGGACGCACCCAAGCAGCGCATGTTCGTCATCGACAAATCCACCCTGATCCACGGCAAGCTGTGGGAAGTCAAGGTGGTGAACGACGCCTTGGCCAAGGCCGGCACCCCCACCGCCGCCGAATGGGCGGAAGGACGGATCTGCCTGATCGGCAGCGTCACCGACCGCGATGCACGCCACCGTACAGAAACCCGCTATCCCGCAGGCCAGGGCTATCGCATCGTCGGCGTTGAACGTTTCCGCCGCGCCTGACGTTTGCACAAGGGGTCACCGGCCTGGGGTCACCGGCCCGGGGGCAACCGGTCGGGGTCTTGGCCCGCCCGAATCAGCGCCGCTTGATCATGGGTGTGCCGGGGCCATCTGAGGGGCAGGCCCGTGCCGCGGGCGACGGGAAGGGGGGGGATCAGCGATGACCGATGCCGTGATCGAATTCCCCGTCCAGGACCTGCGCCACCGCGCCGGCGATGCGGCACAGAAACTGAACACCCTTCTGGCGACCCAGCGCACGGCCTACCTGGATCAGGGGCCGCTGACCGTGACCCGCCGCCTGGACGCGCTGCACAAGCTGTCCCGGTCCCTGCTGAAGTACCAGGAGGCGCTGGTGGATGCGGTGCGCCAGGATTTCGGCCACCGCTCCCCCCATGAGACGAAGCTGGCGGACATTTATCCCGTGCTGGCGGGCATCCGCCACACGCGGCGCCATTTCCGCTCCTGGATGAAGCCCCGCCGCCGGGCGGTGGACATGATCTTCTGGCCCGGGCGCAACCGGGTCCTGTACCAGCCCCTGGGCGTGGTCGGGATCATCAGCCCCTGGAACTACCCGGTCCAGCTCACCCTTGCCCCGCTGACCGCCGCCATCGCCGCGGGCAACCGGGTGCTGGTCAAGCCGTCCGAATACACACCGCGCACCGGCGCCCTGATCCAGCGCCTGCTGGCGGAGGTTTTCGACGCGACGGAGGTGGCGGTGGTGGAGGGCGGGGCCGATGTGGCCCAGGCCTTCTGCCGGTTGAAACTGGACCATCTGCTGTTCACCGGCTCCACGCCCGTGGGGCGGCAGGTGATGCGGGCGGCGGCGGAAAACCTGGTGCCGGTGACCCTGGAACTGGGCGGCAAATCCCCCGCCATCGTCGCCCCCGATTACCCGATCGAGGCGGCGGCGGAGACGATCGCCGCCGGCAAGCTGTTCAATGCCGGGCAGACCTGCATCGCGCCCGATTACGTGATGGTTCCGCGGGACCGGGAGGCAGCCTTCCGCACCGCCTATGCCGCCGCCGTGGCCCGGATGTATCCCCGGCTGGCGACCAATCCCGATTACACCGCCATCGTCAACGACCGGCATTACCGCCGACTGACCGAGTTGGTGGAGGATGCGCGCCGCCGGGGGGCGCAGGTGACGGCCATCAACCCCGCTGGCGAGGTGCTGGACCCCGCCCAGCGCAAGCTCGCCCCCACCCTTCTTTCCTCCGTGCCGGATGCAGCCGCCGTGATGCAGGAGGAGATTTTCGGCCCCGTCCTCCCCGTCATTCCCTATGCCGGGCTGGAGGATGCCCATGCCTATGTCAACGACCGGCCCCGGCCGCTGGCCCTGTATCTCTTCAGCCATGACACGGCGGTGGTGGAGCGTACACTCGCCCGCACGCTGTCCGGCGGGGTGACGGTGAACGACACCCTTCTGCACTGCGTGCAGGAGGATCTGCCCTTCGGCGGGGTGGGGGAAAGCGGCATCGGCGCCTATCACGGGGAGGCCGGGTTCCGCACCTTCAGCCATGCCCGCGGCGTCTTCGCCCAGGCCCGCCTGAATGGCGGCTTCCTGACGCGCCCCCCCTACGGTCCCCGGGTTGACCGGCTGTTGCGGTTCCTGCTGCGCTGATGGTCGGTGGTGGCCGTCCCATGCCCATGGGCTGCCCCGCGGGACACCGGTCGCCGAATGAAGGGGTCGGCTGATCCCGATCAATTCGCCCGCCGACGGATTGGGGCAGGAAGATCGGGTTCCGCCCCTGCCGATCGGATATGCCCATGCCGGTGCTTGCCGCCGCCCTTCCCATCCTTCTGATCCTGGTGCTGATGGTGGGATTCCGCCGCTCGGCGGCCCTGTCCGCCCTGGTGGGGCTGGCCGTGGCCGTGCTGCTGGCCCTGACCCTGTTCCAACCTGCATCGCCGCCCCCCTTCCTTCTGACCGGGGTCGGGGCGGAGGCGGTCTTCACCGCGGTCACCATCCTGTGGATCATTTTCCCCGCCCTGTGCCTGCATGAGCTTCAGACCGGCACCGGGGCGGTGGGTGTGCTGCGCGACCGGCTGACCGGGCTGTCGGCGGAGCCGCGGCTGATGGCGATCCTGATCGCGTGGTTCTTCGCCCTGTTCATCGAGGGGGCGGCCGGGTTCGGCACCCCCGCCGCCCTGGCGGCCCCCATGTTGGTGGCTGTCGGTTTTCCTCCGCTGCAGGCGGTCGTATTGGCGCTGATCGGCCATTCGGTGGGGGTCAGTTTCGGGGCGGTGGGCACGCCGGTTCTGCCCCAATTGGCCGTGACGGATTTCACCGGTGTGCAATTGTCGGCGGCGGTGGGCGTGCTTCATGCCGCCCTGGGCGGGATCGTCCTGGCTTTCCTGCTGTACCATGCCGGCAACCGTGCCTATGGCGGGCCGGTTCCGGACCGGGCGGCACTGGGGCGGCGGGGCATTGCCGGTTGGGGTGCCCTGGCCCTGGTGGCGATGATGTTGCCCTATGCCGTCATCGCCCTGACGGTGGGGCCGGAACTGCCGACCATCGGCGGGGCCCTTGTCGGGGGTGTGCTGTTCGTGCTGGTCCTGCGCCGCGTGGCCCCGACGGGACAGGGTGGGCCGGCCGGCCGGCCCGCTGGGGCGGGCGGGAGGGGGGCCCCGGGGCGCGGCCTGGTCTGGGCGACCCTTCCCTATCTGGTCCTGGTCGGGTTGATCCTGCTGACCCGTCTGGTGCCAGGGGTGAAGGAGGTGCTGCGGGCGGTGGAGATCGCCTGGACCCTTCCCGGCGGCTTCGCGGGATCGGTGCAGCCGCTCTACCATCCCGGAACCATGCTGATGGCCGGGGTCCTGATCGGCGGGGCGATGCAGGGTGCAGGACCGGGCGTCCTTGCCGCGGCGGCCGGGCGGGCGGCCCGGCGTCTGCCCATGGTGGCGGTCGCCCTGGTCGCCATGCTGGCCCTGGCGCGGCTGATGGTGCATGCGGGCATGATCGACGCCCTGGCGGCAGGGGCGGCGGCCGGGCTGGGCGACGCCTGGCCCCTTCTGGCGCCGTTTGTCGGCATCCTGGGGGCCTTTGTCACCGGCAGCGCCACGGCAAGCAACATCCTGTTCAGCGATTTCCAGATGGCCACGGCCCAGGCCCTGTCCCTGCCCACCCTGCCCTTGCTGGGGGCACAGAATTTCGGCGCGGCGGTGGGCAACATCGTCTGCCCCCACAACATCATCGCCGCCTGCGCGGTCGTCGGCCTTGCCGGGCGGGAGGGGGACGTTCTGAAACGCACCGCCTTGCCCGCCCTTGCCTATGGGTCCGCCGGCGGCATCCTGACATACGGGCTGGTCGGCTGGGGGGGCGGGTGACCGCGGAAGGACAGGGGGAGGCGACCGCCCGCCCCCAGCCTTGCGCGCCCGTCACGCCGCCCGGATGCTGGCGATGAAGTCGTCCACGGCGCTGCGCAGCCGTTCGGACTGGGCCGCCAGATCCTGGGCGGAGGCGGTGACCTGGGCGGAGGCGGCGCCGGCCTCGCCCGCGGCTTCCCGCACCGACCGGATGCCGCCGGTGACCGATTCCGTGCCGTTGGCGGCCTCATTCGCGTTGCGGCCGATCTCCTGCGTCGCGGCCGTCTGCTGCTCCACGGCGGAGGCGACACCGGTGGCGATCTCATTCATGGAGCGCACCTGGTCGGCGATGCGGATGATGGCATCGACCGAGGTGCCCGTCCGTTCCTGGACCGTGCGGATGCGCTCGGAGATCCGTTCCGTGGCGCGGGCGGTCTGGGTGGCCAGGGTCTTGACCTCGCTGGCGACGACGGCGAAGCCCTTGCCCGCATCCCCCGCCCGGGCTGCCTCGATCGTCGCGTTGAGCGCCAGCAGATTGGTCTGCGCGGCGATGTTGCTGATAAGGTCGACAATCTCGGTGATGTTGCGGGCATCCTCCGCCAGGGCTTCGATCTGCCGGGTGCTGTCCGTGGCTGCCGTGGTTGCGGTATCGGCCAGTTGGGCCTGGCGCTGGACCTGACGGGAGATTTCGGCGATGGAACTGGTCAGTTCCTCCGCAGCGGCGGCAACGGTCTGGACATTGGCGCTGGCCTGCTGGGCGGCGCCGGCGACGCTCGCCGCCTCCCCGGAGGAGCGGCTGGCGATGTCCGACATGGACCGGGCGGAGGCGTTCAGTTCCGTGGATGCAGCGGACACAGCATCGACCACGGTCTTCACCGTCTGCTCCAGCTGGTCGGCCATGCGGTGCAGGGCCGCCCGCCTTTCCGCCGCCGCCCGCTTTTCAGCCTCCACCTGGGCGGCGCGGAGCCGGTCGGTCTCGATCATCGACTGCTTGAACACCTCGACGGCGCGGGCCATCTCCCCGACCTCGTCCCGGCCATCCCGGTTGGGGACATCCACCGCGGTGTCACCCCCGGCAAGGCGCCCCATCGCCGTGGTCAGGCCCCGGATCGGCCGGGTCAGACTGCGGGCCAGAATGGCCGCGGCGGCGACGCCGATCAGCAGCGACAGGACCCCCGCCCCGATCAGCACCATGCGGGCGGAGGCGGCACTGCGCTCCGACCTCGCCTGGGTGTCGGACAGGTATCCGTCGAAGCTGGCGTTCAGGGATTCGACCGTTTCCGCAAAGGTCGCGGCCGTTTCGGCCATGGTGCCGTCGATCAGCCCGCCCATCTCCGCGGCGACCTGGGACAACTCGGTGAAGCCGGCGGCCAGGGCCGTGCTCCGGGTTGCCGCCGTTTCCACCAGGGCCCGCTCGCCGGCATCCAGGTTCAGCGCGGAAAGCCGCTCGATTGCCTGCGACAGGTCCCCCAGGGTGGCCTCGACCCGCGACCGCGTCTGCGGAACGGGTTCCTCCATGTAGCGGGCGATCAGAACGCGGGACAGCAGGACCGCCTGCTGCGCCTGCCCGGCCACGGCCGCAACCGTCAGGTCACCGGCGGCGAAGCTCTCTGCCATCAGCGTGGTCAGCGCTTCGCGGGCGGCGGCACCATTGCCGTACACCGCCTCGTCGGACAGGGATTCCTGCCGCGGGCGCAAAGCCCGGATGCGTTCGTAGCCCGTCATGTACCGATCGATCAGCGCCTGCGTCTCGGTGATAAGCCGCCGCCGGTCCGGATCGCGGATGGAACCAGCCAACGCTGTCAGACTGTCCCGGAGAGCACCGATGCGCTGGTCGATGCGCTCATCCACCGCACTATCGTCCTCGAACCGGAAGACCAGGATATCCCGCCGCAGGGCCAGGAATTCACGCTCGATCCCCTTGGCTTGTATGACCTGTCCGGTGACCCGCGCGTATTCCTCCCCCGCCCCGTTCACCCGCCCAAGGGACAGCATGCCTGTAGCTGCAACCCCCAGAAGCAGGACGAGGACGATGACATAGCCGATGGCAATACGCGCGCCGATGCGCAGGTGGGAAAGCTGGGGCATTGGAGGGGCTCCATCCATAGGGAACTGCCCATCCAGGTGGGGCCATCAACAGTCAAATCCACATATACGGACGCACATATCGCCGCGCGAGAAGGGGAATGAACGTCTGAATACCAATTGAATGTCGTCGAACATCCCCCGTTTCCTTGACGGCCGCCGGCGACGTCTACGATGCGAAGACAATACGGCTTCTAATCATTTCATGCCAAAGATCATGGGGGCTGTCGACCCGACTCCACGTTCACGTCATCCAACCGGGGAACAGGGCGCGCAGGCCGTTGGCGATGATCTCCACCGCCACGGCGGCCAGCAGCAGGCCGAACAGGCGGTTCATGATGTTCAAGCCGGTCTGGCCCAGGCGGTTGCCGATGGGCACGGCCAGGCGCAGGCTGATCCACAGCAGCAGGCAGACGAACAGGATGCAGGCGATGACCAGGGCCGCATGCTGCCAGCCGTCACCCCGCTGCATCTGGATGATGACGGCGGAGATGGAGCCTGGGCCCGCCATCAGCGGGATGCCCAGGGGGACGACGCCGACGGCGGTCTTGCGCTCCGCCTCGCTCGCCTCCGTCGGGGTCTGCTGCACGGCGGACACCTTGGCGTTCAGCATGCTGAGCGCCATCAGCAGCAGCACCAACCCGCCACCCACACGGAAACTGTCCAGGCTGGTGCCCAGCACCTTCAGGATCAGGTCGCCCAGGAAAGCCGCGATCAGCATCACCACGGCCACGGTGACGACGGCCGAACTGGCCGTGGATGCCCGCTCCCGCTCCGACCGGCCCTCGGTCAGCGACAGGTAGATGGGGATGGCGGCGAAGGGGGTGAGGATGGCGAACAGCGCGATGATGAAGCGCGTGTATTCGGACCAGGGTTCCATGCGGGCTAATCCGGCGGCGTCGGTCGGGCCGGAATCCTACCCCAGCCCCGGAGTCGATGCACCCCCCATGAACAGGGTCATGGCGCGGGACCAAGG
>JBJOKR010000138.1:0-13262 GCA_046045995.1 Pseudomonadota bacterium | reverse complement strand
CGGCGGGTCGTTCCCGTTGATGACGGTGATGACCAGATCGGTGGTGCTGGACGCGCCGGTGGCGTCCGTGGCGCGGACGGTGATGGTATGGCTGGCGGCGGTTTCGAAATCGATCAACGCACCGTTGGCGACAGTGACCGCGCCGGTGACCGGATCGATGGCGAAACGCCCGCCGGCGGAATTGGCAAGCGACCAGGTGACCGGGGTGGACGGGCTGTCGGGATCGGTCGCCTGGAACGTGGCCCCCACATAGGTGCCGTTCGGCGCATGCTCCACCACCTGGTCCGGTTCGGAATCCGGGTCGACGGGCGTGGTCGGCGGGGAGTTCAGGACGACGGTGCCGTCCAGGAACTTGATGGATTCCACCTCCCGCAGGGTATAGAGCCGGATGCCGTCGGACAGCAGCACATCCCCCGCGGCCGGGTTCGACGGATTGAGCGGCAGCAGGGACCAGTCGTTGATCGACCCGTTGATCTCCACCCGGTCGGTGCCGGTGCCGCCGATCAGGGTATCGTTGGAAAAGGCGCCGGGGCGCAGCACGTCATCACCGCCCCGGCCGTCGATCACCAGCGCATTGGTGGAGATGGCCGATCCCCCCAGCACATCATTACCCCCGCCACCCTCCAGGTCGGTGACGTTCTGAAGGAAGATGTTGCCCAGGATGATCGTCTGCCCGACGGTATCATTGGCACCGGCCGCCTGGATGATAGTGCGGGTGGCGGTCGGATCACCGACGATCATTTCAATGTCTGTTATCTGCGCCGCCTGGACGAAGGCCCGCCCGTCACCCCAATTACGCGCTTCAATGATGTCAAATCCGGCATCTCCAGAAACGATGTCATAGCCTTCTCCGGGACCGCGGTAGATGATTCGATCATCGCCGGATCCGCCTAAAATGACGTCTGACTCGAAGCCTGCGTAGATCACATCATCGCCATCGCGTCCGTAGAGTTGATCGCTTCCGGATTCGCCGTCCAGAGTGTCATTGCCGGAACCGGCATCAATGAGATCGTTACCGCCCCCACCCAGGAAAAACTCTGCGAGATCCAGGGTGCCGGTAAGGATATCATTGTTATTGGTTCCACTTACCACGACCGTCATTATAAATCTCCGGTTGCATTTCAAAGCTATAAAATTCCCCGACCCCGGCGGGGCAATACCAAATCCGAAAAGTATCCTAAATCCTAGATAACAACACTGCTGGGAACGTCAACTACTTCATCAATCGATCCGATGGACGTAGATGAAACGCCGGATGATCCGAAGTTCACTATAAATCCCTCGCCTACGTAAACAGCATTGAATCGTCCTTTTTCCATGTAGCCCTGAGCATCCTTTATCACAACTGGCCCATCCGCTCTGTAGTGCTCAGTAAAAACATTAGACCATCTTTCAACAAGTTTATTTGCAGTTTCTTGTGTTTTCAGAAAAATATCTCTTTCAAATTCAGTCATAGAATTCATGAAGTTCTCATCGGCCGCAAGTCTGTTATAGTTATTGGCCGCCCTTATTTCAGAATCTAGTGATCGAAGCCTATTTTGTATGCTTTCCACCTCCGCCTGGGCGCTTTGCTCCGGCGTAGATACCTCATTGTTAATGTTCAGCTGCTGGCCTGGCGGATTATTGTTGGCGGTCAGGGGCTGGCCCCGGAACATGCGCACGGTCCTCTGCCCGGGTGAACCGGCGGACGCAGCTTGGCCCTCCTGGCCGTTGGTCATGGCCACCAGCTTTTCCGTCCGCTCCAGGGCGCTGCTGCCCTTGGGCCCGGTCGGCGCGCCCGCATCGGGGGCCGCTGCTTGTCGGGCCTGATCCGGCAAGGAGGACGCGCCCGCTGCATCCGTCTTCCAGAACAGGGTGAGGACCAGGGGTGAGAGGTTGAGGCTGCTGACCATGATGATTCTCCCGAAGCGCCCCATCACCGATCCGTCTGGACATAGGCGATGCAAGGCGGCGTGCTTTGCACTCGCTACTGGTATCCCGGCCCTGCACCCCCGTCCAGCACAAACAGCAGGTGCAGGACGCTTCATCGGCACATGTGTGCGTATGTATGCCGTCGCATCCTTGGCCGCGGGGTTGGACGGGTTGAGCGGCAGCATGGACCAGTCATTGATCGCCCCGTTGATCTCAAGGGCACAGCGCCAAGTCAGAGCAATTCAGGAATTTTTCTTGCTGATGCTCCGGTTGGGTTCAGGGGATGATTCCCGATGGGATCTGGCTGGCCTGCTGACCGACACACGGCTGGAGGGAGGATCTGGCGGGGTTGCTCTGGGGCTGGGCAGCGCGCCGTCCCCCACATCGCCGTCCCCCACATCGCCTACCGCCCAGACTGGGCCCGCCTCGGCAGGACGGCTCCCTTCAAGCGACACGAGTAGATCATCGCGGCATTGCCCATCGGCATCATCGCCTTTCCAGGCGCGGGCATCGCCGCCAACCTCTGCGACAAGGCCGGCGGTGCTGGTGAACTGGCTGCCCTGATGACTGTAGAAGATCTTCGGCCTGCCCTGGCGGGCAAGGGCTTCCTCCAGCGCCTCGATGCTATTGCCCCTTCCTGACAGGCTTTGCTATTCCCGCACCCGCCGCTCGCTCTGCCAGAAGGACCAGGTGAAGCCGGCCAGGATGCCGGCCGTCAGATCCTCCCGGAACAGGGGGCTGTCCTTATTCGCGGCCCCGGAATAGATCCCGACCTGGGCGCCTGCATACAGGGTCAACTGGTCCGTTGCCTTGTAGAAGGTGCCGAGGAACGCCTCCGTCCCGATATAGCCGCCATCGGCGTCATAGGCCGGGCGCTCCGCCGTGGCATGGGCGGGGTCGACGGCGTAGAAGTAATCATGCAGCCGCCCGGTGGCGAAGATCGGGCCCGCATTGGCGACCAGGCCGATGCCGCTGCCCAGGAAATCCTGGCTCTCATAGGACAGGCGCACCTGATAGACCAGGCCGCGGTAGTTCAGGTTGGACAGGTCGCTGGACAGCACCGCCCGGGCCTGGACGGCCAGATCCACCTCCTCCGCCGCCGACCGGTGCAGCTTCACGATCAACTGCGGCCCCAGTTCCGCCAGGAAATCCAGGTCCGGCATGCCGCGGCGGGCATCGTTGTCGTCGGATTCCGCATCGAAGGATCCGTCGAGGCTGATGTCGAACTCGATCAGCCGGGTGTTCACCACCCGCCCGCGGGCGATGCCCTCATCCCCCACGCGGAACACATCGCCCCGGTAGATCACATAGGGGGCGCCGATGGCGCGCAGGCTGCCCTCATCGGAGCCGGGATAGTGGGGCAGCCAGCCGCCCCCGGCACCCACCCCCACCTCCCACAGGGGAAGGGTGGCGTCGTCGGTCGCGGCCGGGTCCACCGGCCGGCCGGGCTGGGCCGCATCGGCGGGGTAGGTGTGTATGGCACCGGACAACACGGCGGACAGGATCGCCACAGGCAGCAGGGCGGGGGCAAGGGTCTTGGACGGCATGGGAAGGACACCGGGTCTGGTTGCGTTGCCCCGAATGTCGGCCCCGCCGCGCCACCCGCCTTGAAGGATCGCGCCAATCCATCGGACCTGACACAGTGGGGGGCCGAGTTCGGGGGCGATTTGGGGGCCGTGGCACACTTTGGCGCGATCGTTCAAGCGACCTTGCCCCAGCGGCGCAGATCATGACCCGTAGGCCGCCCCCCGGCGACCCTGCCCCATTCCCGGGACCCGACCGTGACCGACTTCGCCAGCAACATCCTATACACCCTGGTCGTCCGTGAGCTGACCCGCCAGGGCATCGCACCGGCGCAGTCGGGTGGCGGCACGGAACCCGCCCCCACGCGCGGCACCGTGCCCCTGGCGGATAAAAGCGCACTGCTGTCCGCGGTCTACCGCGCCCATGGGGCGGGGCCGTTGCTGACCATCGGCCAGGGCATCCGCCGGGCCGGGCCGGAGCCAACCCTGCAGGCCCTGCTGAAGGCGACGGACCCGCCGGACCTGCTGGGCCGGTGGCAGCGGCTGGAACGCTATGTCCATTCCCGCCACCGCGTCCTGCTGCGCGGGCAGGGGGAGCGGGAGATGCTGCTGCACCACATCTCCACCCGCGATGGGGAAGTGCCGACGGCGGCGGAGGATCTGCTGATCCTGGGCCTGATCCTGGCCCTTATCGGGGCGGTCGGAGCCACGGGCCTGACCGCCGATCTGGTGCCGTCTGGGGCGGGGGCGGGGGCGGGGGATCCCGCCGGTCTGCCCGTCTGGCGGGACGGTGCGCCCGTCCTGACCCGACCCCTGGACGGGGTGCCGACCGCCCAGTGGCGCATCGGCTGGGAGGAGGAAGCCGCACCGGTACCCGGGGTAGGGCCAGAACCTGGGCCAGAACCGGGGCCGGAACCAGGGGCCGCGGGCCCGCTGCCCTTCCCGGTGGCAGGCGATGCGCGCGCTCTGGTGGACCGGCTGATGGCCCTGATCCTGGCGGATTGCACCCGCCCCTGGACCCTGGATTCCGCCGCCCGAAACCTGGGCCAGTCCCGCCGCACCCTTCAGCGCCGCCTGGGAGAGGCGGGAACCAGCTTCGGCGCCCTGGTCCGCACGGCCCAGATCCGCCGCGCCACCGATCTTCTGCTGGAAGGGCGGCTGTCGGTGGCGGAGATCGGCCTGCTGAGCGGCTTCAGCGACCAGGCCCATTTCACCCGGGAATTCAAGCGCCGCACCAATATCCCGCCGGGCCGTTACCGCGCCGATTTCGCCCCCTGAACGCCATTCCCGAAAAACCCCTGGACCCGAACCCCATGATGACAGCCCTTGCCACCGTCACCCTTCCTCCGCCCACCTCCCCCCCCGCCCCGGACGCCCGCAGCGAGGGGCAGGCCTTCCTGCGCGGCCATGCCTCCCGCCGGCCGGTCTGGGCCGTGGAACTGGCTGCCGGAGCAGGGAAGGAAGGCGTCCACATGACCCGCCGCTTCCGCGGCATCGCCGACATGGCCGTCGCGGAGGAGCGGGCGACCCTGTCCCCAGACGGGCGCCTGCTGCGCGTCGCCGCTGCCCAGCCCCATCTGGGGGAGGAGGCGGAGGCGGCGGTGACGGACCTGTCCGGCCCCGCCGACGGCGCCGTCATCCGCTACCGCCTGGGGGTGGAGGGACAGGTACGGGAACAGGTGGAGCGGGTGGGGCTTCCTGTCGTCACCCTGTCCTCCCTGCCCGTCTTCGCCGCCGCCCATGGGGCGGAACTGCTGGCCGGGCGGGTGCTGCGGGCGCGGTTCCCCGTGCTGAAGGTGATGCGGTCGGCGACCGTCACCCTGCGCGCTGACCGCGACGGGGCCGATACGATGGTGCGGGTGGCGCCGACCAATCCGCTGCTGCGGCTGCTGTTCGGCACTACGGTGTACCGCTTCGATGCCGGGATGACGGCCCTGACCGGCTATGCCGGGGTGCTGGACCCGCGCGACCGCAAGCCGAACGGGCGCTGGCACGAATACCGCGGCCATATCGCCCTGGTCCGGCCCCTGCCGCTGCCGTCCATGCCGCTGCCTGACCGCTGAAAAGGGGGACATGATGGACCTGCGCAACAGGACCGTCCTGCTGACCGGCGGGACGGATGGGATAGGCCTTGCCCTGGCCGGGCATCTGGTCGGGGCGGGGGTGGGGCGCCTGCTGATCATCGGGCGGAGCCGCGACAGGCTGGAGGCGGTGGCCGCCAGCTTCGCCGGCCGGGTCGTGCCGATCCGGGCCGACCTGTCCCAACCGGGGGAGGTGGACGGGCTGGTGGCGACCGTGATCGGGATGGCCCCCGATCTCTCCCTGCTAATCAACAATGCCGGGGTGCAGACGCTGACCGACCTGGTCGACGGGCAGGCGGCAGAGCATATCCCGGCCCTGCGGGCGGAGATGGCGGTGAACTTCAACGCCGTGGTGGCGCTGACCTGCGGGCTGCTGCCCCTGCTGCTGGCCCAGCCCACGGCGATGGTGGTGAATGTCACCTCCGGCCTGGCGCTGGCGCCGAAGAAATCCTCCCCCGTCTATTGCGCGACCAAGGCGGGGGTGCGCGCCTTCACCAAGGCCCTGCGCTATCAGGCCCGGGACGTTGCCCCCCGCCTGCGGGTGGTGGAGGCACTGCCGCCCCTGGTGGACACCGGCATGACCCGGGGCCGGGGCCGCGGAAAGATCAGCGCCGATGCCTGCGCCCGCCGGATCGTCGCTGGCATGGCCGCGGGGGAGGAGGAGATCCTGGTGGGCAAGTCCCGCCTGCTGCGCCTGATCCAGGGCATTTCCCCCGATCTGGCCGACCTGATCATGCGAAACGGATAGGACCCGACCCATGCGCCCCACCCTGCTTCTTCTGGCCGCCGCCCTGGCCCTACCCTGCTTGACCCTACCCCCCTTGGCCCTGCCGGCGGCGGCGGAAACGCGGCAGGCGGTGATCGACTTCACCAACCGCAAGGACACGGCGGAACGCTGGACCCTGGCGGAGACGGTGACCGAGGATCCGGCCACCGGCATCCGCACCGTCCGCCGCAGCTTCAGCCGCGACGGCCAGATCTTCTATGGAGAGGAAAGCCGGCTGCGCGACGGCAGCCTGATCGATCTGGTGGTGACCGATACCCGCCCCGGCGGGGAACCGGTGCGCGTCACCCTGGACGGTGACCGCCTGACCTTCACCCCGCTTCAGGACGGGGCCGACCCGCGCAGCGAAACCGTGGCGGGGGAGGTCCTGTCCGTCGGCCAGGTGGCCCCGCGCCTGGCGGAGTTGCTGCGGGCCCGACCCGACCTGCGGGAGCATCGGTTCCGCGTGCCGGTGACAAAGGCCCTGAAATCCGCCCCCATGCGGGCCCGGATCACGGCGGTGACGCAGGAGACGTTTCAGGTGGAGCTGCGATCCACCGATATCCTGGTCCAGACCTTCTTCATGGGGGATAGTTTCCGCCTGCTGGTGGACCGCCGCAGCGGGCGCCTGATCCAGTATGAAGGGCAGCCGGAACCCTATGACCTGTCCACCGGCACCGCCCGGTCGGTCTGGACCGTGCATGATTTCACACCGGCGGCCGGGGGCTGAGATGGGTGAGCAACCAAGGGCGGTGTCAACACCCGACGTGTGCCCGGCCGCCCCGCTGCTCCCCACCGCGCCGGTGCCCCCTGTCGTCCCGCCTTCGCGCGCGGCCAGGCTGGTGCTGGCGCTGGAACGGCGGGCGGATCGGCCCTGGTTCCTGCCGGCGGTCAGTGTCTTCCCGCTGACCGATCATGTGCTGCCCTTCCTGCCAAACCAGATGCTGCTGCTGGGGCTGTCGGTGCTGCTGCCGCGGCGCTGGTGGCATCTGGCCCTGGCCTTCGTCCTGGCGACGGGGCTGGGGGCGGTGTTGACGGCGTTGGCGATCCAGGAACTGGGCAGGCCCCTGCTGGAAACCCTGTTCGGTGCGACCCTTACCGACGGGATGGGCCAGGACGGGACGGGGGTGGCCGTGCTGGCGGCGGTGGAACGCCATGGCCTGATCGCCCTGGCGGTGCTGGCCATGCTGCCCTGGCCGCCGCGCACAGCGGTGATCGTCTGCGCCCTGGCAGGATTGCCGCCGTTTGCCATCGGGGCGGCGGTGGCGGCGGGGCGGGTGGTTCCGGCCTGTGCCTATACCCTGATCGGCGCCCGCGCTCCCGGCTTGCTGCGCCGCTGGCGGGCCGCCGACCGGCTGCTGACCGCGATCGAAGCCGGGCGCGCCGCCGCCCCAGGCCCGGCGCCCGGACGCTGAACGGGATCATTGAAACCGGCCCGACGGTTTCCGCGGATGTCCGGCACAAACCCCGGTGCCAGCTTTCTACAGCATGGACAGCCAGCCAATCCTACCGTCGCCGTCGATACCAACAAGAAGATGGGCAGGTTCTCCCCGGTCATGGGTCCGGTAGCGGCGAAACACTGTTCCCCCCTTGGTGTAGATTTCCAGCGGTACCAATCCGGCGTCGTCATCAAGGCGGAAGGGGTTGACCTTGAAGCCCGGCCGAAGGTCCGGTGCCAGCAGGTCCTGGGAGGTTCCATCCCCCGGCGTGAGGAGGCGGCGCAGGCGGTTGGTGAAGCCGGGGTCCGGATCCTCCATGGGGAAAAGCCCCAGCGGCGTGGCCCCGGACGACATCCTTTCCATCACCAGCAGGGCCATCCGCCGTACGGCCCGCCTGGCATCGGGGGAACTGGCCATGACATGGACCGAAAGCCCGGCGGCCGGGCGGCGGAACCAAGCTGCGGCATGGCCCCCTTGGACGCCGGATTGCCAGTATAGCGCCCGTCCTGCGACCTCATCCACATTCCAGCCCATGCCGAAGGGAAGCGTCCGGTGGCCATTCAGCTGCGTCGCCGCGAACAAGGCCCGGCGGGATCGATCCGAGAGGAGCTGGCCGCGCAGGGACATCTCCCAGATCGCGGCATCCATGGCAGACATCAGCACCCCGGTCGTTGACCCAGCCTTTTCCCCCGGGCAGACCATCCAGCCGCCATCCTCGGTCCGGCGATATCCCTCGGCCCGTCCGGCCACCACCCGTCCCGGCTCGTCGATCCGGGCCAGAGGCAAGGCCAGCGACCGCAGCAGCATGCGTGTGATCGCCTGGGCCAGTCGCATGCCTGTCGCCCGCTCCACCAGCCGGACCAGGACCTCCGTTTCCCCGGGGCTTGGCGCCCAGGACGTGCCCGGTGCGAACCAGGGCCGATCATGCGCCAGGTTGTCCGGAAGGCCGCTGACATGGCGCAGCACCTGATCCAGGGTCGGCCGACCGAGGACGGAGGGCAGGTCCGGCAACCGGGCGCCGATCGGTTCATCCAGGAGCAGGGCACCCTGTTCCACCAGCATCAACACAAGAACCGACAACAGGTGGTCACCCACGGATCCCTGATTGAACAGGCTGCGGTTTGTCACTTCCACATCGAAGGCAAGGGACGCGCGGCCCCGCTGCCAGAACAGCGGCGGCTGGCCGGTGCGGACCACGGCGAGGGACAGGGCTGGAATGTCGCAGGTCGCCGCCAGTACCTCAAGCTGCCGCTCCAGCTCCACCGGCAGGCCATCCTCCATCCGTGCCTCCGGCCGGCTGCGGCGGCGGATGGCGGCCAGGATGTGGTCGCGCAGATTGCCGGCAGAGGCTGGCTTCAACACATATCCGTCCACGGAGCGGCGGGTTGCCTCCCGTACTGTCTCCTGTTCCGCATGGCTGGTCAGCATCACCACCGGCAAGTCGGCCACGGCGGGATCGGCCCGGACCCGGTCCAGGAAGTCCAGGCCCGACAGCGGCGACATACCAAGATCGCAAAGCACCACATCGGGTCGGCCCATCCGTGCGATGGTCAGACCTTCCTCGGCGCCCGACGCCTCGATCACCCGGAGAACTTGGAGCGACATGAGGGCTTGGTGGGTGATCCGGCGGTAAAAGGGATCATCGTCGATGACCAGGATCTTGAGATTGGCCAAGCTCATGATGTCAGCGTTCTCCCGGCGGGCCGGAGAGGCGGGCGATGTCCGCCTCCACTGCCGCGAAGGCGGGGCCGAGGGCCCAGGCCAGATCCACCGCACCGGGGCCGCCCGTGCGGCAGATGCGGTCAAGGGTGTCCAGCATATCGCCCAGTTGGGTTGCGCCAACGGACCGGGCTGATCCCTTCAGGTGGTGGGCCATGGCCGCGGCCTCTTCCATTCGGCCAGTCATAACCATCACCCCCAGCTCATTCAGCCGGGGCCGGACATAGCCGACGAAGGTGCGCAGGATGTCCGGTACCTCCTGTATGGAAAAGCCCATGTCCCGCACCAGCAGACGGGCGTCGAGGGCGGCGCCGAGTGCCGGACCGGCAGGCGCAACAAGCATCGTCGCGCTCTCCATCGCCGCCCGGCGCAACGCCATCGCGCCCGGCAGCCGGGCAACCAGCTCGGCCTCAAGCTCCGACTGGCGGATCGGCTTTGTCAGCACCGCATCCATGCCGGCAGCCAGACAGCGGCGGGCCGTCTCGGGGAAGGCATCGGCCGTCAGCGCGATCACCGGAATATCCGACGCAGCCGCCGTTTCCCCCCGGCGGATCGCCGTGACCAGCCCGATACCGTCCATCTCCGGCATGTGCAGGTCGGTCAGGACCAGGCCGTGGCCCCCCTGGGCCAGCCGTTCCACCGCCTCACGCCCGTCCACCGCAAGGTCGGCGTGAATCCCCAATCGGCCCAGCATACGCTGGACCACTTCACGGTTGAAGGGATTATCCTCCGCCACCAGGATGACGGCCCCCGCCGCCCGGGCTGCCGTCAGATCCGGCGGGGCGTAGGATGTCGTTGTCCCCTGCCAGGGGGTCGGTGCCCTCCCGGTCCGACCGCCCAGGATGGCCTGCAACGCGGCCGGACCCAGGGGCTTGCGCAGAGCGACCGCGCCGATATCGGCAGCCAGCCTCAGATCGCCAAGGTGCCGGGAGCCCGCCGCCACGAACACGCTGGTGCCACGGTCGCGCAGATCGCTCACCAGGGTCAGGACCGCGACCGGGTCGTCCGCGAGATCGAGATAGACCGGGCCGGGCACCGATGCGTCCGTCCGTGCCCGCGCGGCGACAGCGTCCAGGGTCAGCTCCTCCACCGGGACGGCCGCGGCATCGGCATGGGCAAGCAGCATGTCCCGCTCCGCCCCCGGGGGGGCGACCAGCATCAGACCGGCGGGGGCGGCGGGTGACGGGGGAAGGAACGGGACCCGGCTGCCGCCCTGAAGCAGGGGCAGGTCGATCCAGAAGGTGGACCCTTCCCCGGGTGCGGAGCGGAAGCCCATCGTTCCCCCCATCGCTTCCACCAGCCGCCGCGTGATGGCGAGGCCCAGGCCGGTCCCGCCGTAGCGGCGGCCGATACCCTGGTCGGCCTGCGTGAAGGCGGCGAACAGAAGGGGGTGGCGGTCCTCTGGAATGCCGATCCCCGTGTCGCTGACGGCGATCCGCAGCACGTCGGCCCCCACCGGGACTGACAAATCGATCCGGACCCCGCCCCGCTCCGTGAACTTGACCGCGTTTCCGGCCAGGTTGAGGACGCATTGGCGCAGCCGCATCGGGTCCGCCTGGAGCCGGGCGGGCACCTCCGGCCGCAGGCAAAGGCCGAAGCACAGCCCCTTCTCCGCCGCCCGTCCGGACAGCAGTTCAAGCGCTTCGTGGGTGCAGCGGGCCGGGTCGACCGGCTGTAGGTCCACGGTCAGGGCGCCTGCCTCGATGCGGGAGAAGTCCAGGACATCGTTGACGATGGCCAGCAGCATCTCTCCTGAGCGGGCGATGATCCCCACCATCTCCGCCCGCTCCTCCCCCAGTTCTGTACAGGCGAGCTGTTCGGACATGCCGAGAATGGCATTCAGGGGGGTGCGCAGCTCATGGCTCATCGCTGCGAGAAAGTCGGACTTGGCCCGGCTGCCGGCTTCCGCCCGGTCAAGAGCCGCGCGCAGGGCCGCAGTCCGTTCATCCACCAGCCGTTCAAGGCTTGCGTTGAGGATCGACAGCTCCTGGTTTTTCAGGAACAGCTCCCGGCTCTTCTCCTCCAGAAGGCGTTCGGCCTCCTCCCGCGCTGCCCGCTCACGCAGCAGCCGGGTCTCTGGAACCATGCGTGGGGGCACGCCGGGCGGTGGCTGGTCGGATTCCTGCGGACACTGATCCATTCTGGTGCCTTACCCGGCTCTCGGCCTGATCATGAAGCGTGCCCTTGTACCGTCACCGGGGGCCAGGTCCTCCCGGGTGATGTCCACCGCGTGGCCGTAATGCTCCATAGTCGCCTCGATCAGGCCATGCGCCAGATGGGCGAAAGGGCGGCCGGAGCTGTAGTCAAGGCGCATCCCCTCGTTGGTCAGTCGGCTGCAATCGAACCGCGGCAGCTCCGCATCGGGGTAGAGCTTGCGCACCTCCACATGGATTGTGCGGTCGATCGAGTCGAGGAAGGCGTAACCATCCGCGGCAGCTTCAAAGAAAGCGGGATACTTGGCCCGGAACACCCCCAGCAGGTGCCGCCCGAAACCATGCACCAGATCCCCCGCGGCAAGCCCCGTGCAGCGGGAAAGACCCCCGACAAGGGTCAGCATTTCCCTATGGTCATAGGTTCCGACGCTTGTATAGGCGCCGCCGGAGGGCAGGTCCGCTCCCTGGATCAACTCGTCCAGCAGTTCGGGCGAATGGTGCCGCTCCACCATGTCGCAGAACTCACGGAATACCATTCCCTTCATCGCTGCCTTCCACCAATCCCTTTTCACCGGCCCGTAGAAAACCGTTCCAGATGATAGGCATGCTGCGTCCCGGCCGGAACACCCAAGCGGGCGCCCTATCCTTTGGAACCGGAAAGCAGGGGGGCCTGCATCGACAAGGCCGGGGATCCATCAGAGTCTGTTTGAAAGCGGTTGAAGCGGGTTTGGCGGCGTAACGCAAGCCCGGGATGTGGGCCATGGCAGACGATCTACTGGTGGTTCCGCGTCTTCGTGCGCCGCCGGCTGTTCCGCACCATCCACGATGTGGCCCTGATGATCGATCGTGAGCATGCCGGTCGGGGATGATCCGCTGGCGCCACCTGGTCTGCGACTACGAAAAGCGGATCGACGTTTCCAAGGCCATGATCCACCTCGCCGTGGGGTCGCTCCTCGCAAGCCGCATCAGCCACAGGTGGGGTTTTCAAACGGACCCTCGAACAGCCGGATGCCATCTAAGCACCGCCATGGGAACAGACCATCATGTCAGCGGATTTCACTTTGAATGATGGGTGCTATTGATCATGACCGCCCAGGGTGTCGGACCTGATCGCCATTCCCAAAAAGTCAATAACTGGTCAAGATGACCGAATTCTTGAAGTATAGGAATATCGGGAATTTCCCGACCGCCATGGGGCACGCGGGTGATATTGTGTGTAGCGGCAAATCGGGCTGCCATGCGATCAGACAGGCCAGGTTTCGGGCATTCATGCAGTTCCACAATGATGTCGAAGCCGGCCAGTGCAGGATAGAGCTGCGGGTCTAGGAGTTCATCTTCCGCCCCTTCGATGTCGCAGATGACGAGCGTGTCACCCGCCGGGTAGCGGGAGAAATCATCGCCGCAAAACCGGCCCCCGATCCGCACACGATCCGCAACGCCATTCATCGCAGCCAGACGCCGGGCAACAGGATGGGTCTCTTCGTTCAGATCAAAAGCGTCGACAATGGCATCTGGTAACCGCAATGCCATCCCTGTTGCATAATAGCCTTCGGCCATTCCGATGTTCACGACGTGTCCATAGCCGCGCGCGATAGCGGCCTCGATATGGGGATGAAGTTCCTGCTCATAGGAGCCCACTATCTTGGGGGCGTAGCAGCCCTCTGCCGACCGAT
>JBJOKR010000137.1:0-13403 GCA_046045995.1 Pseudomonadota bacterium | reverse complement strand
CGACCTCGACCGCCACCGCTGCGATCTGGTGGTCATGACCGCTCCACCGCATCCGCGCAGGACGGACTGGTTCGGCCATTTCTGGCAGGATCGGATCATGAAGGGGTGGCGGGGACAGGTCCTGCTTCCTTAATGATGGGGCAGGTTCCCCGATCCGGAGTTGGCGGCCCATGCCAGGCTTGGACTTGATGGTTCCCCGCGCGTGGCCGCTGACGGCGAAGGTGCCGCTGCTGTCGGCGGCCATGATCTTCCTCGTCGCCTTGTTCACGACACAGGTCGCCCTGCGGTGGAGCGCCGAGCGGGAGTCCCAGATCCTGGCCCGCATGGGTTCCATCTATCTGGACGGCATCTCCGGCGTCGTCATGCCCTATGCTGAGGCGGGCGACCGGGTGTTGCTGCTGGCTGCCCTGGAACGGTCGCAGTCCTTCTATGCGGGACTGCCGGACCGGTTCATCGAGGTCCGCTGGACCGGTCCCGACGGCACGCCCGAGCGGCTCAGCGTGGGTGAGCCGGGTCCGGCAGGCGTCGTGCCCGAGCACTGGGCCGCCGATGCGAAGGCGGGGTCGGGACCGGTCGCCCTGATCAAGGAACTGGACCGGGATCTGAGCCTGATGTGGGTCTTCCGGCGCATGCCCCTGGATGCGGCCCGGGCTGTGGAGGTTGTGGCGGCTCTGGACGTCAGCGATGTTGCCACAGAACGCCGCTTCGCCCACCAAGCCGCCCTGATCGTGGACCTGATCCTGGCAGCCTTGGCCGCGCTGATCGGTTTCTTCGTCACCAAGCGCATGGTCCGGCCCCTCAGTGACCTGACCGCCGAATTGGAGGGGGGTAGTGCTGCGACGCGGGAGGTCGCACTGCGGGACCTGCAGCCCCCCAGCACGGAATTCGGCCGACTCCAGCGCGGCATCTCCGTCTGGATGCGCTCGGAGCGGGACCGTGCCGACCTACAGGCGCACTTGGCCGAGCAGGAGAAAATGCTGCTACTGGGGAAGCTGGCGGCGGGGCTGGCCCATGAGGTCCGGAACCCCGTGGCGGGGCTGCTGAACGCCATTTCCACCTTGCGCCGGTTCGGGGACGACAAGGCGGTACGGGAGGAGACGGCCGATCTGCTGGAGCGGGGGCTGAATTCCATTGCCCGCGTGGCCGACGCGGCCCTGTCCACCTACCGGGAACCCCTGCGGGTCCGCCCCCTTACCCCCTCCGACACGGAGGATCTGCGCATCCTGGTGGCGCCGGCCCTGAAGCGCCGCGGGCTGCGTCTCGACTGGAAAGCGGCGCCCCTGCCCCCGGCGGCAGTGGACACCAACCGGCTGCGCCAGATCCTGATCAATCTGCTGCTGAACGCCTGCGCCGCCGCACGGGAGAACGGCACCGTCCGGTTCGCCCAGTCCTTCGAGGCGGGGCATCTGGTCTTCGACGTGGCGGATGACGGCCCGGGCCTTCCGTCCGACATCCTGCGCATGCTGATCCAGGGGCCGGCGGGGGGGATGCCGAGCGGCACCAAGCTCGGACTCTGGATCACGCTGCGCCTCGCCGATGATCTCGGCGCCCGACTTTCCGCCTGGACCTCCCCCGCGGAGGGCACGCGGATCCGCCTCAGCGTGCCGGCGGAGACAGCAGCGGCCGACGCCCGCCCAGACACCGGCCCGACCCGGGCGGAGGGAGCCGCCGCATGACCCGCACCTTCACCGTCCTGATCGTGGAGGACGACCCGATCCTGGGGGCGTCGCTGGAACAGCGCCTGCGCCTGGAGGGGTTCACCACCCGCTGGGTCACCACAGCGGCAGCGGCGGCCGCGGCCCTGTCCCGGTCGCGCCCCGACGCGATCCTGAGCGACATCCGCCTTCCCGACGCGAACGGCGGGACATTCCTTCTGAACACGCTGCGCGTCGTCGGCACCCTGCCCACCATCTTCATGACCGCCTATGCCCAGGTGGACGAGGCGGTGCAGCTCATGCGGGCCGGGGCGGAGACCTATCTGACCAAGCCCTTCGACCTGGACGACCTGGTCCACAAGCTTCGGGAGCTTCAGGCCAAGCGGGCCGCGGGGGCGGAGACCGGGACGCCCGCCGCCATCGTGGCCGATCCGGCCATGGCCGCCGTCCACCGGATGCTGGACCGCCTGGCCCGGGTGGACAGCACCGTGCTGCTGACGGGGGAGACGGGGGTCGGCAAGGAGGTGGCGGCCCGGCGCCTGCATGCCGCGGGCCCCCTGGCCGATCTTCCCTTCGTCGCCGTCAATTGCGCCGGCCTGCCGAACGACCTCGCCGACAGCGAGATCTTCGGTCACGAGAAGGGTGCCTTCACCGGCGCGGCGGGGCGGCACGAGGGCTTCGCCGAACGGGCGGGCAAGGGCATGCTGTTCCTGGACGAGGTGGCGGAACTGTCCCTGTCCACCCAGGCGAAGCTGCTGCGCCTGCTGCAGGAGCGGCGGTTCACCCGCGTCGGCGGGGAGACGGAGCTGGTCTTCGGGTCGCGCGTCGTCTGCGCCACCAATGCCGACCTTTCCGCGATGGTGGCGGCGGGCACCTTCCGCAAGGACCTGCTGTACCGGCTGAACGTGATCTCCGTCCACATTCCGCCGCTGCGGGACCGGACGGCCGAAATCCCGATCCTGGCCGACCGCTTCGTGGAGCAGTATGCCGCCCGCTTCGGCCGCCCCCGGCCCACCCTGGACCCGGCGGCGGCCTCCGCTCTCGTCGCCCATGACTGGCCCGGGAACATCCGCGAGCTGAAGAACAGGATCGAGCGGGCCCTGGCCCTGGCGGAAGGGGACGCGATCACGGTCGGCGACCTGTTCCCCGAGCAGAACCTGGCCGGCGTCGAGTCCCGGGTACCGACCCTGGCCGAGGTGCGGGAGGATGCCGAGCGCCGGCATATCGAGGCGGTCCTGAACCAGACCGGCGGCCGGATGCAGGAAGCGGCGGAGACGCTGGGCGTCTCGCGGACGACGCTTTGGGAACGGATGGGCCGGCTCGGCCTCGGCGGCCGGAAGTGACGGCGCCCCGCTTCTCCCGGCGGGCGGGTCCACGGGACCGGTCGTGAACAGAACCTAATCGGCGGTTGGTCGTTACTCCTTCGATCCGGTCGGGACGAAGGGGGGCGGCGGCATGCACAAGGATATGGGGACGCAGGCGGCGGGCGGCCGCGGATGGTATCGGACCTATCTGCTGTTCGTGACGCTGGCGGGGCTTCTCGGCCTGGGCATGGCCGCTCTCGGCACATGGGTCATGCTGCTGGACGGAACACCCTATTTCCTGGGGGCAGGGCTGCTGCTGCTGCTGGGCTGCGGTTTCGCTTGGGGCGACCGGCACCGGGCGGGCCTGGGTCTGCTGCTCTTTGCAGTCCTTCTCACCGCCGTCTGGTCATGGGTCGAGATCGACGGCAAGGGCTGGCTTCCGGCCTGGGGCTTCGATCTCGCGGCCCGGATGGGGCTGGTCACCGGGCTGGTTCTCGGGGCCGCCACGGCCTTCCTGTTCTGGCGGACACCGCCGCGCCACGGGGCGCGCCGCGGGGCCCTGGGTGTCCTCGGCCTGGCCTTCCTGTCGCTGGGCGGGCTTGCCGCGGCGCTGTGGGAGCGGCCCGAGGGGCCGGCGGCGGCCATGACCGGCCCGGGCGGGGCCGATCGCGCCGCCCCGGTCACGGCCGATGCCGGGGCCGAATGGTCCGCCTTCGGCGGCACCCCGGCCGGACGCCGCTATTCGACCCTGGCGCAGATCCATACCGGCAATGTGCAGGGCCTGACGCCGGCGTGGACGTTCCGCAGCGGCGATCACACCCCGTCGGAGGAGCGGGTGTTCTATTCGTCCCAGAACACGCCGCTGAAGGTCGGCGACCTTCTGTACACCTGCACGCCCAGCAACCAGGTCTTCGCCCTGGACCCCGCGACGGGGGAGGTGCAGTGGCACCATGATCCCGAGGTGCCGCCCCGCGCGATGGAATCGCTGTTCAGCGCAGCGTGCCGGGCCGTGGCCTATGTGGATGACGGGGGACCGGACGGCGGCCCGGCGGCGATCGAGCGGATGCCGGCCGTTCCCGGCGTCATCGGCCCCGTTCCCCGCGGCGGCAGCGGATGCAGCCGCCGGATCTTCGTCGCCACCGCGGACGGCCGGTTGCTGGCATTGGACGCGGTGGGCGGGTTTCCCTGCCGGGATTTCGGGCAGGACGGCGTCGTCGACCTGACCGAGGGCATGGGCCTCCGGGAAACCGGCTTCGCCTCAAACACCTCCGGGGCGACGGCGGCGGGCGGGTTGCTGATCGTGGGACAGCAGGTCAGCGACAACCAGCGGCGGGACGCACCGTCGGGCGTGGTGCGGGCCTATGATGCGCGGACCGGGGACCTGCGATGGGCCTGGGACGCGCTGCGGCCGGATGCCCGGGAGCCTTTGGCCCCGGGCGGGATCTATCCGCGCGGCACGCCCAATGTCTGGAACGTCATTTCCGCCGACGAGGACCTGGGGCTTGCCTTCCTGGGCACCGGCAACCCGGGGGCCGATCATTGGGGCGGCAACCGCAGCCCGGCGGAGGACAGGGTGACAGCCGCGGTCGTCGCGGTCGATCTGGCGACCGGCGCCACGCGCTGGGTCTTCACAACCGTGGTCCACGACCTTTGGGACTATGACATCGGGGCCCAGCCGATGCTGGTGGACATGCCGGTGGACGCAGGGCCAGTGGTGGGCGCGACGCGCCGGGCCGTGCTTCAGGGGACGAAGGCGGGTGACTTGTTCCTTCTGGATGCCGCCACCGGGGAGCCGCTACGCCCCGTGGCGCAACGGCCTGTGCCGCAGGGCGACCCCCTTCCCGGGGAACGCCTATCGCCGACACAACCTCAATCGGTCTTCTTCCCCAATCTGGGCGGCGTGCCGGGTAGTGATCCGGAGCGGATCGACGCGCGCCACATCTGGGGCCTTACCCCCATCGACGCGGCGCTGTGCCGGATCGGGTTCCATGAGCGGCGCTACGACGGCATCTTCACGCCGCCGACCCTGGCGGCGAAGGGGATCGTGCTGCTGCCCGGAACGGTCGGCGGCATGAACTGGGGCGGCCTGGGCTTCGACCCCGTCCGGCGGGTGGTCATCGCCAACTGGTCGCGCCTGCCCAACATCGTCGACATGTCTCCGCGGGCGGAGGTGACCGACCGTCCCGTCGGGTCCGGCGGTGCCCGTCCCGACCAGGCGATGGCGCCACAGACCGGCACCCCCTTCGGCGTCACCCGGCCGATGTGGCTGTCTACCCTCAACATCCCCTGCATGGCGCCGCCCTGGGGATACATCGCTGCGACGAACATTGATACGGGCGAGCTTGTCTGGGCACAGCCGCTCGGCACCGGGTTCGATGCCGGTCCGTTCGGGATCGCCTCACGCCTGAAGATCGTCATGGGGACGCCCAATCTCGGCGGGCCGCTGGTGACCGCGGGCGGCCTTACCTTCATCGCCGCGGCGCAGGACAACTTCCTGCGCGCGTTCGAGACGGAGACGGGGCGCCTTCTCTGGCAGGCGCGGCTTCCCGCCGGCGGCCAGGCGGGGCCGATGACCTACGAGCATGGCGGGCGGCAGTACGTCGCCCTTTCGGCCACCGGCCACGCACGGTTCGAGACCAAGCCCGGCGATGCGCTGGTGGTCTTCGCCCTCGATCCCGCCGCACCCGACCTGGCCGGTACCCCGCCCGGGGCCAAGGACCCGGAAGCGGGAACCGATCCGGAAGACGAAGGTCCCTGATCCATCCGGGCAGGCGGCGCGGGGCGGATGCAACAAATCCCCCGCGGGGGCATTGGGGAAGGGCAAGCCCGCAAGGCCCAGGGGATGCCGCCGGCCATGACACCGATCCCGACAGCGGCACGGCCGCCGCCCGACAGCACCTGCGGCCCCGCCCCGGTTCCCCAGGAGATCCTGGAGCGGTGGAACCTGGATCCGGTGCTGATCGCCTGTCTCTGCCTGATGACCGCCGTGGCGCTGCTGCGGGTCCGGACCCCGGCGGGTCGGTGGGGGATCGGGGCCGGGGCGGCCGTCCTTGCCGTCGCCTTCGTCAGCCCCGTCTGTGCCCTGAGTTCGGCCCTCTTCTCCGCCCGCATCCTGCACCACCTGCTGCTGGTGGCGCTGGCGGCCCCCCTGCTGGCGGCGGCACTGCCCCGGTCGGTGGGGTCGCGCATCCCGTCCGGTCCGGCGGTGGTGCTGCATGCCGTCCTTTTCTGGACCTGGCACGCCCCCGCCCCCTACGAGGCGGCGCTGCAGAGCGGGGCGGTCTATTGGCTGATGGAACTCAGCCTGCTGGGCAGTGCCGTGCTGCTGTGGGGGGCCGTGCTCGATGCCCGACGGCATGTGTCCGGCATATTGGCGCTCCTGGCGACGATGGCGCATATGGGGCTGCTGGGGGCCCTTCTGACCTTCGCCGCGTCCCCGCTCTACGCGCCCCATCTCGCCGCCACGGGGGCCTGGGGCCTGTCCCCGCTCCAGGATCAGCAGATCGCCGGGCTGTTCATGTGGACCTTCGGCGCCCTACCCTATCTGGCGGCGGCGGTGATGCTGACCGTCCGGCGGCTGGACACCGCGCCGGGGCGGGCGCCGTGATGCTCTGGCTGAAGCTTGTCCATGTTCCGGCGATCCTTGTCTGGGCCGCCGGTCTGCTGGTCATGCCTTTCTTCCTGACCGCCCATCGGAAGGCGTCGGACGGGCGGGACTTCGTCCGGGTGCGGCGGGCCGGACGGTTCATCCATACGGCGGTGATGTCCCCGGCCGGCGTGCTGGCCGTCCTTTCCGGGACGCTGCTGCTGTTCCCGGCCGGGGCCATCCAGGACTGGATGTTCCTGAAGCTGACGCTGGTGATGGGGCTTGTCGTCGCCCACCTGCTGTACGGACGGGTCCTGACCAGGCTTGCCGACCCGACCCATGCACCCGCCCTGCCCCGGGTTGCGGTGCCGCTGGGCCTCGCCGCGGCCTGCGCGGCCGGCATCCTCTGGTTGGTCCTGGCGAAGCCGTCGATCCCGCTCGATGCCCTGCCGGCGGAGTTGCTGCGGCCGGGGGTCGGTCAGGAACTGCTGTCCTGGGACACGCCGACGCCGTGTTCGAAGACGAGCTGACCGCCATGCCAGCCCGCGAACCCCACGGCCACAAGCCCGAGCCCCGACAGGTAGAGCCCCCAGGGGAACACCGCCCCCTCCGGATCCTCCAGGCGAAGGCCCCAGTTGGCGCCCAGGACGGCGAGAAGCGTCATGGCGGCGACGGCATGTCCCCAGGGCGCGACCCGGCGTCGTATGCCCCTGACCAGAAGCAGTTCCGCCGTGCCGGACAGGGCGGACAGAATCCCCATTCCGAACCCCACGCCGCTGGCCCAGAGGGAGAGACGGGCGAAGAATGCATCCCCCGACCACCAGTACAGGAGATCGCCGCCCAGGGTACCGACCGTCAACGTGATCGGAAAGGCCACGAGCATGGCGTGGATCGGGTGGCCGGCGATGGCTACGATGGAGTCGACGCTGTGCCGGTGGGGGTCGCGGGCGATCCGCGCGATCTCCCCCCCGGGGCCGCCGACCCCCGGCCGGTTCCCGTTTTCCGCCGTATCTGCCATGGTTGCCCCATCCCCCGTCTGCGCTCCGGTCCCTTCCCAACAGCCGGCGGCGGCCCTTGGTGCCTCCCGCCCGTCCTGGTCGGCCTACTGGCCGGCTGCACCGGCCCGCGCTCGGCCCTGGATCCGGCTGGACCGGCGGCGGCGCAGGTGGCGGCCCTGTGGTGGGTGATGCTGGCGGGGGCCGTCCTGATCCTGGCCGGGGTGATGGGAACGGCCCTGTTCGCCCTGGTGCGGCGGAGCACCGCGGTGAATGAACGGGCGTTCCTGGCGGCCGGCGGCCTTGCCTTCCCCGCCGTCACGCTGACGGCCTTGATGGTCTTCGCCCTGATGCAGGGGGACCGGCTGTTCGCTGCACCGGCGCGGGATGATGTGCGTGTTCAGGTGACGGCGCGGCAGTGGCATTGGGAGTTCCGTTACCCGGATGCGCCGGGGGGGCCACGCGGAAGCCGCGACAGGCTGCTGGTCCCCGCCGGCCGCTGGATCGAGGTGGAGGTGCGGGGGGGCGATGTGATCCACAGCTTCTGGGTGCCCCGCCTCGGCGGGAAGATCGACGCGATCCCCGGCCATGTGAACCGGATCCGCCTGCGGGCGGCCCGACCGGGCGTCTATACCGGACAATGTTCGGAATTCTGCGGAACCGGACACGCCGCCATGATCTTCCTGGTCGAGGCCGTGGCGCCGGAGGCCTACGACGACCTGGTGGCAGCCCTTCCCCCCGCGACCGTCCGCGCCCCCGCCCCCGCATCCGACGGAATGCCCTGATGCGCAGCGATCGGCCCGGGCCCGACACCCTATCCGCCGCGGCGCGCCACAAGGAGTTCCAGGCCCTGTGGGGAAGCGGCCTGGGCCTGCGCTCCCTGGCCGCGGTCAACCATACGGTCATCGGCCTGCGCTTCATGGTGACCGCGGCGGCGTTCTTCCTGTTCGGCGGCGTCCTGGCCATGCTGATCCGCAGCCAGCTGGCCCTTCCCCATACCGCCTGGATGGATCCCGCGACCTACAGCCAGGTCTTCACGGTCCATGGCGTCGTCATGATGTTCCTCTTCGCCATCCCGATGATCGAGGGGTTCACGCTCTACATCCTGCCCAAGCTCCTCGGCGCCCGGGATCTCGCCTTTCCGCGGCTGAGCGCCTTCGGGTACTGGTGCTACCTGTTCGGCGGGTCGATGATCGTCATCGCCCTTCTGGCCGGGGTGGCGCCCGACAGCGGCTGGTTCATGTACACGCCGCTCTCCTCCAAGCCCTATTCCCCCGGCATCAACGCCGACATCTGGCTGCTCGGCATCACCTTCGTGGAGGTGTCGGCCGTCTGCGCCGCCGTGGAGTTCATGGTCACGGTGCTGAAGGTGCGCACGGCCGGCATGGCCCTGACGCGCATGCCCATCCTCGTCTGGTACCTGTGGGTGACGGCGGCGATGATGCTGGTGGGATTCCCGCCCCTGATCCTGGGCAGCGTCCTGCTGGAGATGGAGCGGGCCTTCGGATGGCCGTTCTTCGATCCGGAACGCGGCGGCAGCCCGCTCCTGTGGCAGCATCTGTTCTGGCTGTTCGGCCATCCGGAGGTCTACATCATCTTCCTGCCGGGGGCGGGCATCATCTCGACCCTGATCCCGGTCTTCGCCGGGCGACCGCTCGTCGGGTACATCTGGATCGTCGCCGCCCTGGTGGCGCTCGGATTCCTCAGCTTCGCGCTGTGGGTCCACCATATGTTCACGACCGGCATCCCGCACCTGTCGGTGGCCTTCTTCTCCGCGGCCAGTCTTCTCGTCGTCATTCCCACCTCCGTGCAGATCTTCTCCTGGCTGGCGACACTCCTGGGCGGCCGCCCGCGGCTCGGCCTGCCGATGCTGTATGTCTACGGCTTCCTGTTCATCTTCGTGGCGGGCGGCCTGACCGGGGTGATGGTGGCGGTGGTTCCCTTCGACTGGCAGGCGCACGACACCTATTTCGTCGTCGCCCACCTGCATTACGTCCTGGTCGGCGGATTCGTCTTCCCGGTCCTGGCGGGGCTGTACTTCTGGCTGCCGCATCTCGCGGGCCGGCGCCATCTGCCGGGTGTCGGGCGGGTGGGGTTCTGGCTGATCTTCCTGGGCTTCAACACAACCTTCCTGCCCCTGCATCTGGTCGGTCTCCTGGGCATGCCGCGGCGGGTCCACGGTTATCCCGACGACGTGGGCTGGAGCCTGCTGAACCTGGTTTCCTCGATCGGCGGCTTCGTGCTTGCCGTCGGCTTCGCCGTCGTGCTGGTGGATGTGGTTCTGACCCGGCGGTTCGGCAGGCGCACGCCCCGGAACCCCTGGGGGGCGGGGACCCTGGATTGGGCGATGCCGACCCCGCCGACCGCCTACAACTTCGCCAGCCAGCCGATGGTTTCCGGCCCGGACCCGCTGCATGCCGACCCGGCCCTGCCCGGACGCATCGCCGCCGGACTGGGCGCCCTGGCGCAACCCCGGCCGGGCCGGTGGGAGACATTGGGGGTCGACCCGATCGGGGGCCGGCCGGATCAGGTTATCCTTCTGCCGGGACCAAGCTGGATTCCGTTGCTGACCGCCGTATCGGCGGGGGTGTTCTTCGTGTCCTTCCTGGTCAAGGCCTATCCGCTGGCCGTCGTCGGGGCCGGGGCCGTGGTCGTCTGCGGCCTGTCCTGGCTGTGGCGGGGCGGCATGCGTCACGACCCCGACCCGGTCGATACCGGACCCGCGGGACGGCTGCCCGTCCACGTCGTCCGGCAGGATTCACCGGTCTTCCTGGGCCTTGTCTTCACCCTTGCCGCCGACGCGACCTTCTTCGCCTCCCTCGTGTTCGGCCACCTGTTCCTCTGGGTCGCCGGACCCGGCTGGCCGCCGCCCGCCACCATCGGCGGGACGATCCTGTGGCCGGTGCCGGCACTGGCTACCCTGGGCGGCGCCGCGGGGGCGGCGGCCATGGCGGCGCGGCGGAACCGGACGGCCGACGCGGCGGGACGGGACCTGTGGACCGGGCTGTCACTCGTCGCCGCGGCCGCGGCGACCGCCGCCCTGCTGGTCTGGCCCTGGACGTCGGCCCCCGCCCCGACCAGCCATGCCTATGCGGCGACCGCCTGGGCCCTTTGCCTTTACGGCGTGCTGCATACCGGCTTGGGCGTGGTCTTCGCCGCCTACGGCCTTGCCCGAGCGCGCCGCGGCTACGTTTCGGCCCGCCGCTCGGTGGAGGTGAGGGCGCTGGTATGCTGGCAGGTCTTCACCTCCGTCACCGGGGCCGTGGCGGTCGTCGTCCTGGCCGCACCGGCATGGGGGGGCGGCGGATGAGGGCCGATCGCCATCCCTGGGCGGCGCTGCTGGTGGCCGTGTCCGGCTGGCTGCTGTCCAGCGCGGCCTTCGTCGCCCTGTACGGAACCCATGCCGTCGCCTGCGCGGTGCTTGCCGACCCGGCCCATGCCCGCCTGGCCGTCCTGAGCGTCTGGGCGGCGTTCCTTCTGGGGCATGCCGGGCATCTGCTCTGGGTCCGGCGCCTGATCGCCGCCTCGGTATCGGAACAGCGGCCCGTGCCCCTAGTTCAGGTGACAATCATCCTGACCGTCACCGCCACTGTGGCGACCGGCTGGTGCGGCACCCCCGTTCTGCTAGGCGCCGCCTGTCACTGATGCGGAACGGCGCAGTTTTGGTTGAATCGGAATGCAGCCGGAGGCTTACAGAAGGGTGTATTGACGCGTGACACCCGGTCCGGTCTTCACGACGTCCTCTTCCCTGCCGCGTCGGGTCCGGAGGCCGGCCTGATAGGGTCGATGGCCATCTCGGGACAGGCGGGGAAGCAGGGACCACATCGTCCCGCCTGCGCCGAGACATGGGCACCCCATCCGCAGGCAAAGTTCCTTTGATAGGAGCGTCGCAAGCCCACTGTATTAAAGGTTACCGCAGATTCCTATTTCGGCATCCCTGTCCAACTAGGTTCGTCAATGGTTTCGCCATGCTGTCGAGCGGCGCCGGACTTGGACGCCGGTTCGGGTCGGAACCCTCTGATCTTGTTTTTCAGCGGCGTCCAAGAGTGGGCGCCGCTCAACAGGTATACCCCATGACCGTCATGCTCACACGACCCTTCGGTTTCTGATTCCGCAGATCGGGCTTGTTCCCAAATTGGGAATATGCTAGACGCACTTATGCAGATCATTGCCAAGCGCACCCTTCGAGAGTTCTGGGAACGCCATCCACAGGCGGAGCAGCCGCTTCGGGCGTGGCATGCTCTCGTGGAAGGGGCCGCCTGGAACGGCCCTGCCGATGTGAAGGCGATGTTCGGCACGACGGTGGACTTCGTCTCCGACAACCGGGTGATCTTCGACATCGGGGGCAACAAGTACCGCCTCGTCGTGCATGTCGCCTACAGGTTCAAGCGGGTGCTGGTGAAGTTCGTCGGCACGCACAAAGAGTACGACGCCATCGATCCGGCGTCTGTTTGACTCGATAGAGGTTCCGCCATGGAAGGCACCGCCATGAACATCCGCCCCCTGCGCAACGAGGATGATTACACCTGGGCGCTGAACGAGATCGCGGCATACTTCGACAACGAGCCTGAGCCCGGCACCCCCGCGGCCGACCGGTTCGACGTCCTGGCCGACCTGATCGCCGCCTACGAGGCAAAGCATTGGCCCATCGAAGCGCCCGACCCGGTGTCGGTGATCACCGCCTACATGGAGGCCAAGCAGCTCCGGCAGGCCGACCTGGCCGCGCTTCTCGGATCGCGCCCCCGGGCCAGCGAGGTCCTGGCGCGCAAGCGTGCCCTGACCATGGACATGGCTTGGAAGCTGCACCAGTCCTGGCACATCCCCGCATCCGCCCTGATCCGGCCCTACCATGTGACCGGTGGCTGATGACAATAGGCATTCGGGCGACGGCCGGCATCGGCATCCGCTCCAGCCACGCCCGCACGGCCGCGCACAGATAGGGGCGTCGAAATCCAAGGTTCGGGCGGGGTGCGCAAGATCCGCGTTGCCGGCCGTGGCAAGGGCAAGAGCGGCGGCTACCGCGTCCTCGCGGCGTAGTTCGGTGTGGACGCCCCGGTCTATCTCCTGGCGCTGCTCACGAAAGGCGACAGGGGCAACGTCCCGGCCGCGGAAATCGCGGGGTTCAAGGCGCTGACCACGACAGTCGCGCCCCCCTGGCACGCCCCCCTGGCGCGCAAAGAGGATGCGACGCGCGACAGTTTCCAGCGGATCATGCAGGATCTCGACGAGGCGGCCGAGCCTGCACGGGGTGGTGCGGTCATGGGCCTGGTGCTGCACGTGCCGGAGACGGTGGACGTGGCTGTGGTGCGCCGGCGGACCGGCCTATCGCAGGCGGCGTTCTCGCGTCGCATCGGCGTTTCATCGGCGTTTCACCGGCGGCGCTGCGGAACTGGGAGCAGGGCCGCCGCCGACCGGAAGGACCGGCCCGCGTATTGCTGGCGAAGCTGGATCGCAACCCGCGTATCGTCGAGGATACCCTGGCCTGATCGGGACAGGGCGGATGGCGCAGAAGGCACGGATGCGGGTGGGGATCGGAAGCCGGGTCTGTCCCGGGGCGCCGCGTCACAGGGGAACCCCGCTGCCGGAGCCCCCGCGCTCGCCGCGTCAGGCCCCCTCCCCTGCCCCCTCGGCCAAGCGGGCGGCCGGGTTGGCCAGGGCTTCGCCGGGGGTGTAGTAGGAGGCGGCGGTGCGGATGTCGCGGGCGCGGGTCATGCGCATGGCGTCGGGCAGGGGGATGCCGCGGCGCTGCGCTTCGGTGTAGAAGCCCGCCCGCAGGCCATGGGCGGAGACCCGGGCCGGATCGATGCCGGCGCGGGCGGCGGCGGTCTTGACGATGTCGTTGACGGCCTTGGGCGAGAGCGGC
>JBJOKR010000136.1:0-13428 GCA_046045995.1 Pseudomonadota bacterium | reverse complement strand
CGCGGAAGGCCCTGGCACAGCCATAGGCGATGGAGTTTCCGTTGGCGATGCCGACGACAAGCCCGCGCTTGCCCTCCAGGGTGATCAGGGACATGGGGCGATGCTCCGTTCCGGTTGCCGGGTCCGTTCAGACAGGTCCGTTCAAACGGGTCCGTTCAAACGGGGCAGATGCTAGACACAAGCCACCGCCCGCCATCAACCGCGCCGGCGGGGCAGGACAGCGGAATTGATCCGCGTCAATCCGTCCGCCCCCCATGAACAACGCGCCCCATGACTATGGGATTTGGCGCCCTATCTTCCGCCCAATGCTGGGGGTTGTCTGGTTCAAGAGGGACCTGCGGGTCCACGATCACGCGCCGCTGGCCCGGGCCGTCGCGGCCGGCCGGCCGGTGCTGCCGCTCTATGTGGTGGAACCGGAGTATTGGGCCCTGCCGGACACATCGGGTCGGCAGTGGGACTTCACGGCCGAATGCTTGGCCGATCTGCGCCGGGACCTGGCGGCCCTGGGCCAGCCCCTGGTGGTCCGTAGCGGCGATGTGGTGGACCTGCTGGACCGGTTGCGCCGCCGCTACGGCGCACTGAGGCTGTACGGCCATCAGGAGACGGGCAACGCCTGGACCTATGCCAGGGACCTGCGGGTGAAGGCCTGGGCCGCCCAGCACGGGGTTGCCTGGACGGAATTGCCGCAATTCGGCGTGGTCCGGGGCCTGCGCGACCGGGACGGCTGGGCCGCCCGCTGGGAACGGCGGATGGCCGCCCCACCGGTCCCGCCGCCCATCGCCCTGGCCCCCCTGCCCGGCATCGATCCAGGACCGATTCCCGATGCGGCGGCGCTGGGGCTTGCTCCCGATCCCTGCCCGGGGCGGCAACGGGGCGGGCGCCGCGCGGGCCTGTCCACCCTGGACGGGTTCCTGACCCACCGGGGCCGGTTCTACCACCGCGCCCTGTCCAGCCCTGTCACCGCTTTCGACGGCTGTTCGCGCCTGTCCACCCATCTGGCCCTGGGCACCTTGTCCCTGCGGGAAGCGGTGCAGGCGTCCCGCGCCCGTCTGGCCGCCCTGGACGATCTGCCCGCGGAGGAGGCGAAGGGCTGGACCCGCGCCATCCTGGCCTTCGTGGAGCGGCTGCACTGGCACTGCCACTTCATGCAGAAGCTGGAAAGCCAGCCGGCGCTTGAGGGGACGGAGGCCCATCCCGCCTATGCCGGGCTGCGGGGCAGCGATCCCGACCGGCTTGCGGCCTGGGCCACGGGCAGCACCGGCCTTCCCTTCGTCGATGCCTGCATGCGGGCACTGATCGCCACCGGCTGGATCAATTTCCGCATGCGGGCGATGCTGATGGCCGTCGCCAGCTATCACCTGTGGCTGGACTGGCGGGAAACCGGCCTGCATCTGGCCCGCATGTTCACGGATTACGAACCGGGCATCCACTGGAACCAGGTGCAGATGCAGTCCGGCACCACCGGGATCAACACCATCCGCATCTACAACCCGGTGAAGCAGGGGCAGGACCACGATCCCGACGGGGTGTTCATCCGCCGCTGGGTCCCGGAATTGGCCCCCCTTCCCGCCCATGCCCTGCATGAGCCGTGGAAGCATGGCGGGGCCCCCGGCTACCCGGCCCCGGTCGTGGACCATCTGGCCGCCGCGCGGGAGGCGCGGGACCGGGTCTGGGCCGTGCGCAAGGGCGACGGGTTCCACCGGGTGGCCGATGCGATCCAGGAACGCCACGGCTCCCGCCGGTCGGGGCTGAAGCCCACGGGCAGGCGCAAGCCCGCCCCGCCCCCCGGTCAGTTCAGCCTGGACCTGTGATCCCATGCCGAAGATGCGCAAGAAGGCCGATCTACCGACCAAGACCTGCCGCCAATGCGGCCGCCCCTTCGCTTGGCGGAAGAAGTGGGAAAAGGTGTGGGAGGATGTGGCGTATTGTTCCGACGCCTGCCGCCGGGGCAAGGTTCCCGACCGGACCGGGGGTGCACGGTTCTGATCGCAACCGGGTCAGGGCGCAACCCGGGGGCCACCTTGCGCGTTGATGGGGCTGCTTTTCCCCAACCCCTGCAAGGAACCCCGGCATGCCCCGGCCCCCGGCCCCGCGCATCCTGCTGATCATTGCCGCCCTGTCCCTGCCGATCGCCCTGCCCGTTGCCGCCCCGTGCCCGGCTAGGGCGGGGGATGTCCGGGCCGCCCTGCTGCGCCAGGATGCGTTCAGCGCCTGGGCCGCCGGGCCCAACCGGGAACGCGATTGGGCCCTGCACCTGGAACTCGGGCTCGATCCCGTCACCACCGTGCTGGGTGGGGAGATCGCGCCCATGCTGGGCCTGGGCTGGGCCCCGGGGGCGGAGGTGGACACGGCCCATGCCGGTCTGACCTGGACCCTGTCGGGGGAAGCGGCCTTCCTGCGCCTGGGCATCGGCGGGGTCATCCATGACGGTAGACTGGACGAGCCACCCGGTACGACGCTGCGCCGACGCCAGTTCGGCAGCCGCGTCCTGTTCCATGTACCGGCGGAAGTAGGACTTCACCTGTCACCCCGGACCAGCATCGGCCTCTACTACGTCCACATGTCCAATGCCGACCTGGCCGATCCCAATGTGGGGATGGACAGCCTGGGCATCCGCCTGGGGATGAGGTTCTGAGACCCGACGGCGGCGGGATCAGGCCTGGATCATCCGTTCCAGCGTCGCCACCAGATCCGCCTCCCCCGCCGGCTTGTCCCAGCGGATGCGGCTGATGCGGGGAAAGCGCATGGCGACGCCGGATTTGTGCCGGGGGGAGCGGTGGACGCTGTCGAACGCAACCTCCAGCACCAGACCGGGCTGGACCTCCCGCACCGGGCCGAAGCGGTTGGTGGTATTGGTACGGACCCATTTGTCCAGCAGGCCCAGCTCCTCATCCGTGAAGCCGGAATAGGCCTTGCCCACAGGGACAAGGGCCCCGCCCGCCGCCGGGTCCGCCGTCCAGCAGCCGAAGGTGTAATCGCTGTAGAAGCTGGAGCGTTTGCCGTGGCCGCGCTGGGCATACATCATCACGCAATCGATGGTCAGCGGCCCGCGCTTCCACTTGAACCAGGGCCCCTTGGGCCGGCCGGCGACATAGGTGCTGTCACCGCGCTTCAGCATCAGCCCTTCGATGGCCCCGTTCTCCACCTCAGCCACCCTTGCATTGCCGCGCAGGGAAGCCAGCTCCTCCCAGGTGGTGAAGGGCACCAGGGGGGACAGGTCCGTCCGCTCCGGCCGGGTCCGGTCGAACCACGCCTCCAGCCGCCGCCGCCGCTCATCGAAGGGCAGGACGCGCAGATCCTCCCCCCCTTCCATCAGCAGGTCGTACAGGCGGACATGGGCGGGGAAGTCCTTCAGCATCTTGGCCGTCACCTGCTTGCGGTTCAGGCGCTGCTGCAAATCGTTGAAGGGGGCGACGATCCCGTCCCGGACAACCAGAAGCTCCCCGTCCAGGACGGCATCGAAGGTCATGACCCGGGCCATGTCCGGGAAGGCGGATGTCACCTCATCCCCCGTCCGGCTGTAGATGCGGGGATCGCCCAGGGTGCGGCCGACCAGCTGGACACGGATGCCGTCCCATTTCCATTCCGCCCGATAGGCGGCGGGGTCCAGGGCGCGGATATCCTCCTCCTCCAGCGGGTGGGCCAGCATCAGGGGGCGGAAACCGCCCGTATCCGTCACCGTCGGGGCGGCGGTACGGTTCTCCAGCCAGGCGAACAGGGGGGCATAGGGCGGGGTCAGGCCGTGCCACAGCTCCTCGATCCCGTCCACGGTGCTCGCCGCCCCGTTCTGCGCGCCCCAATCGGCCAGGGCCGTCTTGGCCAGCCGGGCGGAGACACCGATGCGCAGGCCCCCGGTGATCAGCTTCAGCAGGGCCCAGCGCCCGGTGCTGTCCAGCGCGTCCAGCCAGCCCTCGATCAGGGCCGGCACCTCGGCGCGCTTCGCCCGGGTCAGATCCTCCACCACCTCCGCCAAACCGGGCGGGGGCCGGTTCACGCCCTCCCGCTCCGGCCAGATCAGGGCCACCGTCTCCGCCAGGTCACCGACAAAATCATAGGACCAGGCGAACAGCTCCGGATCCACCCGGGCCATCACCAGCTCCCGCACCGCCCCGGGCTTGGCCGCCGTGAAGGACAGCCCACCCGTCAACGCCGCCAGCGCCCAGCCCCGCTCCGGATCGGGTGCGGTGGCGAAGTAGTCCTGCATCAGCCGGATCTTGCCGTTGCGCGACGGCATGAACACCAGCGCGTCGATCAGGGCGGCGAAGCGGTTCATGGTGTCAGACCCCGGACCCGGTCGGCGATGCGGCCCAAGGGCAGGAACAGGCTGCGTGGCCGGGACCGCAGGGGCAGGAGGCCCAGATGGCGGTAGAAGGCATCGGCCGGATCATCCTTGGCATCGACAAGAAGGGCATGGATGGCAAGATCCGCCCGGATCGCCCGATCGACGGCATCGACCACCATGGCAGCCCCCAGCCCGCGGCCCCGGTAGCGGTGATCGACGGCCAGCCGTCCGATCAGGGCCGCCGGAAGGACCGGATAGCGGGGAAGTTTGCGGGCCATATCCTCCGGAAGGTCCAGCATGGGAAGGCTGGCGGCGGAGAAGGTGTAGTAGCCACAGACCACCTCACCACTGCGCACCACAAGGCAGCGGGCGATGCGGCGGCGCATGTCCTGCCCGACCTGCTCCCGGAAGTAACGGTCCAACGGCTCCACCCCGCTGGAAAACCCCAGGCGGTCATGGTCGGTGGACAGCGGTTCGATGACGTACCCGCCGGTCACCGGGACTCCCTGATCAAGGTGCGGTGCCGCGCCAGGGCGCGCGCCAGGGCGGGTGACGGCTCGGGCGGATCGGCGATGGCGGCGGCCAATGCCTGCTGATCGGCCAGGGACACCTGGATCACATGCATGTCCGCGATGGTACGCTTCGCCGCTTCCTGCGCCGCGGCGGTGACGAAATCACTGACGCTGCGGCCCTCGATTTCGGCGGCCCGGCGAACCAGATCCAGCGCATCGGGAGAGATGCGGGCCTCGATCCGCGCTGTTCTGATCCCTGACTGCCCCATGATCCCTCCCGCTCACTCACCCCATGAATGTACGGCAAAAGGCCGGACAGACAAGGGAGCGGAGTCGGAAATGCGTGAATCTCGGGCGCCGCCCTGCCCCGCCCCGCTCACGCCGCCTGTCGGGACTTGGTATAGGCGGCGGCGACGGCGGCGGGGTCGGCCAGGATCGCCTGCAGATAGGCGGTGGCGACGGCATCCGGCGTCTCCTCACCCCGTTCCCACCTGATCAACAGATCCTCAGGCACGCCATAGGCCCGGCAAAACTCCGACCGCCCGAACCCGCTCAGGATCCAGGCCCGATGGGCCAAAGGCATGGGTCGCATCCGGCTGAGTTGCTCATCCGTCAACTCACGATCCAGCGGATCATCATCCTCGAAGGCGCTCATGTCACTCTCCGCCAAGTCCGCGGTTCCGGTAGTAATGATCGGTCTCGCTTCGGGTCGCCTGCCTGACGGAAATCATTCTGACACGTCCCGCCCTGACCGTGTAGACGGCGATATGCACGGTCCCATGGACAAGGCCGATCGCGATCCACCGCTCCTCCCCGTAATCCATTGTCTCATCAGGCAGGCGCAGGGCGTTGGGGTCCCCGATGACCCGTTCCCCCATCGCCAGCGAAAGCCCATGCTTGGCCCGGTTGCGCCGGTCCTTCTCCGGGTCGAACTCGATCATCTCACCGCCCCGATCCCCATGCAGACTATTCTAGCATGAGAATCCAGGCGCCGCAGCAGCGTCAGGTATCCTCGTCCTCGAACCCCACCAACGCCAGCGCGCGGGCGGGGTAGCCGTTGGTGCGGCACCAGTGGACCAGCGCCTCCTCCCGCCCGTGGGTGACCCAGACCTCCCCGGGGGCGACATCGCGGACGGTGCGGGTCAACTCATCCCAGTCGCAATGGTCGGAGATGATGAGGGGGAGTTCCACACCCCGCTGCTTCGCCCGCTGGCGTACCCGCATCCAGCCGGAAGCGTAGCAGACGACCGGATCGGACAGGCGTCGGGACCAGCGGTCCTGGATGGCCGACGGGGTGGACAGCACGATCTGGCCCCGCATCTCCTCCTTCCCAGCCACGGTGGCAGGACGCAGGTCGCCCAGGTCGATGCCGAAGGAGCGATAGAGGTCGCAGACCGGGATCAGGGCCCCGTGCAGCCAGATCGGCCGGTCATACCCCGCCTGGCGCAGCAGGGCGATCAGGCGCTGACATTTACCCAGCGCATAGACGCCGACCACATGGGTCCGCTCCGGAAACAGGGCGAGGGAGTGGAGGAGCTTCCCCACCTCCTCCCCGTCCGGGGGGTGGCGGAAGACGGGCAGGCCGAAGGTCGCCTCCGTGATGAAGGCATCGCAGGGCACCGGCTCGAACGGGGCGCAGGTGGGATCGGGGCGGCGCTTGTAATCGCCGGAGACGACGACCCGGCTGCCCCGCCATTCCAGCACGACCTGGGCGCTGCCCAGCACATGGCCCGCGGGCACAAAGCGCAATGTCACCTCACCCACCGTCAGGGGGCGGTGGTAGTCCAGCGCCTGCTGGTGCAGCCCCGCCTGATCGCCCAGGCGCGTGCGCATGATGGCGAGCGTACCGGGGGTGGCCAGCACATGGGCATGGCCGGGCCGGGCATGGTCGGAATGGCCGTGGGTGATGACGGCCCGGTCCACCGGCCGCACCGGGTCCACATGGAACCCGCCCGGTTCGACCCAAAGCCCCCCGCCCCGATCCAGGGGGCAGGGGGTGACCCAGCTCTCAGGCCGGGGAGGAAGGGGATGGCCGCTCATGCCCGCCAATATAGGCGATCGGGGCTGGGCGGCCACCCGGATGATGGCACCAAGACGTCAGCTATCAGCCGTCAGCCGCCAGCCGCCTGCGGCCCTAGATCAAGTCAGCCGCCTGCGGCGGCGGGGGCCGTGACCCCCGGGACCGGGATGGTGCTGTAGATGCCGGGCCCCAGCGGCAGGTCCAGCGCGTACCAGACGCAGAACAGGGCCGTGGAGGTGATGCCGAACCAGATTGAATAGGGCAGCATCGTCGCGATCAGGGAACCGATGCCGAAGCCCTTCACATAGCGTTGGCACATGATCAGGATCAGCGGCATGTAGGGCAGCAGCGGTGTGATGATGTTGGTGAAGGCATCGCCGACGCGATAGGCCGCCTGGGTCGCCTCCGGCGCCACACCGATACCCATCAGCATGGGCACCATCACCGGCGCCAGGATCGCCCACTTGGCCGAGGCGCTGCCGACCAGGATGTTGACCAGGGAGCTGACCAGGATGATGCCGATCAGCAGCGGCATGCCGGTGATCCCCGCCTCCTTCAGGAAGCCCGCCCCGTTGATGGCCAGGATCGTGCCCAGCTGGGACCAGTTGAACAGGGCGATGAAGACGGACGCCGCGAAGGCCAGCACCAGATAGCCGCCCATGCTGGCCATGGTGTCGTTCATCATCTTGACGACATCGCGGTCGTTGTTGATGACCCGCGCCCCGATGCCATAGGCGATACCGCAGAGCAGGAACACCAGGAACAGGATGGTGACGATGCTGGCATAGAACGGGTTCAGCGGATCGCGGGCGGCCGGATCGCGCAGGATGGCGCCATCCGGCACGGTCATCCACAGGATGGCGGCGATGCTGCCCAGCAGCGTCCATCCGGCCCAGCGCAGGCCGCGCTTTTCGGCCAGGACCTGTTCCGGGCTCATGTCGTCGCTGTGCTTCGGCACGTTGCCGTCCACCGGGTTCATCTTGTTCAGCCGCGGCTCAATCACCCAGTCCGTGATGACCCAGCCGACGATGGTGAACAGGGGCACATAGGCCATCATCAGGTAGTAATTGGCCGTGGCGTTCACCACATAGGCCGGGTCGTAAAGGCGCGCCGCCTCCTGCGTGATGCCGCCCAGCAGCGGGTCCAGGCTGGTGATCAGCAGGTTGGCGCTGAACCCGCCGGAAACACCGGCGAAGGCCGCGGCCAGACCCGCGATGGGGTGGCGCCCCACACTGTAGAACAGGGCGGCGGCCAGGGGGGTGAGCACCACATAGCCCGCGTCGGAGGCAAGGCTGGACTGGACGCCTGCGAAAACGACCGTCGGCGTAAGCAGCTTCGCCGGGACCGCCCGCACCAGGGCCGCCAGCGACACGCCGATCAAACCGGTCCGTTCCGCGACGCCGACACCCAGCATGACAACCAGCACCAGCCCCAGCGGGTGGAAGCTGGTGAAGACCTTGGGCAACTCGCTGAGGAATCGGGTGATGTTCGCCGGATCGGCCAGGCTGACCGCGGCCACTTCCTTGCCCGTCCCGGGATGGACGGCGGAAACACCGGCGGCGGCCATCACCACCGACAAGGCGATGACGATCAGGATCGCGATCAGGAACAGGGTCGCCGGGTCGGGCAGGCGGTTGCCCACCCGCTCGATCCCGTCCAGAAGCCGCTGACCAAGGGTCGATTTCTCACCCATAAAGCCCCCAAGATTCTTATGGTTGTCTGAGACATAGCCGATGGCTGCGGACCATAGCGCCGTCCGCGCCGGACGCAAGGGCCGGTCGCACCGCTGCAACAGATACCGCATGCCGGTCCATCGGGCGCCTGGTCGACGACCAGATCCGCCCGCCTTGCACTCGGGGCCCCGGTCGCGCATCTTTCCGGCGATCCGAATCCGCATGCGCCACGAAAGCCCCCCATGCCGACGCCGCCCGTCCACGATGCGCTGTCCATCCACCCCGTTGTCGCCGCCGCCCTGGCGGCCAATCGACCGGTCGTGGCCCTGGAAAGCACGCTGATCAGCCACGGCCTGCCCTTCCCCGCCAATATCGAGACGGCCCAGGCGCTGGAGGCTCGGGTGCGGGCGGAGGGGGCGGTGCCCGCCACCATCGCCATCCTGGACGGCCGCATCCGGGTGGGTCTGGAGGCGGAGGATATGGAGCGGCTGGCCAAGGGCGGAGTGCGCAAGGTCAGCCGGCGCGACCTGCCCCTGGTCCTGGCCCAAGGGGCAGACGGGGCCACCACCGTTGCCGCCACCATGATCGCCGCCGATCTGGCCGGGATCCGCATCTTCGCCACCGGTGGGATCGGCGGGGTCCACCGCGGGGTGGAGACGACGCTGGACATCTCCGCCGATCTGGAGGAACTGGCCCGGACAGAGGTTGCGGTCGTCTGCGCCGGGGCCAAGGCCATCCTGGACCTGCCCAAGACCCTGGAATATCTGGAGACCAAGGGCGTGCCGGTGCTGGGCTTCGGCACCGACCATTTCCCCGCCTTCTATGCCGCCAGCCTGGGCCAGCCTGTGGACGGGCGCTGCGACACACCGGAGGAGGTGGCGCGCGTCCTGCGCACCAAATGGAACCTGGGCCTGTCCGGCGGGATCGTCATCGCCGTCCCCATCCCGGAGGAAGCGGCCCTGGACGCCGATGCCGTGGAACAGGCGGTACGCCAGGCGGTGGCGGAAGCGGCGGATCGGGACGTGAAGGGCAAGGACCTGACCCCCTTCCTGCTGGCCCGGATGGAGCAGTTGACCGGTGGGGCCAGCCTGACCGCCAACCGGGCCCTGCTTCTGAACAATGCCGGGGTGGCGGCCCGCATCGCCGTGGCCCAGGCGCGGTTGCAGGCGGAATTCCCGGCCCCGCGCCGGCCCCCGCCTTCCACCAAACGCCGCTTCTATTGACGGGAGGGAAGCGCATGACCGTCGGCCCCTGCCCGTTCGATACCGTGCTCGCCGCCAACCGCGCCTTTTACGAGGCCTTCGCGTCCGGCGATCTGGCGGCGATGGAGCGGCTATGGGCCGATGACCGCCCGGTCGGCTGCATCCATCCCGGCTGGCCGCCGCTGACCGAACGGTGCGGAGTGATGGAAAGCTGGCGGGAGATCTTCTCCCACGGGGCCCCGCCGGTGCGGGCGGAAATGGCGGAGGTGCAGTTGCACGGCGACTGCGCCCTGGTCCTGTGCCTGGAGATCGTCGGCCATGGCCGGATGTCCGCCAGCAACCTGTTCGTCCGCGTGGACGGGGTCTGGCGCATCGCCCACCACCAGGCAAGCCCCCTGTCCCCCCGCATCCCGCCCGAACCGGGCCGGGCCGGGCCGAAGGGCAAGGTGGTGCTGCATTGAGGCGGCCTGGTCCATGACCCCGGATTCCTTGCGCGGGCGCCGCGTCGCCCTTGGCACCCTGCACGGCAAGGAACGAGCCATCGCCCCGCCCCTCCACCGCCGCCTGGGGCTGCAAGTGGGCGTGGTCGCCATCGATACCGATGCCTTGGGCACCTTCACAGGGGAGGTGGAGCGACCGGGTTCCCCGCGGGAGGTGGTGCTGCGCAAGGCCCGGCTGGCGGCAGCAGCAGCCGGTCTTCCCCTGGGCCTCGCGAGTGAGGGCAGCTTCGGCCCCCATCCGGCCCTGCCCTGGATCCCGGCGGGGGAGGAATGGCTGGCCCTGGTCGATCTGGACAGCGGGCGGGAGATGGCGGTCCGCTGCCTTACCCTGCGCACCACCCATGGTCAGGCGGTGGGGCGGAGTATGGGGGAGATCGCCGATTTCTTGGCCCGGGCGCGGTTTCCGACCCATGGCGTGATCGTGCGGCCCCACAGTGCTGCCGGCCCGGTGGTGAAGGGCATCACCGACGCAGAGATTCTGGCCCGGGCGATGGCGGCGGCCGTTGCGTCGTCACCCGACGGGTTGGCCATGGTCGAGTCCGACCTGCGCGCCCACATGAACCCGACCCGGATGGGGGAGATCCGGCGCCTGGCAGCGATCCTCGCCAAACGCCTCGCAACCCCCTGCCCCGCCTGCGGTGCCGCCGGCTTCGGCCCGGACAAACCGGTGACGGGCCTGCCCTGCGGCTGGTGCGGCACCCCGACAGAGATCGCCCTCGGCGACGGCTGGGCCTGCGGTGCCTGCGGCCACGTGGAAATCCGCCCCCGCCCGCACCAGCCGGAAACGGCGGATCCGGGGCATTGCCCGGTGTGCAATCCGTGACGGGCGGGTCAATCGTCGCAATCCGGGCCGTCGGCCCTTCTTGCGACCTACGGCTGCCCCCTTGACGTCGGTCGAACAATGGGATTATCGTCCTATGACAAAGCCCGTTCCGCGTCCGCGCGGGGCGGGCTTTTTCGTTGCGCGGTCCGTCGGAAAGCAGAGCCAGCGCCATGACCCTTGCCTTCACCAGCCGCATCGCCGCCGACACGGCGACCGACCCGCAGGATACGGTCCTGCTGAAACAGGCCCTGAACCGCCTGGGTCTGTACACCCCGATGCCGGAGACGGGGATCACCCCCTTCCCGGATCGGGCCATGATCGACGCGATCCGGGCCTTCCAGACCGGCCGGGGGCTGCCGGCAACCGGCCGCATCGATCCCGGTGATGGAACCGAACAGGCCCTGGCAATAGCCGCCGCCGCGGATACCCTGCGCGGGGGGTACATCTGGCGGACCTTGCAGGATGACAAGGTGCGGCCAAGCCACGCCGAACGGGACGGCCGGTCCTTCGCCTGGCGTGAACCACCCCCGGGCGGACACCCCGGCACAGAGCCCAATTGCCGCTGCTGGGCAGAGCCGGTTGCAGGCGAGGTGATCACACCGATCCCGGGACGCAAGCCCCCACCGCCACCCTGTTTCACCGATCCATGGAAGGAAGAGGCGAAAGCGCATGTGGCGGAGTTCGAGAGTCTCACCAAGCATCCCTATCTGGATTCAGTCGGAAAGATCACGATCGGCTACGGCTTCAATGTCGATCGCTGGCAGGATTTCCAGGCGCTCCCGCTCCGAACGCCCGATGCATCCGGTCAACTTGCGACAGAGCTGGAGAAACTGACAGCGTTCCTGACATTGCGATGGGTGGCGGCCCTAATCTCTCCCCCGCCGTCACCGGAAGGTGAGCCGCCATCACCATCGAACCGGAGTTTCGGGAAGATTACAGCGAACAACTACAAGGGCCTAACGAAGGTACAACTTCCAGAAGCAGACTCCAGGCAGATTCTAGACCTGAAGATTTCGGACTTCGAGACAGCTCTTATCGGCAAATTCGGAGACCTCGCTTGCTTTCCAAGCCCGGCGAAAATCGCCCTTATGGACATGATTTACAATCTCGGTGCCACACGATTCAGCGCTGATCGCTGGCCGAATCTGTTCGACTCTGTCAGTCGCCGGAACTGGAGCGAAGCCGCGGATCGGTGTCGGCGCCGAGGTGTGAATGTCGAGAGAAACAATAGGGCGAGGGGGCTATTCCTTGATGCAGCCGACGCGGAGGTCAACGCGATTTCGCCATCGATAGGCGGATCATCTCTTGGGAAAGTTGGTCAGTGAGGAACGCCGACTGTAAATCTCCACGTTTCTGCCGCATGAGATCACCTCCCCGAGATCGAACGGGCGTTCCCGTAAAGGATCCAGCAGCAACGCTTTGAGAGCTTGGTCTACCGTACACATACCAGACGACGGGTAAATCAAACGAAGGCTGTCAAATCCTTCAGTCCGACCTCTAATCATTGACAGGATATTAAGTTCACCCTGAGATTGATCAACGCGCTTGCACAGGAAGGCGCTGTAGACACCATTCTCCCGTCTTTCCTCTAACAGCACTTCGCAAGTGTGAACATTATCGCCAAGTTGCCATTGCGTGCCCCTTATCAGAATGGACAAGTAGGCATCTCTCTCCCACCACCCACACAGTTCCTTGTTCTGGATGTTGCACGCGGCCATCGCCTCCCGGTGACCGGGGGGCACCGGGTCGTCCGCAGCCTCGGCCGACGTGACGGGTCCAAGAAGCAGAAGCAGGAGCAGAAAGCGGACAAAGCAGCGCATGAGAGCCCCTCCGACAACTTCGCGCCATCGTAGAGCATGCGGGGCAGATTTGCCAGCCGGCACGAACCACCGGCTGATCCAACAGATGCCGGCCTGTCGCAATCCGGCCTTCGGCCTTCTTGCGACCAACGGGGTCTCGCCCTGCGCCATAGGTCGCATGGAGCGGAGCACAATGCGACATCCCGCAATCCCGTAGGTCGCATGGAGCGGAGCGCAATGCGACATCGCCCCCCGCCTGCCGCCCCCCTCCGCCTACGACGCCAGGGTCAACCCCATTTCCCAGAACCCCGCCTCCAGCCGGCTTGCCGCGTCGAAGGTGCGCAGCAGCTGGGGGAAGCGGGCGTCGCCGCCGCGGGCCCCAGCCAGCCGGTCCAGCAGCGCCACCTGGGACGCCGCCACCTCCCGGTAGGCGGGATCGGCATACATCTCGATCCAGTCGCGGTAGGGGTTGCCGTCCAGGCGGGTGGTCGGATCGGCCAGCAGGGTGGCAGCGATCTCCGCATAGCCGATGACGCAGGGGGCCAGGGCCACATGCAGGTCCAGCAGGTCACCCGCCATCCCCCGTTCCAGCACGAAGCGGGTATAGGCAAGGCAGC
>JBJOKR010000135.1:0-13531 GCA_046045995.1 Pseudomonadota bacterium | reverse complement strand
GTTCCTGCTGGAGATGGGCATGACCGCCGCCCGCCAACTGCGGGATTTCGCCAAGGTCGGCTGGATCATGCTGGGCTTCTCCATCGTCGTGCCGATGATCCACGGTGTGATCGGTACGTTCCTGGGGACCATGGCCGGGCTGTCGGTAGGCGGGGCCTTCGTCCTGGGTGCTGTCGCCGCCTCCGCCAGCTATATCGACGCGCCGGCGGCCGTGCGCGCCAGCTTCCCCAAGGCCAATCCCAGTATCTACCTGACCGGGTCGCTGGGCATCACCTTCCCCTTCAACCTGATGGTCGGCCTGCCGCTTTACTACAAGATGGCCGTCCTCTGGCAGGGCTGGCTTGGCTGAGCCGGATGGCCCGGCCAATCCGGCACCCCCCAACCCAGGTGGTCAGGGATGATCCACGGCGGGCAGGCGGTGCAGATCCTCGGGCGTCTGGCTTTCGATCTGGCGCACATAGGCCTCGATCAGGTGGCGGATCAGGGGCGGGGCGGCGTGCATCAGGGCATCGAACCGCTCCCGCGACACCACCTCGCACACGGCCTGTTCCAGCACCAGGGCAGTGACGCTGCGCGGGCCGTTGCGCAGCAGCGCCATTTCCCCGAAGACGCGGCCGGTGCCCAGGCGGGCCAGGATGCGCGGGGTCCCGTCCGCATCGGCCCGGGTGATGCCGACGATGCCGCCCTGGATCAGATACGCGGTCATGCCCAGGGTACCCTGGTCGAAGATGGTCCTGCCGGTCCGGAAGATCTCCCGTCGCAAGATTGTGCTGGTCCGTTCGGAGAGAAGTGGCAGATCCGGCAGGTGTTCGGCATCCACATCGTCCCGCACCCCGCTTAGGCTGCGGATGGTCATCACCAGGGAGCGCAGGATGTGCTGCACCAGCGGGGGGGAGGCGCGCATCAGCCGCTGGAAATGCTCCCGGTCCACAGGGATGGCCGTGACCGGCCCCATGGTGGCGGCCGCCGCACTGCGCGGTGTGTTGGAGACGAGCGACATCTCCCCCACCATGTCCCCGGGACCCAGCACGGCCAGACGCCACTTCTCCCCGTCGACGGCGCGGAAGACCTCGACATGGCCCGCCTTGATGAAATAGGCGACGTCCCCCGCCTCCCGCTCACGTAAGAGCAGCTCGCCGGCGGGGAAGGTGACATCTTGCATGGTGCGGTTCGGGCTTCTGCGGGATGGGCGTCGGTCACCGGCGGGGTGCGGGCGACCGGTCAACTCCAATCAGATAGGATATCAGACGGTGATCCGCATCCCCTCCACCGCGACGATCGCGCCGGGATGACAGGCAGCCAGCCGTGCTGCTAGCCCGTCCAGCCAGGCATCCGTCCGGTCGGGCGCGTGGTGGAAGGCGATCGGGCGGGCGACACCGACCGCCGCCGCGATGCGCACAGCCTCCTGCCAGGTGGAATGGCCCCAACCCACATGCCGGGGGTAATCCCCATCCTCGAAGGTGCTATCATAGATCATCACATCCGCCCCGCGGACCAGATCCAGCACATGGGGATCATGCCCCACGGGCGGATGTTCCGTATCCGTAATGATACAGACGGACCGGCCCTGCCATTCCACCCGATAACCGGTGGCCCCGTTCGGGTGGTTCAGGGGGGCCGTGCGGATGGTGACACCGGGGCGCGGGCGCAGGGTGTCACCCGCCTGGAACTTGCGCTGGGCGAAGCATAGCTTCACTTGGTCCAGGGGTACCGGATGCAGGGGCGCATCGATCAGGCGGTGCAGCACCGACTGCAGATCCGCCTCCGCCCCCAGGTGCCCTTCCCACAGGTTCAGGGTGGTGTCCTTGCGATGCAGGGGCGCAAAGAAGGGCAGGCCGACCACATGGTCCAGATGGGTGTGGGTGAAGAACAGGTCGGCATCAACCGGCCCGTCGGCGACCAGCGCATCACCCAGCAGGCGGATGCCCGTTCCCGCATCGAAGATCAGCAGATGGGGCCCGCACCGCACCTCGATACAGGTGGTGTTGCCGCCATACCGGACGGTGTCCGGCCCCGGTGTCGCGATCGTCCCCCGCACCCCCCAGAACCGCACGGACATACCGTCGCCGCCCCGGGCGGGGATTGGGGCGGGGGGCGGGGGGTCGTCCGGTTCCGTCGCTGCCTGCATCCGCGCGCTCCCTGGTCGCTGCCGGTCCGGCACCGGGGTGGGTCGTCGATCATAGGATCCGGACGGGCCGCGCCGCAATCACGGCTGCCCGCGATCGTGCGGAAATCCCCGCCCGCGGATCACAACGCAGCTTTCGGAATGCGGCCCGTCACGCCGCCCGAATGCCGGTCAGGAACTTGGCGATTTCGCCCTCCAACTCGGTCAATCTCTGGGCAAGACCCTGCATGCGGTCGCGGACATTGCCGTTTTCCGTATCGGCCACGGCGATGGCTTCGGCCGTCCGGCGGGTTTCATCATCCAGCAACTGCACCCCACCCGCCGCTTCGGCGATGGAGCGGGAGATTTCGCCGGTGGCGGCGGTCTGTTCCTCCACCGCAGCGGCGACAGCCGCCGTCGTGCCGCCGATCTGGGCGATGACATCGGCGATGCTGCGGACATCGGCAGCCGTGACATCGGTGGTCGATCGGATTTCCCGCACCTTGTCGGCGATCTCGGCGGTCGCGCGGGCGGTCTGTGCGGCCAGGGCCTTCACCTCCCCCGCCACCACGGCGAAGCCCTTGCCCGCATCCCCCGCCCGCGCCGCCTCGATCGTGGCGTTGAGGGCGAGGAGATTTGTCTGCGCCGCGATCTCTTCGATCAGGCGGACCACGTCGCCGATGGTCTGGGCCGCGCGCAGCAGGTCACCGATGCCACCGACGGTGGATTCCGCCTTGGTCATGGCCCCGTCGGCGATCACGCGGGCGTTCTGAAGCTGGCCGGAGATTTCGCGGATGGAGGCGGTGAGTTCCTCCACCGCCGTCGCCACGGTCTGGACATTGGCGCTGACCTGGGCGGCGGTGGCGGCGGTGGCATGGGCGCTGTCGCGGCTGGTCCCCGCTGCGTCGGTCATCACGCCCAGGCTGTGGTCGACGCTGCCCCGGGCCTGGGTCACGTCGCGCATGACGGAATCGACCGATCCTTCGAAACGGCGGGCCAGATCCTCCCGGTCGGCCAGGCGCCGCGCCGCCTCCTCCGCCTCCCGGCGCTCCTGCTCCGCCTCCAGCCGGTGGCGTTCGCGCGACTGGTCGCGGAAATAGGTAAGCGCGGCCAGCATCTCCGCCGCTTCATTCCGGCCCGGCTCCGACGGCACCTCCATGTCCAGGCGGCCATCGGCCAGTTGGCGCATGATCTGCACCGCCCTGCGGATCGGGCCGGACACGCCGCGGGCCACCAGATAGGCCGCCCCCGCCCCCACAACCATGAAGATGACGGACAGGGTCATGATCGCCGCCTGAACCGCATCCGCATCGGCGAGGAACACCTGTTCAGGCACATCGATGAGCAGGAACCAGGACTGCTCCGTCCCGGCGAACCGCACCTGCTGGACATAGCGCAGAATCGGCCCCTCCGCCCCCTCCAGGACGGTGACGGCCCCGTCGGTCAGGGCGGTGCCGACCAGACCCGTCTCCGCCAGCGGCTTGCCCAGCCAGTCGGACTGGGCATGGGCCAGCACCTGCCCCTCCGCCGTCACCAGGCTTAAGGCGCCGGTCCCCTGATAGGGGCGGACGGACGTGACGGAGCGTTGAAGATCGCTGAGCGCGATGTCGATCCCGGAGACACCCACGGGCTTGTCCCCGATGCGGACCGGGGCCACGGCCGATGTCATCAGCACCGGCGTCTTCGTCGGGTCGTTGTCGAAATCCTCCAGATACGGCTCGATGACGGCGGGTCGGCCGCTGGTCATGGGGATGCGGATGTAATCCTCCGTCATCTGGTCCGACCACTGGCTTGTATCCGTGCCGTAGAAGCTTTCCACTACCTGGTCCCCCTCCCGGATGTAATAGGGGGTCAGGATCCCGTCCCGGTCGAAGCCCGGGCGGCCCGCATATTCGGCATCCCGGCCGTCCAGGGTATTGGGGCCCACGGTCATCCAGGATCCGAACAGGCCGGGATGGCGGTTCAGCACATCCTCCGCCATCAGGATCAGGCCCTCCCGGTTCGGTGTGCCGGACCGGGCCTGGGCGGCGATGGCATCAGCCATGGTGGCGGCGGTTTCCAGCGCCGTTTCAATGGGGGAGGCGACGGTCAGGGCATACCGGGCGCCTGCTTCGCGGACATAGCGTTCCGCCATGTCCACCGCCCGGTCGCGGGCGATCTGGGCTGCCAGGATGCTGATGCTGCTGAAGGCGAGAAGCAGGATCGCGACGACGACGGCTGTGATCCGGGATTGCAGTCCAAGATTCTTCCACACGGCGATGCTTCTCCTGCTGACGCGGACATCGGCTGGCCGGGCTGTGACCTGCCGCGACCAACGGGATAAGACTAGCAGGTCGCCGGTTACGACTGAAAGAAGGTTGCGCCATATCCGAATGGATAGTCACAAAAGTTACATGGTCGGACCGCCCCACACCCCGCCGATGCCCGCTCCGGATACCCGTTGACAATAAACGAACGATCACTTATCTATTTTTCATGACCGAGACTGCACCCTCCCCCCGCCGCGGCCGTCCCGTGGATCAGGCTGCCCGCAGCGCCAAGATCCGCCACATCCTGGATTCGGCCCGCATCTGCTTTGCCCGCGACGGCTTCCACCGGGCGGGCACGGCCGATATCTGCCGGGAGGCGGGGATCAGTCCGGCCAACCTGTACCAATACTTTTCCAGCAAGGATGACATCATCGTCGCCATCGCGGAAGAGTATCGGTCCGACGATCTGGCCCTGCTGGCGGAGATCGACCGCCGCGGCCCGCTGCCGGCGGCGATCACCACCGGCTTTGACGAGCTGGCGGCGGAGATCGAGTCCGACCAGCTGTATCCCCGGCTGCGTCTGGAAATCCTGGCGGAGGCGACACGGAACCCCCGGGTACGGGCGGTGGTATCCGCAGCGGAACGGGATGTGCAGACCGAACTGACCCGGATGATCGCCGCGGCCCAGGCCAAGGGTGAACTTGCCCGCACCCTGGCGGCCGATGATCTGGCCAGCCTGATCCTGGCCCTCTACGATGGTGTCTTCGCCCGGCATGTGGCGCTGGGCGTGGCGATGCCGCTGGCCGGCATGGGGGCCATGCTGCGCAAGGTCCTGGAGGTGGAGGGATAGGGCGGGACGGGCGCACCGCGGCTCCGGTCTGATCCCCACCTCCCCTGCCCCGACGATCGATGAGGTTCCCCGATGTCCCCGCCCGCCATTTCTATGAATAAGCCCTCCCTTATATCAAACGCCACCCCGGCCGGGCGGGGATCGACCGGGACAACCCGGGCGACGGCGCCGGGACGTGGTCTGGCACGACGGCGCCCCCGCCGGGTGCCGCTGCTTGCCAGCCTGGCCACCACCGGCCTGTCCGCCCTGGCGGCGGGGCTGATCGCCATGACCGTGCCCTGGGCCTTGCTGTCGGCCGGGCACAGCGCGTCGCTGGCCGGGGCCGCCGCCTTCGCCCTGCAGATACCGGTGGCCCTGGGCCTGTTGCTGGGGGGGCCGCTGGTGGACCGGATGGGGCCGCGGCGGGTGCTGATCCTGTCCAACGGGGCGGCACTGGCCCTTGTCGCCGCCGCTGCGGCGCTGACGCTCTGGGGACCAGCGGCGGGGGCGGGGGTGGGGGTGGGGGCCGTTCCGGCCGCCCTGATCCCGGTGGTCGCCCTGCTGGCCCTGGCCAATCTGTCGGGTCAGCCCGGCACCCTGGCCCAGGATGCCCGGGTGCCCGAACTGGCCCGGCTGGCGGGGGTGCCGCTGGAGCGGGCCAACGGGCTGCGGGAGATCGCCATGAACATGGGCCTGGTCGGCGGGCCCGCCCTGGGCGTGCTGTTGGTGGAGAGGCTGGGGTTGCCCGGTGCGCTGACCCTGGCGGCGGGCATGCTGGCGGCCATCGCGCTGGTGGACGGCATCTTCTTCCCCGCCTTCCGGGCAAAGGCCGCGGCGGCGGATGATGAGCGCACGCGCACCCGGATCCTTCGCCATCCCCTGCTGGGGGCGGTGGCGGTGATCGGTGTCATGCTGGTGGCCGTGTTCGCCGCGATGGATGAGATCGTGGCCCCGTCGCTGGTGCTGGCCGCGGACCTGTCCGGCGATGCCCTGGCCCTGTTCCTGGCCCTGGCCGGTGCGGCGGCCATGACCGCCAGCGCCTTGTTCGCGGCCTTCGGCGACCGGATCGGACACCGGGCCCTTTTCATCGGGGGCATCGCCGTGATGGCGGCGGGCATGGTCCTGCTGGCCCTGCTGCCGCCCGCCTTGGCCCTGGTCGTGGCACCGGTGCCGATCGGGCTGGGGGTGGGGCATCTGTGGCCCCTGATCGTGACGGCAATCCACCGGCAGGTGCCCACATCCGACCGGGGCCGGGTGATCGGCACCCTGTCCGCCGTGATCCTGCTTGCCCAGCCCTTCGCCGCTTTGGGCGCCGGGCCGGCGGTGGATGTGCTGGGGCCTGCGGCCATGACCAGCCTGATCGCTGGCCTGGTGGTGCTGGCGCTGGTGGCGAGCCTGCTGGCCCCCGGGCTGCGGCAGCTGGGCCGCGCGCCCTGAGGGTTGCCAAATGACAATAGAAATCCGCTCAGGCGAACATCGCCACCATCTGGCGATGGCGGGCGACCAGCCGGCCATCCCGGCTCCACGCCTCCATCGCCTGGCCGGTGAAGCCGTTGCCGGCATAATCGGTGGTGCTGCGCAGCAGGTACCAGCCGTCCGCCGTGTCGAAGCCCGTGCCTGGCAGATCCACCATCCAGGTCAGGCTGGACAGGGGGAACGGCCCGCGGATCATCCCGGCCGCCGCCGGCGGCAGCGTATCCAACAGGCCGATGAAGCCCGCTTCCGTGCCCCAGGCGGCGGTATCGCGGTGGCGCACCCACCAGATCAGGTCACGGCTGCCGCTGCCGTCGAAGATCGTGCCCGCGGCCATGCGGACATCCAGGTTCTTCAGGAAGGTCGGCACGATCCCTTCCAGGAAGGGCATGGCCATGCAGTCATCCGGGGCCGGTACCGTGGGCATGCGGTCATCCACGCAGCGGGCGCGGGATTCGCGGTCCGGACCCAGGCAGGCGGTGACGGTGGTCCCCACCTCCCCCCCCGCCAGCAAATCCGCCTGCCAGAAGGCGGCGGTGCGGCCCTGGCGCAGCTTGCGCACCTGGATGGACAGATCGCCCACCGCCGGCCCGACAAAGGCGACGGACAGGCTGCGCAAGGTCCAGTCCAGGCCGCTATCCGCCCGGATCGCCGCCAGCCCCAGGGCCGCCACCAGCCCGCCGAACCCGGCCCGTCCCTGCACCCAGTTGGGGGCGAGATGGGCGGTAAAGCCATCGCCCGTCCGCGCCACACCCGCCAGCGTCGCCGTGAAATCCATCTCCCTCACCGCCACCCTCCCCTGTATTCCGCCCTATGGCTAGCACGGTCGGCGGGCGCGGGCGAGAGGCCGGTGCGGTCGGCTGCGCCCCGGGCGGATAGGGGCCCGCGGCGGCTTGACAGCGATGGGATGCTGCACCGCGGAACACGCATGGCAGGGCCCTTGAAGGCCTGGATCCCGCCTGGAAAGCGGGGCTCGGGTATTGTATCCTATATCGGAAATGTTCTGGCTGCGGACGATGGTGACCAGCGTCACAGCCCTGAACCGGTCCACGGCCAATTGTGGCGCCAATACGGCGGCATGGGAATGGGTCCGCGGTGTCACCGCCGGACCGTCCCCGCCGATCCTGCACGATGAAAGCGGAAGATCAGACCATGAGCGCGAAATCCTGGGCCCTTGTGTTCGTCGGCATCCTGGGCGTCACCGGCGGTCTCGGCGGGCTGAAATACATGCAGATCTCCGCCGCCATCGCGGAGGCGGCATCCATGCCCGAACCGATGGAGACGGTGAACGCGGTGATCCCGCGCATGGGCACCTGGTCGGCGCAAGCCCGCACGGTCGGCACCGTCGCCTCCCTGCGGCGGGTCGAGTTGCGGAACGAGCTGGACGGCACGGTGGTGGAGGTCGGGTTCGAGTCCGGCGCCATCGTCGAGCAGGGGCAGGTCCTGGTCCAGCTGGACACGAGCGAGGAGCAGGCGGACCTGGCCGCCGCGAAGGCGGAGGCCGAACTGGCGCGCATCACCGTGGACCGCCGCCAGAAGCTGGCCGCCACCCAGGCCGGCAGTGCGGCGGAGCTGGACGCCGCCCGCGCCAACCTGGCCGGTGCCCGCGCCCGGGTCGCAGCACTGGAGGCCCGGATCGCCAAGAAGACCCTGACTGCCCCGTTCCGGGCCCGGGTGGGTATCCGGGACCTGCAGCCCGGCGCCTATCTGTCCGGCGGCACGCTGATCGCGACGCTGGAGGGGGCGGACCGGGATGCCTATGTGGACTTCTCCTTCCCCCAGGATGTGATCGGCCGCCTGTCCGCCGGGGCGGTGGTGACGGTCAGCGGCCAAGCCCTGGCCGATGAACCGGCCCGGGCCCGCATCGTCGCCACCAGTGCGGCGGTGGACAACAGCCGGTCGGTGCGCTTCCGCGCCGTGCTGGAGGGGCGGGGCGACGCGGTCCTTCCGGGCAGCTTCGTCGACATCGCGGCGGAGACATCGGCCCCTGTCCAGGCCATGTTCGTGCCCCTGACCGCCGTGCGGCGGGCCCCCTATGGCGACCATGTCTTCCTTTTGGGGGAGCAGGAGGGCACCTTGCGCGCCCGCCAGCAATTCGTCCGCCTGGGCCCCATCGACGGGAGCGATGTGGTGGTGCTGAGCGGGCTTGAGCCCGGGCAGCAGCTGGCCGCCAACGGGTCCTTCAAGCTGCGCGACGGCCTGGCCGTCGCCATCGCGCCGGACGCACCCGTGTCCCCCGCCGTGCCCCAGACGGCGTCGCGCTAAGGACCCGGGCGGGAGGAAACGGCCATGAAATTTGTCGATGTCTTCGTCAAACACCCGGTCCTGGCGCTGGTCGTCAACCTGGTGATCCTGCTGATCGGCTTGCGCGCCGCCCAGGAACTGCCGATCCAGCAGTTTCCGCGGATCGAAAGCTCATCGGTCGTTGTCACCACCACCTATATCGGCGCGCCCGCGGATGTGGTCCGCGGCTTCATCACCACGCCGGTGGAACGCGCCGTCTCCTCCATCGCCGGTGTGGACTATGTGGAAAGCTCCTCCGTCGCGGGCGTGAGCACGGTGACCGTGCGCCTGCGCCTGAACCACCCCAGCACCGTGGCGCTGGCGGAGGTGGGCAACCGCCTGGACCAGATCCGCAACGAGCTGCCGGCGGAGGCCGAGCCGCCGACGGTGGAGGTGCAGCGGGCCGACCGCCCCTATGCCACCTTCTATGTCAGCGTCACCTCCGACACGCTGGACCCCTCATCCTTGACCGATTACCTGTCGCGGGAGGTGCAGCCCCGCCTGACCACCCTGCCGGGCGTGCAGCGCGTGGGGCTGGAGGGGGCGCGGCCCCAGGCCATGCGCATCTGGCTGGATGAGGTGCGGATGTCCGCCTTCGGCATCAGCCCGGCCGATGTGCAGGCGGCCCTGACCCGCAACAACTACATCGCCGCCGTCGGCCAGGCGAAGGGCAGTGCCGTGCAGGTGGACCTGCTGACCGACACCGACCTGAAGACCCCGGCGGAGTTCGAGCGCCTGATCGTGCGGGAGACGGAGGGTGCGATCATCCGCCTGTCCGACATCGCCCGGATCGAACTGGGTGCCGAAGAGCCGATGGCGGATGTGCGCCTGAACAAGGACGACGCCATCTACCTGTCGGTCTGGCCCCTGCCCGGCAGCAATGAGATCACTGTCGGCCATGCCCTGCGCGACGCGCTGACGGAGATCGAGCCCGGCCTTCCGGCCGGTGTGAAGATCGCCATGGCCTTCGACGCCACCGTCTATATGGAGGATGCGCTGGCGGAGATCGGGAAGACCCTGGCGGAGACGGTGCTGATCGTCGGGCTGGTGGTGTTCCTGTTCCTGGGCTCTGTCCGCACGGCCCTGGTGCCCCTGATCGCCATCCCCGTCTCCCTGATCGGGGCGATGGGCGCCATGCTGGCCATGGGCTTCTCCTTGAACCTGCTGACCCTGCTGGCCATCGTGCTGGCCGTGGGTCTGGTGGTGGACGACGCCATCGTGGTGGTGGAGAACGTCGCCCGCTACATGCGCGACGGCATGGCCCGGACGGAGGCGGCGCTGACCAGTGCCCGCCAGCTGTTCGGGCCGATCATCGCCATGACCATCACGCTGGCCGCCGTCTACGCCCCCATTGGCTTCCTGTCCGGCCTGACCGGCGTGCTGTTCAAGGAATTCGCCTTCACCCTGGCGATCGCGGTCATCATGTCCGGCATCGTCGCCATCACCCTGTCGCCGATCATGAGCGCCCGGGTCGCGCCTGAAGGCGGGAAGGAAGGGCGGTTCACCCGCTTCGTCGGCCATGTCTTCGACCGGGTGCAGGCGGCCTATGGCCGGGCCCTGGACACGATCCTGAACCACCGGCCGGAGGTGCTGACCACCGGCGTGTTCATCCTGATCCTGGCCGTTCCCTTCTACATCCTGTCACCCAAGGAGCTGGCGCCGGTGGAGGACCAGGGGATGATCGGCCTGTTCGTCACCTCCGCCCCCGATGCCACGCTGGAATACACCAGCGGCAACATGGATGAGGTGGTGGACCGGGCCATGGCCCATCCGGCCAGTGACCAGGTCTGGCAGGTGGTCTTCCCCTCCAACGCCTTCGGTGGTGTGAACCTGGACGACTGGCGGGAGCGGGGGCAGTCTGCCCAGGAGATGCTGCCGGATTTCTTCGCCAGCATGTCCCAGGTGCCGGGCATCCAGGTCTTCCCCGTCCTGTTCCCCAGCCTTCCCGGTGCGGGCAACTATGACGTGGAACTGGTGATCAAGGGCACCGGCACGCCGGAGCAGATGGCCGAATATGCTGCCCGTATGGTGAATGCCGCCTTCGAAAGCGGCCAGTTCATGTTCGCCGACACCGACCTGAAGGTGGACATGCCCCAGGCCAAGATCGTCGTCGACCGGGAACGGGTGGCCGATCTGGGCTTGGACCTGGCCGATGTGGGCCGCCAGTTGGGCACGCTTCTGGCCGGCAACTATGTCAACCGCTTCAACTATGAGGGGCGCGCCTACAAGGTGGTGCCCCAGGTCGGGCGGGAGGATCGCGCGTCGGCCGAGCAGCTTCTGGACATGAAGATCCGCACGCCCGACGGGGCCCAGGTGCCCCTGTCCAGCATGGTGCGCATCGAAACCCAGGTGGCCCCCCGCAACCTGTCGCGCTTCCAGCAGGTGGACAGCTTCCGGGTCTATGGCGGCGTCATCCCCGGCGTCACCAAGGCCCAGGGGCTGGAGACGCTGGAGAAGGCGGCGGCGGAGATCCTGCCGGCCGGGTTCACGGTGGATTTCGCCGGTGAATCCCGCCAGATCAAGCAGGAGGGCAGCACCCTTCTGGGCACGCTGGGCTTCGCCTTGATCCTGATCTATCTGGTGCTGGCGGCCCAGTTCGGCAGCTTCCGCGATCCGCTGGTGGTGCTGGCGGGGTCGGTGCCGCTGGCCCTGTCGGGCGCGTTGGTATTCCCCTTCCTGGGCTTCACCACCATCAACATCTACAGCCAGGTGGGCCTGATCACCTTGGTGGGCCTGATCGCCAAGAACGGCATCCTGATCGTGGAATTCGCCAACCACCTTCAGGAACAGGGCCGCAGCAAGCTGGAGGCCGTCCGCGAAGCCTCCCTGACCCGGCTGCGCCCTGTTCTGATGACGACGGCGGCCACCGTGGTCGGCCACTTCCCCCTGGTGCTGGTGGAAGGCCCGGGTGCCGAGGCGCGCAACAGCATCGGCATCATGCTGGTGGCGGGCATGGCGATCGGCACCGTCTTCACCCTGTTCGTGCTGCCCTGCGTCTACGTGCTGCTGGCCAGCACCCACAAGCCACTGACGGTGGCGGGGGAGGCGAAGGCGGGGCAAGCGGGCGTGGACCGGGCGGTGCCGGCGGCGTAAGCGGGGGCGGCACTAAGCCGTAGGTCACTGCGAGGGCGAAGCCCGAGGGGTGACATTCCTTCGCGGTCTGCGCTTGGGATTGTCGGCCCTCGCTTGCGCTCGCACCAACCTACATGCGGATGCGATGGGGGGAGAGGTCGGCGGCGGTGACACCTTCCGCCGCGACATTGTCGGGGAAGGCATCGCCCATAAGCAGGGCGGCGGCCACCCGGGCCATGGCCGGGGATGTCTGGATGCCGTAGCCCCCCTGCCCCGCCAGCCAGAAGAAGCCAGGCAGATCGGCGTCCAAGCCCACCACCGGCGTGCGGTCGGGCGCGAAGCTGCGCAGGCCCGCCCAGCGGTGGGTGACCCGGCGCACCGGTGCCGTGGTCGCCGCTTCGAACCGGTCCACGGCGATGGCGACGTCCAGTTCATCCGCCTGGGCGTCGCAGGGGTCCATCGGATCCTCATTCGCCGGGGACAGCAGGATCTGCCCGGCATCGGGCTTGAAATAGAACCGCTCCTCCACATCGATCACCATGGGCCAGCGGCGGATGTCCTGCCCCGCCGGGGCGGGCAGAATCACCGCCGTCCGGCGCAGGGGCGTGATCCCCAGGGGGCGGGCCCCGGCGACCAGGGCCAGGCTGTCGGCCCAGGCACCAGCGGCGTTCACCAGAACCGGGGCCGTGACCACACCCGCCGCCATCGCCACCCGCCAGCCGTCGGCGGTCCGTTCGGGCCGAACCTCCCCCGCTTCGGTGACCAGCCGCACCCCACCCCGCCGGGCCTGGCGCAGATAGCCTTGGAACAGGGCGTCCACATCGATGTCCGACCCGGACCGGTCGATAAGCGCCCCGGCCACGGCCCCTTCCGCCAGGATCGGCACCCGGGCCAACACCTCCCCCGCCGGGCAGGGCGAAATGGCCGGCGCATCGGCCAGGGAGGCGGCAAGGGCATCCAGCCGGTCCAGCCGGTCGGCATCGGCGATGAAGACACAGTCCCGGGCATGCAGCAGCGGCCCGTCGCAGAAACCCGGTGGCGGCCCATCCAGGAAGGGCCGGCTGGCCCGGCTAAGGGCCCGGATGGCGGCATTGCCATAGGTGTCGAAGAACATGGCGGCCGACCGGCCGGTGGCGTGATAGCCGGGCCGCTCCTCCCGCTCCACCAGGACCACCCGCGCCCGCCCGGCCAGTTCCGCTGCAAGCGACGCCCCGGCGATCCCCGCCCCGACGATGATGACATCGGCCCCCAGATCCACGATTTCCCCCGCTTATCACTCCGCCGCTGCGAAGGATAGACCAGAGAGCTCGACACACGCTCAAGAATATTCATTCTTGATACGATCGCTTTTCCGCCACGCCATTCTTCTTTTGCCCAACCAATCCGCACAGCCAGACCTAGCCCGTCGTATTCACGACGGCGGCTTGGAGGGGGCGGCGGGTGTAGCGTAAGTCTCTGATCTGGCGTAGGATTTGGGTGCTGAAACCATCTCTGCAACCGCGTCGGAGAGCGCCACACCCG
>JBJOKR010000134.1:0-13852 GCA_046045995.1 Pseudomonadota bacterium | reverse complement strand
GGTCAGGCCGATGCGGGCGGTAAGCAGGCCGTTGATCACCCCCTGGCCCAACCGGGCGGAAAGCGCAGCGGCGAGGGTGCCGCCCAGCGCATCGGTCACCAGGGTGTCGGAGGCATCGGCAAGGCCCGCCGCGCCGATATTCTCCGCCATGCGGCGGACCAGCCGGGCGCTGCCCACCAGTCCCGGGCGGGCGGCATAGAGGGTGGCGATCTCCCGCACCAGCTTCATGGTCCGCCACAGCACCAGGGCCGCGTCCAGCAGGGCGGCGGGGCTGAGCGCGGTGGCCAGGGCCACATCCCGGCTTGCGGCCAGCACCAGGCGATAGGCCGCCTGGTCAAGGGGCGCCATCAGGGTGCGTTCCGCCAGGTCCAGCCGGTCGCGGTCATCCACCGCATCCGGCAGGTGGGTGGACAGGCGGGCGATGGGGGCCGCCATCTCTGCCCGGCCGCGGTAAAGGGCGGTGACCCGGGCCAGCAGGGGCCCTGCCCCACCCTGCCCGCCATGCCCGCCCTTGGCCCGGACCAGCGCCCCTTGCAGGCGCAGGTGGTCCACCCGCTTCAGCCGGGCATAGGCCCGCCATTCCCGCCCGGTGATAACCGCCAGGCTGCCCACCGCCAGGGCCGCCAGCCCGGACAGGGCCCCGCCCAGGATCGGCGACAGGTCGAAGGCGCGGACCAGCAGATCCGCCGTATCCACCCCGATCGCCACCGCCACCAGGGCGGCCAGCGACCCGGCCAGGATCTTCGCCGCCCGCATCCGGCCGCGGCGGGGCTTGGCCGCCGATGACACCGCCCCCGGATCGAGCACACCGCCGTCCGCCGGACTATGCCTCCCCTCCCCTTCCTGGATGGCCGCAGGCATTGCGGCGGCGGGGTCGAATTCCATGGGCGGAACGAAGGCGGGGCGGTCGGGCTCCGCCACCGTCCGGCGGGCTGTGAACTCCCGCGGGCCGGGGGGCGGCGGGCCAGGCGGGGAGCCGGGCGGGTTGTGATTGGTCATGCCAAGAAGTCCCCGATCAGGAACTGCAACGCCCGGTCCAGCCGGATATTGGGCAGGCCGCGCCCGTCGCGGCCCAACCCGGCGGGCGGGGCGAAGGGCGTGAAGGCGAAGCGCCCGGCCGAACCCCAGCCATCGGCCGGGCCCAGGTCGCGGTGGTTGGCCGGCACCGCCCCGGGATACAGCACCGTCGGCTCCGTCCGTCCCACGGGGATGCCCTGGACACAGGCCAGTTGCCGGCCCTGGTAATCGGTCAGGACGCTGTCGGTGCTGCGCACGCTGGCGATGGCCATGGTCCGCACCTCCGCACCGGAGAATCGCAGGGCGGACATGGGGGCGGCCAGGAAACTGTCCAGCAGGGCGGCCAGGTTGTCATGTTCCGCCCCCGCCACATGGTCGGCCTTGGTGGCGGCGAACAGGACCCGGTCGATCCGCGCCCCGCCCAGCGCCCCCAGCCAGGACACCGTGCCGTGGCGGAAGCTTTCCAGCGTCGCCGCCAGGGAGCGCTCCAGATCATCCAGCCCGGCCGCCCCGGCATTCAGGGCCGACAGCGCATCCACCAGCACGATCTGCCGGTCCAGCCGGGAGATGTGGTCGCGGTAGAAGCGGCGCACCACCGCTTCCTTGTAGCCGTCGAACCGCTCCGCCATCAGGGCGGCCAGGCTGCCCGGGGCGGGGCGGCCCGTCACCGGCAGGGGGCAGAAGGTCAGGATCGGCGCCCCCTCCATCTCCCCAGGTTCCACGAACCGGCCGGGCTGGATCAGGGACAGGCCCACCGTGGCGGCCCGGCAGGCCCTCAGATAGGCGGTGTAGAGGGCGGCCAGACGGCGGGCGGTCGATTCGTCCGAGTCGGCCCCGGCATCCACTGCACCCAGGGCCGCCCGCCATTCCGCCGACAGCCCGTCGCGCGGCGGGCGCACCGCCAGATCCAGCATGGTCCGCGACCAGTCGGCGTAATCCTGGCCCAGCATGGGCAGGTCCAGCAGCCATTCGCCGGGGTAATCCACGATATCCAGGGTGCAGGTGGAAATCCCGCCCAGGCGGCGGGCCAGCAGGCCGCCGGGCCGGAACCGCAGGGCGATGCGGATCTCACTGATCGCCTTCGTCTCCCGCGGCCAAGCGGGCGGATCAGCCGTCAGCTCCGCCAGCCTGCCTTCGTAATCGAAGCGGGGGACGGCGGCATCGGGCTGGGGTTTCAGCTTCGCCGCCACGAACCGGCCCTGGGACACCACGTCCAGCAGGGGCAGGCGCCCGCCCCACGCCGCCCCGGCCGACAGAAGGTTGTGCAGGAGGGAGGTGACGAACACCGTCTTGCCCGACCGGCGCAGGCCCGTCACCCCCAGGCGCAACGTGCCCCCGGACAGGCGGGAGGCCACCTGGGCCAGCCCGTCGGCCGCCCGCAGCCCGATATCGCCCAGATCCCCGATCACACCCGGCACGCCATCCTCCCGTCCCCCCCCTTGCCGTCCCTGCCGTCCCTGCCGCTCCTGCCGCCCCGCTCCCCCGACCGACCTACCCCCCGTTGAACCCCGGAAGGCATAGGGGACAGGGTCGTTGCGTGCCGATCAAGGGTCTGAAACAGTTTTAACGGGCCTGCAAACTCATTAATCGAATTGTCATCCCCGAAACGGAAGTGGCACACTAAATTCGCCACATCAGAGCGCAGCGGATCCGGTCACGGAATGAAGGGCTATCCTGTGGGCAGTTCGCGCCAAGCGGCCATGGTGCCGCCGATCGCCGCCAGACGGAACGGGGTGCGATGACGCCGCCGAGCCTGCCCCCTATGCAGCCCCCCCCCGATCAGACCCGGGCCCCCGACGACATTGCGGGGACGGATACGGAGGTCGGGTATGTCGGCCCCCTGCGCTCCGGCTCGGCCGGGCCGCGGCCCGCGTCGCGCTCCGCCGATGACGGCTGGTCCGGCAAGGCCCGGCGGGGATCGCTGGTGAAGATCCCGCTGCGCAAGCGCCTGTCCTTCAAGCAGGCCCGCAACACCGCCCTGCTGACCCTGATCCTGGGCCTGTTCCTGTCCATGGCGCAGATCGCCATCGACCTTCTGGATGTGGAACGCCAGGCGGACCAGACGGTGGAGCAGGTCCTGCGCACCCTGCGCGAACCCGCGGCGGAAGCGGCCTATGCCTTCGACCAGGCCCTGGCCGACCGGGTGCTGACCGGACTGTTCGAATACCGGCCTGTGTTCAAGGCGGTGATCCTGGAGGATTTCGGCAACCAGCTGGCCGCCAAGGAACGCCCCCAGGTGGAGGGCGGGCTGAAATGGCTGGCGGAGGTCCTCCTGCCGGAGGAGAAGACCTTCTCCATCCCCCTGATCATCGAGCGGCATAACCAGAATGTGGGGGAGATGCGCGTCAGCATCGACCGCTACATGATCGCGCTGGATTTCTTCCGCCGGTCGGGCGTGGTGCTGGGCACCGGTGTGGCCTGGACGGTGTCGCTGGCGCTGATCCTGATCGTGATGTTCTATGTCTCCATCACCAAGCCGTTCCTGCGCATGTCCTCCGCCATCGCGGAGGTGGACGCCGCCAATCCGGCCGAACGGCTGGTCACCGTGCCGCCCCAGCACGCGGATGACGAGTTGGGGCTGCTGGCCAAGACGACGAACGACCTGCTGATGCAGTTCGACCGGTCGCTTGATGCCCGTGAGCGGGCGGAAGGGGCGTTGCGCGAGCGGGAGACGCGCCTGTCCGGCATCATGGACAACGTGGCCGACGGCATCATCACCCTGGATGAGGATCTGCGGATCGAGACGATGAATTCCGCCGCCCTCGACCTGTTCGGCTATGAGCCGGGGGAGGCGGTGGGCCAGCCCTTCGTCACCTTGATCGAGGAGCGGGACTGGACCCGCGTCGCCATGGCCCTGATGGCCTGCCTGCGCCGCTCCGCCGAAGACCGGCGGCGGGAATCCCGGGCGGAGATCCAGGGCAAGCGCAAGACCGGGGAGGTTTTCGCCATGGCCTTCGGCGTCAGCCAGATGCGCCTGGGCGACCGCCGCACCGCCATCTGCGTGGTCCAGGACATCACCCAGCGCAAGCGCGCGGAACAGGCCCTGCGCGAGAGTGAGGAGCGGCTGAAGCTCGCCGTGCGCTCCACAAGGTCCGGCGTGTTCGACAACAATTACGGCAAGGACACCTACTGGTGGAGCCCGGAATTCGTCGAGATGCTGGGCTATGAGTCGGTGGATGCCGGCAACGCCGCGGAGCTGATGGAAACCATCCTGCACCCGGACGACCGCGAAGCCGTGCTGGGGCAGCAGGACCGCTATCTGGCGGGCGATGTGGGCGATTACCTGGCCCTGTACCGCCTTCGCCACCGGGACGGCACCTGGATCTGGGTGGAGGCGCGCGGCCAAGCCATCCGCGACGATCAGGGCAAGCCGGTGCGTTTCACCGGCACCATGACCGACGTGACCGACCGCAAGCGGTTCGAGGAACAGCTGATGTATGTCAGCACCCACGACCCGCTGACCGGCCTGCCCAACCGCACCCTGCTTCAGGACCGGCTGGACCACGCCATTTCCCATGCCCAGCGCAAGGGTACCTATGTGGCGGTGCTGCTGCTGGATCTGGACCGGTTCAAGCTGGTGAACGACAGCCTGGGCCATCAGGCAGGCGACAAGCTGCTGCGCGCCCTGGCCCAGCGGCTGTCCACCTCCATCCGCACCAGCGACACGGTCGGCCGCCTGGGGGCGGACGAATTCCTGATCGTCGCGGAGGATCTGCCCGAGCCCCAGGCCGCGGCCCGCATCGCGGAGACGATCCTGGTCGGCCTGTCCCGGCCCTTCGGCATCGACGGGCAACAGCTGTTCATCACCACCTCCATCGGCATCGCCATGTTTCCCGGCGATGCGGCGGACATCAACGGCGTGCTGCGCGATGCCGACACGGCCATGCACAATGCCAAGTCGGCCGGCGGCAACGGCTACCGCTTCTTCACGCCGGAGATGAACGAGGCGGCGGTGGTCCGGCTGTCCCTGGAACACGCCATGCGCGAGGCGCTGGACCAGAACCAGTTCTTCCTGCACTACCAGCCGAAGATCGATCTGGAGACATTGCAGGCCGTGGGGGCGGAAGCGTTGCTGCGCTGGAACCACCCGGAGCAAGGCCTTGTCTCCCCCGCCAAGTTCATTCCGGTGGCGGAAGAAACCGGGATGATCGTGCAGATCGGCGAATGGGTCCTGCGCAAGGCCCTGATGCAGATCCGGGACTGGCAGGCCCGCGGGCTGGACCCGCTGCCGGTGGCGGTCAATGTCTCCGTCCGGCAGATCACATCGAACGATTTCGGCCAGCGGGTCCGCGCCATCCTGGCGGAATACGACGTGCCGGCCGACCTGCTGGAGCTGGAGATCACCGAGACGGCGATGATGTCCAACCTTGCCAACATCGTCGATTCCCTGAACGAGATCCGGGATGCGGGCATCCGCATCGCCATCGATGATTTCGGCACCGGCTATTCCTCCCTTTCCTACCTGCGCCGCCTGCCGATCACGACCCTGAAGGTGGACCGGTCCTTCGTGTCGGAGGCGACGACCAACAGCGACACCGCCGCCATCGCCGCCACCATCATCGCCATGGGCCGCCAGTTGGGCCTGAAGGTGGTGGCCGAAGGGATCGAGACGGCGGAGCAGTTGGAATTCCTGCGGCACCACCGCTGCGACCAGATGCAGGGCTTCTATTTCAGCCGCCCGCTGCCACCGGCCGATCTGGAGTCGCGGTTCATGCGCCAGGCCGACCAGGCCGTCGCGTCCTGAGGTGCCGCCCGCAGCGTCGCTCCTGCAACCAGGGCGTTGGAAGGGGCTGTTTCCGATGGCTCATGCCGCGCTTGGGGATACCCCGCGCCCCGGCACACCGGGCCGGGCGCGGGCAATCCGCCCGCCGGGCGGGCCGTGGGCGGATACCGCATCGGTGGACAGGGGCTTGCGTTGCATTTTTGCAAAGGCGCCCCGAGGCTCGCATAAGAGCCCCGCGCGTCATGCATAGAGGCCTTGACGCCGCCTGAAACCACCCATTACTGCTAACACCTTGAAACGCACGAGCGTTCGTCGGCCACAGGCGTGGCGGGACGCTCGGCACAAAAAGCGTGGAGCGAGGAGGAACGCATGTCACCATCCATTACGCCACATCTGCGTCTTAACCGCCGGATCCTGGCCGGTGTAAGCGCAGTGGCGCTGTGTGCGCCCTTGTTTGCGGCGGGGTCCGCGCATGCGATCTCGTTCAACCGCGGTGAATTGTCGGGCAGCTTCGACACCACCTTGACCCTGGGCGCCCTGTTCCGCGTTCAGGGCCGCGACCCGGATCTGGTCGGCGTGGCCAATGGCGGGCGGCAGCATTCCATCAACGGTGACAACGGCAACCTGAACTACGACAAGGGGCTTGTGTCCCTGGCCGGCCGCGCGACCCATGAGCTGAAGCTGAGCTATGGCAACCTGGGCGCCTTCGTCCGTGGCACCTATTTCCTCGACATCGTGAACGTGAAGCGCGACAGCGACGGTTTCGGCCGGTCTGGCGCCTTCGACCTGTCCGATGACGCGATCGAGCGCGTGGGCAAGGACTTCGACCTGCTGGACGCCATGGTCTATGGCGGCTGGGCCGTGGGGGATGAGAGCAACATCGATATCCGCCTGGGCAACCAGGTGCTGAGCTGGGGTGAAAGCACGTTCATCCAGAACGGCATCAACACCATCAATCCGGTGGACGTGTCGGCCCTGCGCGTGCCGGGGACGGAGCTGAAGGAAGGCTTCCTGCCGGTTCCGATCGCGAATGTGAACTTCTCCCTGAATTCCAACCTGTCGCTGGAGGCCTTCTACCAGTTCCAGTGGAAGGAAACGGAGCCCGAGGCGGCGAACACCTATTTCAGCACCAATGATGCCGCGACGCCCGGTGGCCGCTATCTGTTCATCGGCTTCGGCAACTACCTGTTCCGGGACGTGGAAAGCCAGGGCCCGGTCCCCGGCGGCATCGTCTTCCCGGCCAACCTCTACCCCGATCCGGCGCTGGATCCGTTCCGCGGCACCGCGACCGCCCCGGCATCCCTCACGCCGTTCGGCACCGTGGTGCCGCGCGCTGCGGACCAGGAGGCGGACGACCAGGGCCAGTACGGCTTTGCGCTGCGCTACTTCTCGCCCGAGCTGAACGACACCGAGTTCGGGGCCTATTTCATCAATTACCATTCGCGCCTGCCGGTGCTGAGCAGCCTTGTCGGCAGCTTCAACGCGTTTGCGTCCAACGCCTCCACCTTCACCCGCGCATCGGCCTACCGGGCGGAGTATCCGGAGGACATCCAGCTGCTGGGCCTGTCCTTCAACACCTCCCTGCCCGGCGGCATCTCCCTGCAGGGTGAGTACAGCTACCGCATGGACCAGCCGCTGCAGCTGGACGATGTGGAGCTGCTGCAGGCCACCCTGGCCGCCCCCAGCATCGTCGCCACCATTTCCGGTGTCGCCGCCGCCGGTGCAGCAGGGGGCAGCGCCTCCTTCGATGCGGCGGTCGCCACGGCGGTCAATGGCAACCCGGCCCTGGCCGCCTTCCGTGGCCGCACGTTCGAACAGATCCAGGCAGCCTCCCCCGCCGCCGCCTCCGCGATCAGTGCAGGCATCGCCGCCTCCCCCGGCTCGCCGGGCGGGACCCGCGCCGCCTTCCAGGCCTTCGGCACCAATTCCGCCCTGACCACGGGTGCGGGTGCGGCCCAGATCGCCGGCACCGTCGGGCTGTTCAACACGAACCAGATCGTGCAGCACGTCGCCCGGGAGCGGGGTATCGGCCTGATCCCGAACACCGCCGCGGCGGCCCAGGCCTTCCTCCAGCAGCATTACTTCGGCAACCGTATCCAGGGCTGGGACACCTGGGACGTCTCCCAGTTCCAGACCACGGCCACCAAGGCGTTTTCGCCCATGTTCGGCGCGAACCAGTGGGTGCTGGTGGGTGAGGTCGGCATGACCTACATCCATGACATGCCCGATGGCGCCGTCCTGCGCCTGGAAGGCCCCGGCACGGTCGTCGGCGGCAACCGCGCCTTCCTGGGCCGCGGTGGCATGCCGGAGGTGGCGACCGACGGCTTCGGGACGGAGTTCAGCTGGGGCTACCGCATGGCGGCCCGCTTCGACTATCTGAACGCCTTCAACGGGGTGAACCTGTTCCCGTCGATCAACTTCCAGCACGATGTGCAGGGGACGACGCCGTCGCCGCTCGGCAACTTCGTGGAGGATCGCATGGCCGTCGGCATCGGCCTGCGCGCGGTCATCCGTGAGGCGATCACGGTCGATCTGAACTATTCCTCCTTCTTTGGGGCGGGCGACCGCAACCTCGTCAGCGACCGCGACTTCGTGTCGATCAGCGCCAAGTACTCCTTCTGACCCCTGGCTGACCCCTGGATCGGAAGACCATCCTGGCCGACAGACACCTGACCGATCCCTGCACGAAAAAACATTCGACTGGAGGAAATCCATGAAGCGCATCAAGGCGACCCTTCTGGGCGCCGCCCTGGCCCTGGCGATGGCCGTGCCGGCCCTGGCCCAGGACTACACCGCCGCCGATCTCGGCAAGGCACTGACCCCGGTGGGCGCCATCAAGGCGGGCAATGCCGATGGCACCATCCCGGAATGGACCGGCGGCATCACCCAGCCGCCGGCGGGCTGGCAGGCGGGCACCCACCATGTGGACCCGTTCAAGGCCGACCAGCCGCTGTTCACCATCACCGCCCAGACCATGGGGCAGTACGCGGACAAGCTGACGGAGGGCCACAAGGCCCTGTTGCAGCGCTATCCGGACAGCTACCGCATGATCGTCTACCCGACCCGGCGCAGCGCCAGCTACCCGCAGTCGGTGTATGACGCCACCATCGCCAACGCCTCCAGCGCCCAGCTGGCCGCCGACGGCAACGGTGTGACCGGGGCCAAGCACGGCGTGCCCTTCCCGGTGCCGAAATCGGGTGTGGAGGTGGTGTGGAACCACCTGCTGCGCTACCGCGGCACGGACACGGCCCGCCGCGTAGGCCAGGCCAACCCGCAGGCCGACGGCAGCTACACCATGATCATGCTGGAAGAGAAGGTGAAGTATCTCTACCAGCGGCCGGAGGGGACGGCCAGCAACACCTCCCTCTACTTCCTCCAGGAAGTGGTGGAGCCGGCCCGTCTGGCCGGTGAAATCCTGCTGGTGCACGAGACCATCAACCAGGTGGCGGAGCCGCGCAGCGCCTGGACCTACAACCCCGGCCAGCGCCGGGTGCGCCGCGCGCCCAATGTCGCCTATGACAACCCGGGCACCGCGTCGGACGGTCTGCGCACGACCGACAATTTCGACATGTATTCCGGCGCGCCGGACCGGTACGAGTGGACGCTGCTGGGCCGCAAGGAGATGTATGTCCCCTACAACGCCTACAAGCTGCATAGCCCGGACCTGAATTACGACGACATGATCAATGCCGGCCATATCAACCAGGATATGGCCCGGTATGAGCTGCGCCGTGTCTGGGTGGTGGAAGGCAGCCTGCGCTCCGGCACGACCCACATCTATGCCAAGCGCCGCTTCTATGTGGATGAGGACAGCTGGCAGATCCTGGTGGCCGACCATTACGACGCCCGCGGGGAAATGTGGCGCGTCGGCGAAAGCCACGTGATCAACTACTATGACGTGCCGGCCATCTGGTCGACCCTGGACACCCTGTACGACCTGCAGTCCGGTCGTTACACGGCCCTTGGCTTCGACAACAAGGAGCCGCCGTACCAGATGAACGCCAATCTGACGGAGCAGGAGTTCTCTCCGGACTCGCTCCGCCGCGCCGGCGTGCGGTAAGCTGTAGCCGCTCCGAGGGCCGGCCGGGCGACCGGCCGGCCCTTTTCCTTTGTGCGCAGCCCTTCGGGGACCCTTGGTGGGGGAGGCCGGTTGCATACCGGATCTCCGCCGACCCGCCCGGCCAGCCATGGCAGGGCCAAGAAGAATCGCCATATACCGCTTTTCCCCACCCGGTGCCGTATCGATGACCCACCGCCTGACGCAGTTGCCGGCCCGCCTTGTCGCCTGCGCTGCCCTGTCCTTCGGATCGGCGACCCTTGCCGGGTTGCCCGCCCTTGCCCAGGACGCCACAGCCGCCGCTTCCCAAGCCGCCGGGACCGATGCCGCATCGCCGGGGGGCGGGGTGATCAAGCCGGCCCGGATGATGCCGCTGGCCGCCCGGAAACTGATCCTGGACGCGGCCCGCGCCGGTGATCGGCTGGTCGCCGTGGGGGACCGCGGGCATATCCTTCTGTCGGACGACAACGGCACCACATGGCGGCAGGTGTCCGTCCCGGCAGACAGCGCCCTGACCGCCGTCACCTTCGTGGATGACAGCCATGGCTGGGCCGTCGGGCATGACAGTGTGGTCCTGGCAACAGCCGACGGGGGGGAGAGCTGGACCTTGCAGCACGCGGATCCGGAGATCCAGCAGCCGCTGATGGATGTGGTCTTCACCGACCGGATGAGCGGCATCGCCGTCGGCGCCTACAGCAAGTACTTGGAGACGACGGATGGCGGGGCCACCTGGACCAGCCGCCGCATCGTCGAGTCGGAGGACGGGTACGACTATCATTTCAACGCCATCCTGGCCCCCGACGCGACCACCCGCTTCATCGCAGGCGAAGCCGGGACCATGGCCGTTTCCCGCGATTCCGGGGCCACCTGGTCGATGGTCGAAAGCCCCTACGCGGGCAGCTTCTTCGATGCCCTGGTCCTGTCACCCCAGTCCTGGCTGGCCTTCGGACTGCAGGGGGCGGTGTTCCGCAGCGACGACGGCGGGCAGAGCTGGACCGGGGTGGAAAGCGGCACAACCGCCGGGCTGATGGGCGGGGAGGCCATGCCGGACGGGCGGGTCATCCTGGTGGGCGCCCAGGGCACCATCCTGACCAGCCGTGACGGCGGGCGCAGCTTCACCCGGGAACAGCGCGACGACCGTGTGGCCCTGGCCGATGCCGCCGCTGCCGCCGATGGCAGCCTGATCCTGCTGGGCGAGGAGGGGGCGTTGCCCCCGATCCGCTGACCCCGCCCTTCGCGCACCCGCGATCACGAGTGAGACCGATGTCCGAACCCTTCATCACGGCGCTGCAAGGCTGGATCTTCAAGCGGCGGGTCCTGGTCCTGGTATTGTTCGCGCTGGTCACCGCCTTCATGGGCTGGCAGGCCTCCCATCTGCGGATCGACGCTGGCTTCGAGAAGACGTTGCCGCGCGACCACCCGTATATGGAAACCTTCATGAAGCACCAGCAGGAGTTCGGCGGGGCGAACCGCATCCTGGTGGCGCTGTCGGTGAAGGAAGGCGACATCTTCAACCCCGCCTTCATGGAGCGGTTGAAGAAGGTCACGGATGAGGTGTTCTTCATTCCCGGTGTGGACCGGGCCAGCGTGACCAGCCTGTTCACCCCGAATGTCCGCTTCGTGGAGATCACGGCGGAAGGTTTCGCTGGCGGCAACGTCATTCCGGCGGAATTCCAGCCGACCGACGAATGGATGCCGGTCGTGCGTGAGAACACCCTGAAATCCGGGCAGGTCGGGCGCCTGGTGGCAGAGGATTTCACCGCCGCCCTGGTCAGCGCCCAGTTGATCGAGCGCGATCCCCGCACGGGCGAGCGGCTGGATTACTTCGAGGTGGCGGACAAGCTGGAACAGATCCGCACAAAGCTGGCCGGTGAAGGGATCGATATCCACATCATCGGCTTCGCCAAAGCCATCGGCGACATCGCCGACGGTGCCGCCGGCGTGGTCATGTTCTTCGGCATCGCCCTGATCATCACCGCCCTTCTGGTCTGGTACTACGGCCGATCCCTGTGGCTGACCATGGCGCTGATCGGCGTGTCCCTGCTGACCGTGGTCTGGCAATTCGGGCTGCTGGTGATCCTGGGCTTCGGCATCGATCCCATGTCGATCCTGGTGCCCTTCCTGGTCTTCGCCATCGCCATCAGCCACGGGGTGCAGAATATCGGCACCGTGTCCCAGGAGGTGGGGCTGGGCGCCGATCCGCGCACCGCGGCGGAAACCAGCTTCGCCCGCCTGCTGGTGCCGGGCAGTTCCGCCCTGGTGACCGATGCGCTGGGCTTCCTGACCATCGCCATCATCCAGATCCGCATGATCCAGGAACTGGCGGTGGCGGCGTCCCTGGGCATGGTGGTGATCGTCATCACCCATCTGGTGATCCTGCCCATCGTCATGAGCTTCCTGCCGCTGGGCGATGATTACCGCCGCCGGATGGAGAAGCTGTCCGGCCGGTCCGACGGGTTCTGGCGCGGCTTCGCCAAGGTGGCGACGCCCAAGGCCGCGATTCCGGTCGTCATCGCCTCCCTGATCCTGTTCGTCTGGGCCTATGACACCCAGAAGGACATGACCGTTGGCGACACCTCCGCCGGTGTGCCGGAGCTGTGGCCGGATGCCCGCTACAACCAGGATGCCCAGCTGATCGTCGACCGCTTCTCCATCGGCACGGACGTGATCCAAGTGATCGCGGAAGGCCCGGCGAACGGCTGTATCGACCATGCCGTGGTCAGCCATATCGACGCCTTCACCTGGCACATGAGCAATGTGGTGGGCGTGGAAAGCGCTGTTTCCATGCCCACGGTCATGCGCACGGTGAATGCCGGCTGGAACGAGGGGAACCTGAATTGGCGCATCCTGCCCCGGGACAGCCAGGTCCTGGTCCGCACGGTGACCCCGATCGAGACCTCCACCGGGCTGCTGAACTCCGACTGCTCGGTCATGCCTGTTCTGGTCTTCACCAAGGACCACAAGGCGGAGACGATCGACCGGGTGGTGGCGGCCGTGGCGGAATTCACCGGCGCCAACCCGTCCGACCAGGTGCAGTTCAAGCTGGCCACCGGCAATGTCGGCGTCATGGCGGCGACGAACCAGGCGGTGAAATCGGCGGAGAAGCCGATGCTGCTGCTGGTCTATGTCACCGTCCTGATCTTCTGCGTCATCACCTTCCGCTCCCTGGTGGGGACGCTGGCGACGGTGCTGCCGCTGGTCCTGGTCTCCATCCTGACCAATGCGCTGATGACCAAGCTGGGCATCGGGCTGAAGGTCTCCACCCTGCCGGCGGCGGCCCTGGGTGTGGGCGTGGGCGTCGATTACGGCCTGTACATCTTCAACCGGCTGCAAAGCTATCTGAAGCACGGCATGGACTTCGCCCAGGCGTATTTCTACGCCCTGAAGGAAACAGGCAGTTCCATCCTGTTCACCGGCGTGACCCTGGCGGTGGGTGTCGCGACCTGGACCCTGTCCGACCTGAAGTTCCAGGCCGATATGGGCACGCTGCTGACCTTCATCTTCATCGCCAACATGATCGGCGCGGTGGTCCTGCTGCCCGCCATCGCCGCCCTGCTCTACAAGGCCTTCCCCAAACTGTACGAGTGGGAGGTACGGAACGCCGCCAAGGTGAAAAGCCACTAGACGATATGACCGTGGTCTTGAGGGTGGCCCGCCCTAACCTTTGCGGCTTGTGAGCTGACGGGGGTTGCTCGGATGGGCCGAGCCGAGCCCCAGCAAAGGAGGGCGGACCATGGGAGAGGATAGCGTCGTCTACGTCGGTGTCGATGCCGCAAAAGCAAAACACGCCATCGCGATTGCGGCGGAGGGCCGGACGGGCGAGGTCCGGTATTACGGGGAGATCGAGACGACCCCCGCTGCGGTGGAGCGGTTCGTGCGCAAGCTGGCGCGGAAACATCCCCGGCTGCATTTCTGCTACGAGGCCGGGCCGACCGGCTATGGGCTGTACCGCCAGATCCTGGAGCTCGGGCATACCTGCGACGTGGTGGCGCCGTCCCTGGTGCCCAAGCGCCCCGGCGAGCAGGTCAAGACCAACCGGCGCGATGCGGTGACCC
>JBJOKR010000133.1:0-13887 GCA_046045995.1 Pseudomonadota bacterium | reverse complement strand
AGGGGTCCGGCAGCTCAGACCTGGCAACCCATTCCCACACCGGCCCAAATTCACCCCTCACCCTCCCATGCTTCGCATGGGCCCCTCCATCTCCCTCAGGGGGAGAGGGGGTTCTGGGCCACAACGCCGTTGATCTGAGCCCGTGATTCTCAGCCCAACCGGCTCAGCGCGTCCATCAGCTTGGCGCGGGCGGACCAGGCTTCGGCGCGGCGTTCGCGGTGTTCCTCGATCACCTCTTCCGGGGCCTTGGCGACGAAGTTCTGGTTGCCCAGCTTTGCGTCCACCTTCTCCACCTCCGCGGTCAGCTTGCCGATCTCCTTGGTGAGGCGGACCTTCTCCGCCTCGATGTCGATGAAGTCGGCCAGCGGCAGGACCACCGTCGCATCCTCCACCACCGCCTGGGCGCTGCCCTTGGGTGCCTCACCCGCCGACACCTCGATGCCCGACAGCCGGGCCAGGCGCAGGATCAGGTCCCGGTGCCGCTCCGCCAGGGCGGCGGCGGTGGCGCCCGCATCCTTCAGGATCAGCGGGATCTGGGCGGACGGAGGCACGTTCATCTCCGCCCGCACCGTCCGGATGGTGGAGATGAGGGAGACCACCCATTCCATCTCCGCACTCGCCGCCGTGTCGATCAACCGGGATTCCGCCTCCGGCCAGGCATTGGTGATCAGCATGGCGCTGCTGCCGGTGAGCTTCTCGTTCAACTCCTCCGTCAGGTAGGGCATCAGCGGGTGCAGCAGGTGCAGGATACGATCCAGCACCCAGGCGGTGGTGGCGCGCGTCTCCGCCTTCGCCGATTCATCCTCCCCGGTCAGGATCGGCTTCGTGAATTCCAGGTACCAATCGCAGACCGTATTCCAGGCGAACTGATACAGGGCGGACGCCGCCTCATTGAACTTGTAGGCGTCCATCGCCTCCGTCACCCGGGCGGCCGTCTGCTGCACAGCGCCGACAATCCAGCGGTTCACGGTCAGGGTGACCACCCCCGGATCGTACCCGGGGGCCATGGCCACCTGGTTCATCTGGGCATAGCGGGCGGCGTTCCACAGCTTGGTGGCGAAGTTGCGGTACCCTTCCACCCGGCTGACCGCCAGCTTGATGTCGCGGCCCTGGGCGGCCATGGCGGCCAGGGTGAAGCGCAGGGCATCGGCCCCGTACTGGTCGATGACGGTCAAGGGATCGATGATGTTGCCCTTGGACTTGGACATCTTCTGCCCCTTCTCATCCCGCACCAGGGCGTGGATGTAGACAGTGCGGAAGGGCACATCGCCCATGAAGTGGATGCCCATCATCATCATCCGGGCGACCCAGAAGAAGATGATGTCGAATCCGGTCACCAGCACATCGCCGGGGTAGTAACGGTCCAGTTCCGGCACCTTCTCCGGCCAGCCGAGCGTGCTGAACGGCCAGAGGGCGGAGCTGAACCAGGTGTCCAGCACATCCTCATCCCGGGTCAGGCTGACATCGGCCCCGAACGTCGCCACGGCCTCGGCCCTGGCCTCCTCCTCCGTCTCGGCGACGAAGATGCTGCCCTCCGGCCCGAACCAGGCGGGGATCTGGTGACCCCACCAGAGCTGGCGGGAAATGCACCAGGGCTGGATGTTGCGCATCCATTCGAAATAGGTGTTTTCCCACTGGCGGGGCACGAACACCGTCCGGCCGGTCTCCACCGCCTCGATCGCCGGCTTCGCCAGGGTGGCGGCGTCGCAATACCACTGGTCGGTCAGCCAGGGCTCGATCACCACGCCCGACCGGTCGCCATGGGGCACCATGTGGGTGTGGGGATCGATCTTCTCCAGCAGGCCCAGGGCCTCCATATCGGCGACGATCTGCTTGCGGGCCGCCTCCCTCGACAGGCCGCGATAGGCCTCCGGCATGGTGCCGGCATAGGCCGCATCGCCGTTCACGATCTCGAACGCCGCCAGGATGCGGGCATCCCGGTCCAGCAGGTTGATCATGGGCAGGTTGTGGCGCTTGCCGACCTCGAAATCGTTGAAGTCATGGGCGGGGGTGATCTTCACCGCCCCGGTCCCGGTCTCCGGATCGGCATACTCGTCCGCCACCACCGGGATCAGGCGGCCGACCAGGGGCAGGCGCAGATGGCGACCGATCAGGTCCTTGTAGCGCTCATCCTCCGGATGGACGGCAACGGCCGTGTCACCCAGCATGGTTTCGGGCCGGGTGGTGGCGACGGTGACGAACCGTCCTTCCACACCGTCGACCGGATAGCGGAAGTGCCAGAGGTTCCCCTTCACCTCCTTCTGCTCCACCTCCAGGTCGGAGATGGCGGTGTGCAGCTTTGGGTCCCAGTTCACCAGCCGCTTGTCGCGGTAGATCAGGCCCTGGCGGTACAGCTCGACGAAGACCTTGCGGACGGCCTTGTTCAGGCCCTCATCCATGGTGAAGCGTTCCCGGCTCCAGTCGGGGGAGGCACCCAGGCGGCGGAGCTGGCGGGTGATGGTGCCGCCCGATTCCGCCTTCCATTCCCAGACCTTCTCCAGGAACTTGTCCCGGCCCAGGTCGTGGCGGCTGACCCCTTCCTTCGCCAGGTTGCGTTCCACCACCATCTGGGTGGCGATGCCGGCATGGTCGGTCCCGGGCTGCCATAGGGCGTCCTTGCCGCGCATGCGGTTGAACCGGATCAGCGCATCCTGGAGCGTGAAGGTCAGCGCGTGGCCCATGTGCAGGCTGCCCGTCACATTGGGCGGCGGCATCATGATGGTATAGGGCTGCTGGTTGCTGTCCACATGGGCCGCGAAAGCCTCCGCCTTCTCCCAGCGGTCATAGTGCTTCGCTTCCACCTCGACGGGGGAAAAGGTCTTGTCCAGCATGGGAACGGCCCTTCAGCTCACAAATGAGGGGTTTTCATAATGGAACGGGGCGGCACCATCAAGGTACCGCCCCGGCGGGGCAGACATCGGAAGCGTGACGGCGGTAGACGGACCGGGGTTGGTTGATGCCGCCGGGCCGGTACAGGTGACCGTCCTCAATCCATCCCGCGGCGGACCACCTTCTGGATCTCCCGCCGGACCAGGCGCTCCACCAGTTCCGGCAGGTTGTCATCCAGCCATTCCCGGATCATCGGCCGCACCATCTCCCGCACCAGATGCTCCAGGGTCAGGTCGTGGCGGCCGAACGGCCCCTCCCCTTCGATGCTGGGATAGCGGCGGAAGCCCGGCAGGCCGGACAAGGCGCGGCTCGCCATCTCAGCCGTTGTCTCCGACATCAGCGCATCCTCATCAACCGGCATGCGGCGGGGGCGCGGAGGTGGCGGGGGCGGCGGGGAGAAGTCGAACGGATCGGACGCCTGTTCCGGCTCGTCCGGCATCATCTGCGTCAGCTCCAGCACCTCATCCTCCGGCTCGAAAGCCATGGGCGGGGGCGGTGGTGGAGGCGGCGGCGGAGGAGGCGGAGGGGGCGGTGGCAGGTTGGGAGGAGGCGGCGGCGGCGGAGGCGGAGGGGGTGGGGGTGGCGGAGGCGGTGGTGGAGGGGGCAGAGGCGGAGCCTCAGCCGGGGAATCGGTGTCCTCCGAAATGATTCGGCGGATGGAGGCGAGGATTTCCTCCATCGATGGTTCTTGTTGGGATTTGTTATCGACCATTGCTGCAGCAATCCGACCTGCCACGGGAGCCGGAGGCCAGCCTAGGGCAGAACCTTCAAAAACTCCACGGGGTTATGCTGTGTTTCTCTCGTTCCACACAGACGAAAGGGGGGCTTTTCAGCCCCCCTCCCCATCCGAAAGGTCCGATCGGGTTCCGTTCAGTCAACCGACAGACCGAACAGGCGATCCCGCGTGTCGTTGTAATGGGCTTCCAGGTCATAACCCTGGACCGGCAGCCCCAGGCCGGCAGCCGTCAACTGGCCGGTGGCTGCCAGGACGGAAAAGGCGGCCACCAGTTCATCGCGCTGGGCGCGGGCCAGATCGACCCGGGCGTTCAGCAGTTCCTGTTCCGCGTCCAGCACATCCAGCACGGTGCGCGACCCGACGGTCGCCTCCTGCCGCACCCCTTCCAGGGCGATATTGGCGGAATTCACCTGCTCCTGCCGCGACACGATGCTGGCGCGGGTCGTCACCAACCCCTCCCAGGCGCGGATCGCTGTTTCCCGAACGAGGCGCAGGGCCTCATCCACCTCGATTCGGCGCTGACGGGCGGTATGCTTCGCCTCGCGGACGCGGGCATATTCACCGCCGCCCTGGTAGATCGGCACGGTGACGCGGGCGACGATGGTCGTGTCGTTGCGCGTCCCACCAAGGCCGCTCGGGTCCCAGGTGCGGCTCAGGTTGCCGCTGACCGCGACGGATGGCAGAAGTTCACCCGTCACCTGATCGATCGTGTCCTCGGCCGCCTCACGGGAAAAGTCGGCGGCGATGACGCGGGGATTGTTCTTTTCCGCCAGTGTGATCGTCTCATCCAGGCTGGACGGAAGCGTCAGGGTCAGCTGGGGCTGGGCCAGCTGGGCCGGGCTGACACCGACCAGACGCGCGAACTCCGCCCGGCTTGCGTTCAGCACGCCTTCGGCCAGGATGCGGTCGGAGGTGGCGCGGGCAAGACGGGATTCGGCCTGGCTGACATCGGTACGGGTGATCTCACCCACCCGGAACCGGTCCTGGGACGCTTCCAGCTGCCGGCGCAGGACCTGCTCGTTGTTGATCTGCAGGTCCAGCACCGCCTGATCCCGCACCACGTTCAGGTAAGCGGTGGCGGCGTCCAGCAGCACCCCCTGCTCGGCGTTCAGCACACCGGCGCGCTGGGCCCGGACCAGATTCTCCGACCGGCTTACCGCCGCGGCCGTGCGGCCGCCACGGTACAGGGGCTGGCTGATCCCGATCTCAGCCGATTCCGACGTGAACCCGGTATCGGTCGATCCCCGTTCGCTGATCACGCGGGAGACATCGCCCTGGGCCGTGATCGACGGGAAATAGCCGGCCCTTGCCTGGGGCACCAGCTCGTTCGTGGCGCGAAGCTGGGCCCGCTGGGCCTCCAGTGTCGGGTTCTGGGTATAGGCCTGGGCCAGCGCCTCTTCCAGGGACTGCGCCGCCGCCGGGGCTGCACCCATGCCGACGGCGAGGGCGAAAGCCGGCAGCACCGTCAACAGGCTCCGCCGGGTTGCATTGGTCAGGCTCTTAACGTCCATAGCTCAGTACACCTTCATGGTGGGGTCCACGCGCCGGGCCCAGGCATCGATCCCGCCCGACAGATTGCAGCACATCCCGTATCCTTGGCCCCGCAGCCATGCCGTGGCATGCGCGCTCCGGATGCCATGATGGCAGATCACCACCAGGGGTCGGTCGGTCGGCAACTCATCCAGACGGGCGGGAAGCTGGCCCAACGGTATGTATAGGCTCCCCTCGATTGCGCAAAGTTCCACTTCCCAGCTTTCCCGCACATCCAGGAGGGTGACCGGATCGCCGCTTTGCCGCATCGCCGACAAGGTCTCCACCTCGATGTCGAAGGGCGCTTCGGTCAGCAACGGGTCATCCTCGATTGACGGCGGTGGTGTACACGGAACCCGGCCCTCAGAACTCGAAGGACGGCTTCAATGCAAAGCCGGGAAGCGGGCGTATGGCGGCATCGAAGAGGGTGCGGCTGGAAACGATGCCACCGATCTTCTTATAGAGACGGGCCTGGCCCATGTTGCCTGTGCCGGTGATCACACCGACCAGACGGCCCCGGTCGCTCAACTGGTCCAGCAGGGCGGCGGGCACTTCCGGCACGGCCCCGTCCAGGATGATCACGTCATAGGGTGCCTGGGCGGCCCAGCCGGCGGCCAGCGGGCCCTGCATGACAATGGCGTTGTCGGCCGTTGTCTCCTGGAGAGCCCGGGTCGCATCGGCCGCGAGTCCGGCATCCGCCTCCAGCGCGACGACGGTGGCGGCAATCCGGCCGATCACGGCCGCGGAATAGCCGGTCGCACAGCCAATGCTCAGAACTATGTCCTGGTCACCGATGCGCGCCTCCTGCAGCAGGCGGGCCAGCACCATCGGCTCCATCAGGAAGCGGCTGGGCGCCACGGCCAGATCCTCATCCACATAGGCGATGCCGCGCCGGTCCTTCGGCACGAACACCTCCCGCGGGACGGCAAGGAATGCCTCGATCAGGCGCGGATCCGTCACCTTGTTCGGGCGGATCTGGCCTTCGACCATGTTCAGGCGGGCTGCGGTGAAGTCCGTTGTGGCCATGTCATGCGCAATCGTGAAGGGGGGACCTGGAAGGCGGGGGGCCCCGTCCTTCGGAAGCGAATACCCACACGGGAACCCTGCCGCTATATATCCGCGTGCGGGGGCGAACACAATCGGTCATGCCCTTGGCGCCAAAGGATCGGCACGGCGGCAGCCCATTCCGCAGCAATCAGGCGCGATGGGTGCGTGACGTCGATCATCGTTCTTGACCGGCCCGGCGCCGGCGGCCTATACGTCGCCTCCCACGATGATCCGGCCGCCGCATTCGCCGCCGCCGGACAGGTCCTCCCGGCGCGGTGGCAGAGTGGTGATGCAACGGACTGCAAATCCGTGAACCCGGGTTCGATTCCCGGCCGTGCCTCCAGGACCCCTCCCTCCCCTTTTCTCCCCTCCGATCCATGAAGCCCATCCGGCTGACGGGTTGGATCGGGTGTCTTCAAACGGTTTGGTCGCCGTCCCTGTCGGTCCGCTGGACAGTGCCGATGCCCGCGCGATAAGACTTGCGCGCATCGGGGACTTTATGCCGCGCCGGGTCGCTCCCGGGCGTCAACCGGTGACAACGATCTGAAGGGAGTTCTTCACATGCCCCTGTCCTGGATTCGCGATTCCTATGCCTCCGTGCGGGATCAGATCCTGCGTCAGCTGAAGCGGTCCGAGACCGAGGAGCTGTTCAAGGCGGTGGTCGCTGGCTGCGCCATCGTCGCCTATGCCGACGGCCGGTTCAGCTCGGCCGAGAAGGCCAGCATGCTGGACCTGATCCGCCGCACCGCCGAGGTCGAGGCCTTCGACACCGATGACGCGCTGACGGAGTTCGAACGGATCTCCGACCTTTATTACTTCGACTATGTGGATGGTGAGGCCCACGCCATGCGCCACCTGGTCCGCCTGCGCGGGCGGGAGGCTGAGGCGATGGTGGTGGCCAAGGCCTGCGCCGTCATCGGTTCCGCCGATGGGGAGTTCGATGCGGATGAGAAGGGCGCGCTGCGCCGCATCTGCCGCCTGACCGGTCTGGACCCGGCTTCCCTGGACGTCTGATCCGGGTTCGTATCGATTTTCCGAACGCGCGGGCCCGGGCAGCTGGACCCGCGCGTTCGTCATTTCTGGAAGGCATTGCCCTGCTTCAGCCGCATGACGTTTTTTCTGAAATGAGGGTTTGCATTCCCGAAACGCTTTGGCTATACCACCGCCCACGCCGGACGGCGGGCCGTCGACGTGGTGCCGCACGGATCTGATCCCAGGTAGCTCAGCCGGTAGAGCAGGTGACTGTTAATCACCGGGTCGGGGGTTCGAGTCCCTCCCTGGGAGCCAATGTGGAAAAGGGCTGGATCGCAGGATCCGGCCCTTTTTCTTTTGCACCCAATCTTATGGATCGCCAAGGACGGTGGCGACAACAGTGCCACCCCCTTCCCCCTGCCCCGATCTACATCTCATCGTACAGCGTGGTGGGCCCCCCGGGGCTTTCCTGCCCGCCGCCGGGAAGCCCGGCCCCCGGGGGAAGGCCTGGAACGCGGGTCCATTCCCCGCACCAGTCCCCACTGTCGGTCACCGGGAAGGCACCAAACGGCGCGCGCTCCGTGATTGTGGGCGGGTTACGGCGGCACTGGCCCTTCGGCCCCCGCTGCTTCAGTCCGGCCCCCAGCCAATGGCGGCAGTTGCAACAGACCTCCGTGCGTCGCACGCCTTCCCTCCCCAGACAGAGGCACCGGGTAGCCGGTACAATTCCTCGACGCGGGAACGCTAGCACAGTCGGGGGCGGGAATCGCCTGTGTGGGGAGATGGCAGGTGTCAGGACGGCGGTTTGGCCGGGCGCAGGCTTTCGCCATGCTGCAGGTAATAGGCTTTGATCTCCGCATCCAGGTCCTGGCGGCGGCGGCCATCGGGGGAATCGTCCGGTTCTGCGCGCAGGCGCTGGAATTCCTGGACCGCGCGTTCCAACTCCTGATCATTCCGGATCGGCATGCCCAACTCCCCTGCTATCGGGATAGAACCCGACCGGCGCGGCGATGTTCCCTCCCTTTACTCCCCCTGTCGCCCCGATCCCAGGAGTGCGCGCGATGACCGATCGCCCCCGTTCCGCCCTGTCTGCAGAACCGGGCCCCGACTCCGGCCGGGAGGTTGAGGTTATGGGCACAGCGCCGCTCTATCAGGGGTTCTTCCGCATGGTCGCCCTTACCCTGCGCCATCGGCTCTATTCCGGCGGCTGGTCGGCGCCCATGACGCGGGAGGTTTTCGAGCGGGGGGATGCGGTCGCGATCCTTCTCTATGATCCCGACCGGGATGTGGTCGTGCTGGTGGAGCAGTTCCGCGTCGGCACCCTGCGCCATGGTGGCCCCCACTGGATGGTGGAGGTGGTGGCCGGCATCCAGGATGATGGGGAATCGGCGGAGGACGTGGCCCGCCGTGAAGCACGGGAGGAGGCGGGATGCCCCGTCGGCGCGGTGGAGCGGATCAGCACCTTCTATCCCAGCCCCGGCGGCTGCACCGAGCGCATCACCCTGTTCTGCGGCCGGGTGGACAGCCGGGGCATCACCGGCATCCATGGCTTGGCGGAGGAACATGAGGATATCCGTGTCCTGCCCGTCCCCGCCGAAGCCGCCATCGATGCCCTCGACAGGGACCTGATCCGCAATGGCATCACCCTGGTGGCCCTGGGATGGTTGGCCCGGCACCGGGGCCGTCTGCGCCGGGAATGGGCCGGCCTTGCATGACCGCCATCACTTGAATCGGTGCGGTGGCGCGCCTAGGCTCCCTGCCTGCCTCCATCGCGGGAGGAAAGGTCAGTTGAAGGAATCGGGTCATGGATGTCCGCAACGGGTTTCTGGACAGCATCGGGCGCACGCCGCTTATCCGCCTGAACGGGCCGTCGGCCGCCACGGGCTGTGAGATCCTGGGCAAGGCGGAGTTCCTGAACCCCGGCGGATCGGTCAAGGATCGGGCGGCACTTGCCATCGTGCAGGATGCGATCGACCGCGGCCAATTGCGTCCTGGCGGTACGATCGTGGAGGGGACGGCGGGCAATACCGGAATCGGTCTGGCCCTGGTCGGCAATGCCCTGGGATTCCGCACCGTCATCGTCATGCCGGAGACCCAGAGCCAGGAGAAGAAAGACATGCTCCGCCTCTGCGGGGCGGATCTGCGCCTGGTCCCGGCCGTGCCGTTCAAGGACCCGGGCAACTATGTCCATGTCTCCCGCCGGCTGGCGGAGGAGCTTGCGGCGACGGAGCCGAACGGGGCCGTCTGGGCCAACCAGTTCGACAACCTGGCGAACCGGGAGGGGCACCGCCGCACCACCGGGCAGGAAATCTGGGAACAGACGGGTGGCAGGGTGGATGCCTTCACCTGCGCCGTCGGCACCGGCGGCACCCTGGCCGGCATCGCACTGGCCCTGAAGGCCCACAATCCCGCCGTCCGCATCACCCTGGCCGACCCGATGGGATCCGCCCTTTATGCCTGGAAGACGACGGGGGAGTTGAAGGCGGAGGGCACGTCCATCACCGAAGGCATCGGCCAGGGCCGCGTCACCGCCAATCTGGCCGACGCCCCCATCGATGATGCCGTGCAAATCCGGGATGAGGTGGCGCTGCCCATCGTCTTCGACTTGCTGAAGCACGAAGGGCTGGTTCTCGGCGGCAGCAGCGGCATCAATGTCGCCGCGGCGATGGAGGTGGCCCGGCGCCTGGGCCCCGGCCACACCATCGTGACCATCCTCTGCGACTACGGCACCCGCTACCAGTCCAAGCTGTTCAACCCGGCCTTCCTGCGGGAAAAGAACCTGCCCGTGCCGGACTGGCTGGCCTGATGGTTGCCTGGGACGCCTGATGAGGAGTTGCCGATGAGCGATGTTAATCCCCTGAAGGACCCGATGGTCGGCGTTGATTGGCTGGCGGGTCGGCTGGGCGACCCGTCGGTCCGGGTGCTGGATGCGTCCTGGCACATGCCGGATCAGAAGCGGGATGCCCGGGCGGAATTCGGGGATCTGCGCATCCCCGGTGCCGCCTTTTTTGATATCGACACCATCGCCGACAGCCAGTCCCCCCTGCCCCACATGCTGCCCAGCCCGCAGGCCTTTGCGGCGTCGGTCGGGGCGCTAGGGATCGGCAGCGGCGATATGGTTGTCGTCTATGACAGTGCCGGCCTTTTCACCGCGCCGCGGGCCTGGTGGATGTTCCGCGTCTTCGGCCATACGGATGTGGTTGTGCTGGATGGCGGCCTGCCGCGCTGGCGGGCGGCGGGTCTGGCGACGGAATCCGGGCCCTGGAACCCGCCGCAGCAAAGGTCGTTCCGATCCCGGTACAATCCCGATCTGGTCCGGCGGGTGCAGGAGATGGCGGCGAATTTGACCAGCGGGGCGGAGCAGGTTGTGGATGCCCGCGCCGCCCCAAGGTTCCAGGGCAGTGTGCCGGAGCCGCGGCCGGGCTTGCGCGGCGGCCATATCCCCGGCGCCCTGAACCTGCCCTTCGGCGATCTGGTCGATCCGGCGACGGGGGGATTGAAAGATCGATCCACCCTCGAATCGATCATCGCGGCGGCGGGGATCGATCCGGACCGGCCGGTCGTCACCTCCTGCGGGTCCGGGGTGACGGCCTGTGTCCTGGCCCTGGGGCTGCACCGCCTGGGCCGGCCGGATGTGGCGGTCTACGACGGGTCCTGGACCGAATGGGGCGGGCGGGTGGATCTCCCGGTGGAGACCGGCCCGGCCCGAGTGGAAGGTGCCGCATGACCAGTATGGCCCCCCTTGCCCCCGGTCACATCCGGACAACCATCACCTACTTGGAGATGACGGCCCGGCCCGCCCGTGCCCATGTCCCGCCCCCGTTGGAACGTGCGGCTCTGATGCGTGCGGAGGCCTGCACCGTTTCCTTCTACCGCTACCTCTACAACACGGTTGGGGAACCCTGGCTATGGGAGCTGCGCCGGCGGATGGATGATGACTCCCTGCGGGAGATCATCCAGGACGCACGGGTGGAGATCTATGTCTGCCATGTGGCCGGGGTACCGGCCGGGTATGTGGAGATCGACCGGCGCCAGCCCGGTGTGGCCGACATCGCCTATTTTGGCCTGATCCCGGATTTCATCGGCCGACGTCTCGGCCACTGGCTGCTGGACTGGGCGATCGAGGCCGGGTGGACCGGCGGGGATACCGGGCGGATGACCGTGAACACCTGCACCTTCGATCATCCGAAGGCGCTGCTGATGTATCAGCGGGCCGGATTCGTGCCAGTGCGCCAGCTGGTTCGGGATCTGGCGGATCCGCGCCTGACCGGCGTGCTGCCGCGCCACGCCGCCCCCCATGTTCCGCTGGGGCGGGAATGAAGCATCAGGACAGCCCGGCAGGACGGGACCGCACGAGGATGGGAGACGGGACATGACACGGGGTGAGTTGGGCGGGCCGGATGACGCGGACCAGCCGGCGGCGGATGGGCGCATGACCCGCCTCTCCCACGGCGGGCGCACGGGCCCCTATGAGGGGGCGGTGAACCTGCCGCCCTACCGGGCGTCCACCGTCCTGTTCGACCGGGTGGCCGATCTGGACAGCGCCGATCCCGACTGGTCGAGCACCCGTTACGGTCGGACGGGCAATCCCGCATCCCGCGCCTTCGAGGAGGCGATGACGGAGCTGGAGGGCGGATACCGCGCCGTTTCCTTCGGCAGCGGGCTGCAGGCGATCACCACCAGCCTCCTGGCCTTCTGCAAGGCGGGGGACCATCTGCTGGTGACGGACAGTTGCTATGGCCCGACCCGGGATTTTTGCACCAACAGCCTGGCCGGGCTGGGGGTGGAGGTGGAATACTACGATCCCCTTATCGGCGGGGCCATCGCCGACCTGCTGAAGCCCAACACACGCGCGGTCTTCCTGGAGTCGCCCGGGTCGCTCAGCTTCGAGGTGCAGGATGTGCCCGCCATCGTCGCCGCGGTGAAGGATCGGGGCATCATCACCCTGCTGGACAATACCTGGTCGGCCGGTTGGTACTTCCGCCCCCTGTCCCTGGGCGTCGATGTCTCCCTCCAGGCAGCGACGAAGTTCATCGCCGGCCATGCCGATGCGAATCTGGGGGTGGCCGTCTGCACGCGGGAGACGTGGCGGACCCTGAAGCGGACAGCGGTGCTGATTGGCGCTTGCGCCGGGTCGGAGGATTTGTATCTGGGGCTGCGCGGCCTGCGCACCCTGGGTCTGCGGATGGAGCGGCATCAGCGCAGCGGCTTCACCATTGCCGAGTGGCTGGCCGCACGGCCCGAGGTAACGCGGGTGCTGCATCCGGGCCGGCCCGGCGATCCGGGCCACGCCCTGTGGGCGCGTGATTTCACCGGGGCCAGCGGGCTGTTCACCATAGAACTGGCCCCCGTTCCCCGGGCGGCCGTGTCCGCCATGGTGGACGGGCTGCGGTATTTCGGTATCGGCTTCAGCTATGGCGGGTTTGAAAGCCTTATCCTGCCCACCAACCCAGCCCGCAGCCGTACGGCCACCCCCTTCAAGGCGGATGGCCCGCTGCTGCGCATCCATGTGGGTCTGGAGGAGCCGGGGGATCTGATCCGCGATCTGGCCGCCGGGTTCGACCGCCTGAACGATGCGGTGGCATCATGACGGCCGAAACACCCGATATGCCGCCGGTCCTGGCCGCCGTCCTGGCGGAGATCCGCTTCGATGGGGACGGGCTGGTCCCCGCCATCGCCCAGGATGAGGCGACGGGGGAGATTTTGATGATGGCCTGGATGAACCGGGACAGCATCGCCGAAACCCTGGCCACGGGCCGCGTCTGCTACTGGTCCCGATCCCGGGGCAAACTGTGGCGCAAGGGCGAAACCTCCGGCCAGCAGCAGGTCCTGCGGGAGTTCCGCCTGGACTGCGACGGCGACACGATCCTGATGAAGGTGGAGCAGGCGGGCGTGGCCTGCCATACAGGGCGGCGGAGCTGCTTCTACCGGGCGGTCCGCAACGGGGTGCTGGAAACCATCAGCCCCGTCCTGATTTCCCCGGACACGCTTTATGGTGGCAAGGTGGCGGAGCCGTCGCCGTTCTGATTTGATTCAGGTCAAAGCGCGGGGGGCGGGAATCCCTTATCTCTCTGGGTGTCTCTTAGAGTCTGTCCGGAAAGTTTACGTTGGCCTGCATAGGCGGCGCAGCATGAGGCGGATGGAGGCGAGGCGAAGGAACGCCAACGCTTGGCGGTTGAGGTTCTCCCAGTCCTTGGCGAGGCGACGGCATCGGTTGAGCCAAGCGAAGGTTCTTTCCACGACCCACCGCCTTGGCAACACCTGGAAGCCCTTGGCCTTGTCGGAGCGTCTGACGATCTCAACCTGGACGCGGGCCATGGCGGTCCGCAGGCCGCTTTGGAACTGGTCGCCCTGGTAGCCGCCGTCGGCGTAGAGCTTCAGCAAGAAGGGAAAGAGGCCGAATAGGCTGGCCATGAGCACGACACCGCCGTCGCGGTCCTGGATGTCGGCGGCATGGACGAGGGCGTGCATCAGGAAGCCCTGCGTGTCGACGACGATATGCCGCTTCTTGCCTTTGACCTTCTTGCCTGCGTCGTATCCTGCCGGGTCGATCGAGGCCCCCCCTTTTTCGGCGCCCTTGACGCTCTGACTGTCGATCACCGCGGCGGTCGGGCTGGCCTCCCGGCCCGCCTGTTCGCGGCAGCGGACGTAGAGCTCGTGGTGGATGCGGTCCAGCGTCCCGTCCCAACCCCACAGATCCAGGTAATCGAACA
>JBJOKR010000132.1:0-13961 GCA_046045995.1 Pseudomonadota bacterium | reverse complement strand
CAGCCCCTGGTCGATCAGGTAATCCTCCAGCGCCCGGTCGTCCTTCAGGTATTTCTCCTTCGCCGTGCCGCGTTTCACCCGGTACAGCGGCGGCTGGGCGATGTAGAGATAGCCCTTCTCGATGATTTCCGGCATCTGGCGATAGAAGAAGGTCAGCAACAGGGTGCGGATATGGGCGCCGTCCACATCCGCGTCGGTCATGATGATGATCTTGTGATAGCGCGCCTTCTCGATATTGAACTCATCCCGGCCGATGCCGGTGCCGAGCGCCGCGATCAGGGTGCCGATTTCCGCGCTGGACAGCATCTTGTCGAAGCGTGCCCGTTCCACATTCAGGATCTTGCCCCGCAGCGGCAGGATGGCCTGGAATTGGCGGGAGCGGCCCTGCTTGGCGGAGCCGCCGGCCGAGTCACCCTCCACGATGAACAGTTCGGACAGGGCGGGGTCACGCTCCTGGCAATCGGCCAGCTTGCCGGGCAGGCTGGCCATGTCGAGGGCCCCCTTGCGGCGGGTCAGCTCGCGGGCCTTGCGCGCCGCTTCCCGCGCCGCCGCGGCCTCCACCACCTTGCCGACGATCTTGCGCGCCTCGCTTGGGTGCTCCTCGAACCAGGTGGACAGCGCTTCCGACACCAGGTTCTCCACCACCGGCCGGACCTCGGAGCTGACCAGCTTGTCCTTGGTCTGGCTGGAGAATTTCGGGTCCGGCACCTTGACGGAGATGATGCAGGTCAGCCCCTCCCGCATGTCGTCGCCGGACAGCGCGATCTTCTCCTTCTTCAGGATGCCGCTCTCCTCCGCGTACTTGTTGACGGTGCGGGTCAGGGCGGCGCGGAACCCGGCCAGGTGGGTGCCGCCGTCGCGCTGGGGGATGTTGTTGGTGAAGGACAGCGTGGTCTCATGATAGCTGTCGTTCCACTGGAGGGAGACTTCCACGCCGACGATGGTTCCCAGCTCCGACGCCCGCTCCCCCTTCACATGGATGGCGGGCTTGTGCAGCGGCGTCTTCGACCGGTCCAGATAGGCGACGAAGGCTTCCAGCCCGCCCTCATAGAACAGCTCCGTCACCTTCGGCTCCACTCCGCGGGCGTCGGTGAAGACGATCAGCACCCCGGAATTGAGGAAGGCCAGCTCGCGGAAGCGGTGCTCCAGCGTGGCGAAATCATACTCGGTCTTGGTGAAGGTCGCCTTGGAGGCGAGGAAGGTCACCTCCGTCCCGGTCAGGGGGCGGCCGGCCCGCGGCCCGGTGGTGGTGATCGGGGCCGGGCCGGTATCGACCAGCGGGGCCACCGCATCGCCATGGCGGAACTGCATCCCCCATTGGCGGCCCTGGCGCCAGATGCGCAGGTCCAGCACCTCCGACAGGGCGTTGACGACGGAGACGCCGACCCCGTGCAGGCCGCCGGAAACCTTGTAGCTGTTCTGATCGAACTTACCGCCGGCATGCAGCTGGGTCATGATGACCTCCGCCGCGGACACCCCCTCCTCCTTGTGGATGTCCACCGGGATGCCGCGCCCGTTGTCCCGCACGGTGACGGAACCGTCGGCGTTCAGCGTCACCTCCACCCGGTCGGCATGGCCGGCCAGCGCCTCATCGATGGCGTTGTCCACCACCTCATAGACCATGTGGTGCAGGCCGGAGCCGTCATCGGTGTCCCCGATATACATGCCCGGCCGCTTGCGCACGGCATCCAGCCCCTTCAGCACCTTGATGGAACTGGCGCCATACTCCTCCGCCGCGTCGGGAGCGGGGCCGGCGGCAGCACCGGCGGCGGGGGCGGAAAAGAGATTCGGTTCGGTCGACATCGGCACAGCATACCAGACAAGGCCGGAACCCCGGCGGAGAAAGCCATTGTCCTAGCCGATTTAGGCGCGGAGTGCCAGCGTGAGCGGGGGAGAAGGGGTGGGGCGCCGGGGGGCAAGGATGACGGGTGGCGTGCCAACCGTATCATCTCCCCTGTCGCCGAAGTCCGGGGTATACCAAAGCGGTTCCAGGAACCGCCGCGTGACCCATGGCCATCGACATCAAGCCGCTTTTCCCCCGACACGTCGTCACCGCCGCCATGGGCGGGTTTTCCATCGCGGATGCCGACATCGCCGCGGCGCAGGCGGTGTTCGCCAAATGGGCGGACCTGACCCAACCCGGCATGTCGGAACTGAAGGAAAGCCAACACCTCCCCACCTTCCTGAACGAGGTGTTCAAGGAGGTGCTGGGCTATCGGGAGGTCCAGCCGGGCAAGGTCGCGTATTCGATGCTGCACCAGCCAAAGGTCATCGCGCCGGTGGACAGCGAATTCGCAGACGCGGCCCTTGGCCGCTTCCTGGAAGGGGATATCAATCGCATCCAGGCGGTGGTGGAGGGCAAGGGATCCCGCGATCCGCTGGACCGGCGGTTCCGGAACCGCAACATGTCGGCGGTGCAGCAGGCCTATCAATACGCGATCAACGCGCCCTGTGCCTGGATCATCGTGACCAACATGACAGAGATCCGCCTGTACCATAAGGGCGACGATCAGCGCACCTATGAGCGGTTCACAACGGAGCAGCTTGCCGTCAATGTCCGCGAGCTGCGCCGCTTCCTGTTCCTGCTGGGTGCCCAGCGGCTGGCGCCGGAGCATGGCGAGTGCCACCTGAACACCCTGCGCCGCGCGGCGGTGGAGGCGCAGCAGGAGGTCAGCCGCGAATTCTACGGCCAGTACCGACAGGTGCGGGAAACCCTGCTGACCGCGATCCTGCCCGCGGCCAATCCAAACCTGACCCCGCTGCAACTTCTGCCCCATGTGCAGAAGCTTCTGGACCGCTGCCTGTTCATCGCCTTCTGCGAGGATCGCGGGCTGATGAAGGGGGAGACGCTGAAGCGGGCGGCGACCTTCCGTGACCCGTATCTGCCGAAAACGCGGTGGGAGATCTTCAAGGCGCTGTTCCGGGCGGTCGACCAGGGCAACGCGGCGCTGGAGATGCCGCCCTATAACGGCGGGCTGTTCGCCGAGGATGCGGCGTTGGACGCCCTGACCGTGCCGGACGCCGCCATCGACCTGCTGGCCGGGCTGGGCAGCTTCGACTTCCGCCGCCCCGACGACATCTTGGAGGATGAGGCGGAGAACAAGGTGCCCGTGGATGTGGACATCCTGGGCCACATCTTCGAACAGTCGATCAGCGACCTGGAACGCCGCCGCGCCGAACTGGCCGGGGAGGAGGCGGGGCGCAACCAGAAAAAGCCGAACCGCCGCCAGCGGGAGGGGGCGTTCTACACCCCCGACTACATCACCCGCTACATCGTGGACGCCACGCTGGGGGCCGTGATCCGGGAACGGTTCGAGTCGCTGGTCGCGCGGGAAAAGAAGGATTTCGCCCCCCGCGACTATGACCGCGGCACCTTGAAGAAGACCCAGCGGGAGCGGTTGGTCGCCTTCTGGCGTGCCTGGCTGGAGGATATTCGCACCATCCGCGTATTGGACCCCGCCTGCGGCAGCGGCGCCTTCCTGATCGGGGCGTTCGACCGGTTCCTTCAGGAATACACGGAGATCAAGGACCGGCTGCTGGATCTGGGCGCGGCGGACCTGTTCGATGCGGAAACCCGCATCCTGGAAGAGAACATTTACGGCGTCGACCTGAACGGGGAGGCGGTGGAGATCGCGCGCCTGTCCATCTGGATCAAGACGGCGAAGAAGGGGCGCAAACTGTCGAACCTGGATGCCACCATCGTCCAGGGGAACAGCATCGTCACCGATCCGACTGTGGACCCGCGCGCCATGGACTGGTCACGGTTCCAGGCGGTCCAGGCGGCGGGCGGCTTCGATGTGGTCCTGGGCAACCCGCCCTATATCCGGCATGAACTGTTCAAGGAGATCAAACCCCATCTGGAGGCGGAATACGCGGTCTGGCACGGCATGGCCGACCTGTATGTCTATTTCTTCGAGCTGGGGCTGCGGCGGCTGAAGCCGGGGGGGCGGATCGGCTACATCGTCGCCAACAAATGGCTGCGCGCCGGATACGGGGAGCCCCTGCGCCGGTTCCTGGCGGAGCAGGCGGTGGTGGAGGAGATCACCGATTTCGGCCATGCCAAGCAGATTTTCCCCGATGCCGACACCTTCCCCGTCATCGCCCTGGTCCGTCGGCCGGTGGACGGGGTGGCGGCCCCGGCCGTGATCCGAGGGTGCCGCATCAAGCGGGAGGAGCTGCGCGTGGCCGACCTTCCGGCCCAGATCGCGGCGGAGGGGTTCGATTACCCGGCCGATCGGCTGGGCGGCGGCGCCTGGGACCTGGAACCGCCGGAGGTCCTGGCCCTGATGGACCGGATCCGCCGGCGGGGCGTGCCCCTGGCGGAATATGCGGGGGTGAAGCCGCTCTACGGCATCAAGACGGGCTTCAACAAGGCCTTCGTGATCGACACAGCTACCCGCAACGCCCTGGTCAAGACCGACCCGGGATGTGCGGAGATCATCCGCCCCTTCCTGCGCGGCCAGGACATCAAGCGCTGGGCCCCGGAATGGAAGGGGCTGTATTTGATCTTCACCCGGCGCGGGATCGACATCGACCGCTACCCGGCGGTGAAGGCGCATCTGGCGCAGTTCCGGAAATACCTGGAGCCGCGGCCCGATGGTGTCGACGGGCGCGATTGGCCTGGACGCAAGCCGGGAAGCTACAAATGGTATGAAATTCAGGATTCTGTGGATTATTGGGAAGAATACAGAAAACCGAAGATATTCTATCAGGTCATCCAGTTCTATTCAGCGTATGCTTTCGAGCGAAATTCGATGTTGGGTAATGACAAAACCTTTTTCATCCCCACAGACGATTCGTTCCTCTTGGCAACATTGAACTCGCCTCTCATGTGGTGGTTCACGTGGCGCTATCTGACCCACATGAAAGATGAAGCGCTTACACCAATCGGCGACAAGATGGTGGACCTTCCCATCGCACTGCCGGATCAAGCCACCCGTGCCGAATGCGCCGACCTAGTCACCCGCGTCACCGACCTCCGCCACGACCTGACCGGCCGGGGCAATATCCTGGACGACTGGCTGCGCACCCAGATGGAGGTGGAAAAGCCGACGCGGGTTCTTCAGAAGCCGTGGCTGCTGGACAGCGATGGCTTCGTCGCCGCTGTGACCGCCGCGCGCAAGGTCAAGACACCCATCACCTCCAAGGGGTTGAAGGCCCTGCGTGACGAATACAGGGCGGCGGTGGAGCCCATGCGCGCCCTGGTGACGGAGACGGAGGCGATCGAGCGCCGCCTGTCCGATCTGGTGAATGCCGCCTATGGCCTGACGCCGGAGGAAGTGGCCCTGATGTGGCGCACCGCCCCGCCGCGCATGCCGCTGACCCCGGACGACGGAGACGACACCGAAGCACCGGAGGAGATCGGGGAGACCGCGGAAGAAGAGGAGGCTTGATCTCCCCCATGTTCCGACGGCGGGGGCTCCGGGGCGGCCGGTACTGTCGCAATCCGCTGCGCTTCTTGCGACCTACGGGGCGGCGGGTGGCCAACCACCCAGCCCGGCATGGCTGACCCCCTGGGGGCGGGGTGGTGCGGGGGGTGGGGGGGGTGGCAGGGTGGGGGGATGCGGGACAAGGATGCGGATCAGGGCCAGGGGGCGGGGCCGGCGGCCGGGGGGATGCCCGTGGCTGCGGACGGCGCCGGTTTGTCGGTGCCTGCCGTATTGGCGCCTGATGCTTCGGCGCCCGATGATTCAGGGTCGGCGGTGACGGAGCCGCCATCCGCGGGGTGGGTGGCGCCGGCATTGGTGCTGGCGGCGACGGCGGCGCTGGCCTTCAAGGGGATCGTCGCCAAGCTGGCCTATGGCGCCGGGGTGGATGTGGCGGGGATCCTGCTGCTGCGCTTCGGCCTGGCGGTGCCGCTGTTCTGGCTGGTCTGGCTGCTGGTGCTGCGCCCGGGTTCGGGGACCGGCGGTGCGGACACGGCGCGCAGGTCGGGGGCCAATACGGCGGGGACCGGGGTTGCGGGCTGGGGGCGGGATCTGGGACGATGTGTGCCGACGGGCATCCTGTTCGCCATCGCGACGGAGGCGGATTTCCGCGCCCTGCAATATCTTGATGCCGGGACCTCCCGCCTGATCCTGTTTACCTATCCGGCCATCGTGCTGCTGCTGACCGCGGCCCTGGAGCGGCGGGCGCCGGGTCTGCGGCTGCTGGGGCTGATGGCGTTGACCTATGCCGGGCTGGCCCTGGTGGTCCGCCCGGGGGAGGCCGGGGCGGCGGGGCCCGATTTCTGGGCGGGCACGGCCTGGGCGATGACCAGTGCGGTCACCTATGCCCTGTTCCTGGTGGCCGCCCGGCCGACCATGGCGCGCATGGGATCGGGGCGGTTCACCGTCCTGTCCAACACCGTCACCTTCCTGTTCGTGGCGCCCATCGGCCTGCTGGCCGGGGTGCCCGCCGTGCCCACGGCCGAAGGCGTGATGTGGGGGGCGGTGATCGCCGGGGTCTGCACCGTGCTGCCCTTCTTCCTGCTGAACGAAGGGGTGCGCCGCTGGGGTGCGGCCCGGGCCAGCCGCCTGTCCTTCCTGGGGCCGGTCATCACCCTGGCCGCCGCCTGGACCATCCTGGGGGAGGAGATGGACGCCCGCGCCCTGCTGGGGGCGGCGATCGTGCTGGCGGGCGTGGTGGCGCTGGAACTGGGCGGACGCAAGGGGTGAGGCGGGGGGCCGGTGTCGGGCGGGGCCGTGTCGGATTACGCTTCGTTGATCCGACCTACGGCATGGGTAAGGCATGGGCGGGGTCGTGTCGGGCGGTGCCGCCCCGTCACCGGTGGGAGAGGCGGCGCTCCCACCAGCGCACACCGCGGGTCAGGGCGATGTTCAGGACCAGGTAGACCGCCCCGGCGATGACGAACACCTCCACCGGCTGGAAGGTGCGGGCGGCGATGGCGCGGGCGACACCGGTCAGTTCCATCAGGGTGATGGTGGAGGCAAGGGCGCTGGCCTGGACCATTTGCACCACCTCGTTCCCGTAGGCGGGCAGGGCCTGGCGCAGGGCCTGGGGCAGGATGATGCGGCGGTACAGCAGGGCGCCGGACATGCCGACCGACCGCGCCGCCTCGATCTGGCCGAAATGGACCGACCGGATGCCGCCGCGGATGATCTCCCCCGTATAGGCGGCGGTGTTCAGGGTCAGGGCCAGGATGGCGCACCAGTAGGGTTCGCGCAGGATCGGCCACAGAACACTGTCCCGCACCGCCGGAAACTGCCCCAGCCCGTAATAGATCAGGAACAACTGCACCAGCAGGGGCGTGGACCGGAAGACGAAGACATAGGCCCCCGCCGCCGCCGTCACCGGGCGGACGGTGGACAGCCGGGCCATGGCCACACCGATGGCGCCGATGAAGCCCAGCAGCAGGGCAAGGCCGACCAACTGCACGGTCAGCAGGGCGCCCGCAGCCATCTGCGGCAGGCTGTCCAGGATCAGGGTCAGGTTCATGATGCTTTCCCCTTCCCGCCCGTTCAGGCCGCGGCGCGGCGGACGCCGCGTTCCGACCGCCGCTCCGCCCAGCGGAAGGCCGCTTCCGACCCCGTGGTCAGCACCATGTAGATCAGGGCGGCGGTGACATAGAAGGTGAAGGGTTCGCGCGTCGCCCCGGCGGCCACATGGGCCGTGCGCATCAACTCCGCCAGGGCGGTGACGCTGACCAGGGCCGTGTCCTTCAGGGTAAGCTGCCAGACATTGCCCAGGCCGGGCAGGGCATGGCGCAGGGCCTGGGGCACCACCACCCGGCGCAGGATCAGCCAGCGCCCCATACCCAGGGACTGCGCCGCCTCCACCTGGCCCTTGGGCACCGCCTGCACGGCCCCGCGGATCACCTCCGCCGCGTAGCCGCCGGCAACGATGCCGACGGCCGCGACGCCGACGGCGAAGGCCGACAACTCCACCCGCCCGCCATAGCCGAAGACCCCCGCCACCCACGTGACCAGCCCACTGCCGCCGAAGAACAGCAGCCAGATGATGAGAAGCGCCGGCACCCCCCGGATCACGGTGGTGTAGGCTTCCGCCACCCCGCGCAGGACCATGCCGCCCGCCAGCTTGGCCGCCGCCGCCGCCGACCCGGCCAGAAGCCCCACGCCATAGGCCAGCAGGGCGACGGTCAGGGTGACCATGGCCCCCCGCAGCATCTCATCCCCCCAGCCGGCGGGACCGAAACTCAACAGATCGAGCATGGGCGGGGGGATACTCCGGGGAAAAGTCCCCTCTCCGGATGGAGAAGGCGGTGGGGTAGGGGACTTGGATCATGGGCGAAGGAAGCCCCTCACCCTCCCACCCTGCGCTCTCGCTCCGGGCGGGCCCCTCCCTCTCCCTCGGGGGGGAGAGGGGTTTTCCGAGCCTCAGCGGGGGGACGGTGGGGGGGGCGGGGTGGTGGGATGACCTCAATGCATGCTGGCGTCGAAGCCGAACCACTGTTCCGCCAGACGGCGCAGGGTCCCATCCTCCTTCATCGCGGCGATGGCGCGGTTCAGCGCCTCGAGCATCTGGGTCTCCCCCTTGCGGACGGCGATGCCGATGCCCTGGCCGAACACGCCGCCGTCCAGCCCGGGGCCGAAGGCGCTGGCATTCTGCCCGGACGGGCTTTTCAGGAAGGCGGTCCAGGCGACCGCGTCGGCCAGGCCCGCATCGATCCGGCCGGCGGCCAGGTCCAGGGCCAGATTCTCCTGGGTGTCGTAGCGGCGGATGCTGATCGCGTCGCCCAGGTAGGTGTCCAGGAAATTGGCATGGATGGTCGCCACCTGCACGCCCACGGTCTTGCCCGCCAGGGCCTGTTTCAGGGCGGCCAGGGTCGCGGTCTCGCCCTCATCCAGGACGGTCAGGTTCACCCGCTCCAGCCCGTATTCGATCTGTTGCAGGGGATTGTCGTTCATGGCGACGAACAGGCCGGGGGTGGTGGCATAGCCGGCGGTGAAATCCACCACCTGCTGCCGTTCCTCCGTGATGGACATGCCGGCCATGATGCCGTCATAGCGCCCGGCCTGGAGACCGGGGATGATGCCGTCCCAGTTCTGGGCGACGATCTGGCATTCCACCGCCAGCCGCTTGCAGACCTCCCGCGCCAGGTCCACCTCGAACCCGATCAGCTGGCCGCCCGAATCCATCATGTTGTAGGGCGGATAGGCGCCTTCGGTGGCGATGCGCAGGGGGTTGGGCACAGGCCCCGCCGGGGCGGTGGTCCCGCCCGACGCGCTGTCATCCCCGCAGCCCGCCAGACCCAGCATGGCGACCGCCGCGACCGCGGCCGCGATCCACTTCCTCATTCCCGCACCCTCTCCTGTCCGCCCGTGGCGTCGTTCCACCGGGGCTTGGGTTCCGCCGGGGTTTGCCGGGGCCTAGTTTTCGGGTCCCCGTCCGCCCGCGTCAAGCTTTCGCACCCAGTCCGGACCCCAGGCCCGGGTCACAGCCGCGCTTCGCGGGCCAGGAACTGGCGGCAGCGGTCGGAGGCGGGATTGCCGAAGACCTGGCCCGGCGGCCCCTGCTCCTCCACCCGGCCCTGGTGCAGGAAGACGACCTGGCTCGCCACCTCGCGGGCGAAGGCCATCTCATGGGTGACGATCAGCATGGTGTTGCCCTCCTCCGCCAGGCCGCGGATGACGCGCAGCACCTCCCCCACCAGTTCGGGGTCCAGCGCGCTGGTGGGCTCATCGAACAGCATCACCTTGGGTTCCATGGCCAGCATGCGGGCGATGGCCGCGCGCTGCTGCTGGCCGCCGGACATGGATTGGGGATAGGCATGGCGCTTGTCGGCCAGCCCCACCTTCTCCAACAGCGCCTCCGCCCGGGCGATGGCCTCCCCCTTGGGCTGCTTCAGCACATGGACCGGCGCCTCGATCACATTCTCCAGCACCGTCATGTGTGTCCACAGGTTGAAGCCCTGGAACACCATGCCCAGGCGGCGGCGGATCAGGTCCACCTGGGCCCGGTCGGCCGGGCGGGCGGTGCCATCCCGGCCCTTGGCCATGCCGATCAGCTCCCCCGTGATCCAGACCTCCCCCGCATCCGGCACCTCCAGCAGGTTGATGCAGCGCAGGAAGGTGCTCTTGCCCGAGCCGGAGGAACCGATCAGCGCCACGACATCGCCGGTCCGTGCCGTCAGGGAAATGCCCTTCAGCACCTCCAGCGCGCCGAAGCGCTTATGCAGGTCCACGACCCGGACGGCCGCGGTGTCCGGGGCGGCATCGGCGGGGGGTGTGGCGGCGGCGGCTTGGGGCTGGCGGTTCATCGGGCCTGCGGCAGTGGGGATGGGTGGGGGATGGGTGGGGGATGGAATGGGGGTGGAACGGGGCGAGATCGAAACGGAACCGCGACCCTAGCCCGGCCCGCGCTCGCGCGCAAAGGGGGTTTCCGCGATGGACGGGCCCGGCGCGGACCGGTGGCGAAGGGATTGCCCGTCGCCTGCGCGTCCGTGGTAGGGTGCGCGCCGACAGCGACCGCCAGGGCCGAAGAGACGATGAGCGGAATGCAGCCCGGACCGAACCGCAGCACCCATTTCCTGTTCGAGCACAAGGTCTTCACCGTGGAGGGCTGCCGCATCCGGCTGTCCCGCTCGACGGAGGAGCCGGTGATGCTGGTGCGCCTGGGCAAGCTGGAGGCGGAGATCCCGATCGAGCGGCTGTACAAGGAATTCGGCATCGATCCCAAAAGCTTCGATGGCCAGTTGCTGAAGATGGCGGCCGACGGGCTGAAATTCATCCGGGAGATCCGCCCCGGCGATACCATCCCGAACGAACTGATCGACGGGTCCGCCAGCTGGCGGGTGGATGAACGCCATTACCTGGTGGCCAAGGGCCGGCTGACGGTCCAGCTTGTCACCTGGCTGACGGGGGGGGAGACGGTCATCTCCAGCCCCGAGCAACTGGAACAGATCGTCGAGGACCCGACCACCAAGTCCCGCGTGAACGAGGCCTTCCGCATGATCGCCAACAAGCTGGCCATTTCCGGCGATCCGGAGGTGGAGGTGGAGAAGCGGATCGAGCTGCTGGCCAAGGAACTGGCCTTCATCGAGGCGCTGCGGGAACGGCTGGGCCAGCTTGGCACCATCCGGCGCGGCCTTGAATCCGCCCACCGCATCTACAAGGCCGAACGCACGGTGAAGGAGGAGATCGTGCGCATGCAGTCCCTGTCCCTGCCGCCGATCACCGACCTGGAAAACCGCTTCGCCCAGGTGGACGCCCAGACCGGCGAGATCCTGACCATGCTGAACAAGTTCGAACAGAACATCGCCTATATCCGCGAGATGCGGGACGACCTGCACCAGTGCCTGATGCCCTGGGACGAGTTGCTGGACGACTGGTCCACCATCGCCGTGGAAAAGGGCCAGCCGCTGGAGGCAATGCTGAAGAAGACATACCAGCATCTGGCCCGCAAATACAGCCAGGCCAGCCATTGGCGCCTCGCCGCCCGCCCAGCCCCCCGGTGACGGGCGTTGAAGGGCAGATCTCGGATCGGTGACGCGTAATCCGACACTTCCCCACTCTTATCTCCACACCCCCCGGTCACACCTTGCCGGCGCTCTTCTCGATGGCGTTGATGTGGTCCAGGCCGGGCAGGATTTCGGAGCGGATGAATTCCACCCGCTTCTGCGGCCCGCCGCCACCACGGGGGAAGCGCTCGCGCCACAGGGCCATCTTCACCGCCAGCCCGCACAGAACGCCGCCGATGGTGACATGGTGCGCCTCGATCTGGCGGCGGACGTCGCGGAAGCTTTCGGCGCTGATATCGGTCCAGAAATCCTTTGACCGGCGGTCGAAGGCCTCGAACCGGCCGGTGATGGAGGTGGTGATGGCGGTCAGCTTGGTCTGCACATCGCCCAGCATGCGCATGACGTTGCGGTCCCGGCCGATCAGCTCGCTCTCCCCCGCCTCCTTCGCCCAGCGCATGAAGCGCTGCACCTCCGGTACGATGCCGTCCAGGCAGTTCCGGAAATAGGCGAGGCTGAGGAAGACATCGCCGTAATCCTCCAGGAAGTCGGGGATGTCCTGGAGCTTCACCTTCAGCTTCTCCGACAGGAGGCGGAGGTTGCGCAGCGCCTCCTCCCGGTCGGGGTTGGACAGCATGGAGATGATGTCCGACACATCGCCGATGCGCCGATCCTCCGACCCGTAGACCTGTTGGAGCAGGGGCCGGGTGAAATCCTTCATGTAGCCGGTCAGCTCCGCCCGCTTGGAATCGGACAGGCGCAGGTGTTCGGCCTTGTTCACCTCGATCCCCACCCGGCGCAGCTCCTTGCGCAGGGTATAGACATCGAAGCTGTTGATGCGGGTCAGCTTGGCCACCTGCACCATGTCGATCCGCAGTTCCTGCTTGTGCGTGGGGAACAGGGAGGACAGGTGGTCCGGGCTGACCTGGCCGCTGCCGGACTGACGGTCGTGGAACACCTCCACCACCGTTTCAAGCCGGGCGTTCTTAATCAACTTCGCCCGTTTCAGCCCGGTCGTCCGCATGGGGAGGATGCCCAGGGGCAGGATGTGCAGGGCATCGCGGGCGGTATCGTCGAAGAACTCCTCCTCCGCCACAAGCGCGCCCGGCGCCTCGGGCGGGGCGGTCTCGCCTGCGGGGGCCGTGTCGGGCGCGGGCGGGGCCTCCCCCGCTTGTGTTGCGGTCGGGCCGGCCTCGGCGGTGTCGGTAGGGCTGCTCACGCTGAGATCATCCGGACCAGGACAGGAAACGGGAAGCCGGTCGGCCCGGAAGAAAGGGTCGGCGGTTCCGCTACACTGAGGGCTTGCCCCCGCCGGGGCAAGCCCCCGGAAGGTTATCCATTGTCGCAGGAAGGCACCGGCCCCAGAGACGGGCCCGCAACCCGCGGGATCCGGGACGGGTGACTGTGCACGCCCCCCGGGGGAAGTGGCGACCCCTGCCTTGTATCAAGGGGCGGAAATCCAGACCGTTGGAACGGTGGCGGGTATCAGCCGATCACAGGCAGCGATCCCTTGCCGCGGGCCCCGTCATTCCGCCGCCATCAACCGTCCAGCGCCCCGTCGGGAACGCCCGTACCCCTTTCCGCCACCACGGCGGCGGCCAGGCGGGCGGCATGGTCGATGCGGTCCATGGACCAGCCCAGCCGGCGGCCCTGGTCGGCCTCCGTGATCAGGTCGGGCGTTGGGGGCACGTGGATGAACCCGGCGGGCAGCGCGCCCAGCCCCTGGCCGGTCAGCCAGTGCCGCACCCGGAAGAACAGGTGGTTGCAGACATAGCCCCCGGCATCGCGCGACGGCTTCGCCGGCAGCCCTTCCGCCCCCAGCCGCGCGACGATCGCATCCACCGGCAGGCTGGACCAATAGCCCATGGGGCCCGCCGGATCGATCGGCCGGTTGATGCGGATGGTGCCGTCATTGTCGGGGCTGGTCGAATCATCCAGGTTCAGGGCCAGCCGCTCCGGCCGCACCTCATCATAGCTGTAGGCCAGGCCGAACAGCAGTACCGCATCGGGCCGGATGGTGCGGAACGCCGTTTCGAACGCCGCCGCCGCCCGGTCGAAGGCCACGGGCAGCCGCACCCCGTGCAGCCGCGCCCCCGCCGCCAAGGCCCCGTCCAGCCGGTCGGCCAGAAGGGCGGTGGGATTGGCGGCATGGGACAGGAAGGGCTCGAAGCCGGTGATCAGAATACGCATGCCCTCCATGGAGCGGCCCCGGGCAGGCGAAGTCAACCGGTCTTGCGGCGGCGTGTCCCGCGTGGCGTAATCCGGTCGTCCGGTGATCGTAAACGATCCCCGGCCACTTCGTTCTCCCTCAGGCGCCGGGCGGCCGCTCCGCGGCCTTGGCTCACGCGGGCACAAGCCCGCGGGCCGGCGGTCGCTGGCCTCCATCGTCATGAGTCGCCGCCTCAAGCCGATGGTATGTTCCCGTCCCGCAACCCACCCACCTTTCCCCATCCGCCCCGATCCGCAAGGCCCCGCCCATGATCCTGCGCCCCCCGCTCCGTGCCCTGTCGGCCGCTGCCCTGAGGACCACCGCCCTCGCCGCCTC
>JBJOKR010000131.1:0-14063 GCA_046045995.1 Pseudomonadota bacterium | reverse complement strand
GATGTATGGGAAGTTCGAGCGCGTGATCCTGACCCACACGGTGCGCTGGGCATCCGAGCTGGCCTATCACGACCTGATCACCCGGGACCTGCCGGAGAATGAGTATTTCGGCGATCTGGTGCGGGATAAGCTGGTCTATTACCCCACTGTCACCCGCGAACCCTTCCGCACCCAGGGCCGCATCACCGACCTGATCCGGTCGGGGAGGATGGCGGCCGATCTGGGCCTGCCCGACCTGGACCCCGACCTGGACCGGGCCATGATCTGCGGCGGGCCGGACATGCTGACCGAACTGAAGGACCTGCTGGAAGCCCGCGGCTTCAAGGAAGGATCCAGCAACGACCCCGCCGATTTCGTCGTCGAAAAGGCCTTCGTGGAGAAGTGACGGGCCAAGGGGCGGACCCCGGACAGGAAAAGGGCGGCGCGGGTCGCCCCGGCCGCCCCACTTCCGATCCGGATCAGCCGTTGACGGCGTCCTTCAGGCCCTTGCCGGCCGTGAACTTCGGCTGCTTGGTGGCGGCGATGTTGATCGTCTCACCCGTGCGCGGGTTCTTGCCCTGACGGGCGGCGCGCTCGGCCACCGCGAAGGTGCCGAAGCCCAGCAGACGCACATCGTCGCCCTTCTTCAGCGCACCGGAGATCGCGTCGAAAACAGCGTCGACCGCCTTGCCGGCGTCGGACTTGGACAGGCCGGCGGTCTCGGCAACGGCGGCGACGAGGTCGTTCTTATTCATGTACTGGCTCCCTTTGAGCGCGTTGAGGTGGGTTCTGATGAACGGGGCGGGGCCGCTCCACCAAGCCCGACCCCACGGTTTCCCTGCGAATTAACGCCAAACGGGTCATGCGGGCAACACCCAAGAAATGCCCCTGCCCACCAGGGCAGGGGCGCGCCATCGGCAGGGGTCCCGCCGGTATCAATACATATAGCTCTCTGCCAAGAAGCCGGTGTTGTGCCAGACCCTGGCGCTCAAGTCCGCTTGCCAGTAGGGATCTGGCACGGAAGGCAGATGAAGCAGAGAAGGACCGGGTGCCACCGGTATCATGGCGGTGTCAACGCTGGTGGCGGGGGGAGAAGTATTTGCAGCCATTCCGCCAGTCCCAGAATCTATGGGGAGGGGCGGGGGTTCGTATAGGGTAATTTCGGCCGGGTCATCTTCCAGGCGAGATGGCCCGGAACCCAGCACCGGATCGGCTTCTCCCGCCCAGACGGGCGCGAATCCTGGGATCTGGGCAGAATCAGGCAGGTCCATCCAGCCCGTCGCCCCTGGATCGCTTACGAATGATTCCCCGTTTCCGCCCGCCGCGACCGGTGATCCCGGTGGGGCGGCAGGGGCAACCTGTCCATCCGCGACCCATCCATTCCCGCCGCCCGGTCCGACCTTGCCCGAATTGGGAAGGGGAACCGCATCGGGGGGAGGGGCCACGGGGCCCACGAACACGAACATCTCCGGGCGCAGGTCGCCAGGGCTGACATCGCGGAGCAGCAGGGCCTGATCCGCATCCAGCCGGATGATCGTATCCGCCCCGTCCGCCCGGGCCCAGGCCAGGACATCGTCGGCATGGCGGAAATGGAACCCCTCCAGCCGGATCTTGTCGGTGTTGCCGGGCCGGTTGGACAGGTCCAGGATGATGTCGTTGCCGTCGCCGTCACGGATGATGAAGACATCGCTGCCTGGCCCGCCGAACAGCGTATCCCGCCCCCTTCCGCCCATCAGCTCATTATAGGGGGCGTAGGATCCGGCGATGTAGTTGTCGGCATCGTTACCGGCCAGGTAGCGGGCCCAGGTACCGCCCAATGCTGCCTTCACCTGCCCATCCGCCAGATTGTGGCGCCAGTCCCAGACTGTGCGAGCCCCCGCCGCCCCAATCTCCACGAAGGCCTCCCGCCCAATGGGCGCCCAAGTGGTCGGCAAGGCAAGGATGGGGTGGTCCGGCGGCCTCTGCCAGGCACGGATCCAGTCGATCCGCATATCGGCGGGGAAGGGGGTGGCGGGGTTGGGGTTGCCCGGCCAGTGCCCACCTACCGCCAGATTGGCGATCAGGTACATGGGTTGGGTGTGGATGACATTCGCCGTCTCCCCCACCTTCCGGCCGTCCACAAACCAGGTGATCCGGTCCGCCTGCCAATCCACGCCATAGGTGTGGAAGCCATCGGCGCTGTCGATCAGGCCCTTCACATTCGCGGCATTCACCTTCTGCTGGCGGCCGGCCGCATCCTTCCAGTGGACGGTTCCATAAAGCTTGTCCGGCTCATGGCCAAGGATTTCCACCACATCCAGTTCCGGCGGCCATTGCCCGTCCAGCGCCAGCATCCAGAAGGCAGGCCACAACCCCTTGCCGGCCGGCATCTGGGCCCGGATCTCGAAGTAGCCGTACTGCATGGAAAAGGACGTCTCCGACGTGATCATGCCGGAGGTGTAGGCCAGGCTGCCGCTCTTGGCCTTCAGTTCCGGTGCCATGGGCTCGGCCCGGATGGTCAGCACCCCGTTCTCCACCCGGAAGGGGTCGATGCCGAGATTGTTGTAGCCGGCATCCACATAAAGCTGCCGCTCGCCATTGCCTGGCAGGGTCCGGCTGCCCCAATAGCCTTCCGTCTTCCACAGCCCGCCGCCCGGCCCGGTGAGGTGCAGATTGTCGAACTCCTCACTGAAGATCAGACGGTAACCGGAAAGGTCGATCCGCTCCCCCATGATGCACATCCCTTGGCTGCACAGCGATCGCGGGGCCAGCCCGATCCATCCGGGCTGGTTACCTCCACCGATCGCGCCACAGGGTCGCGCGCATGGCTTAACGGGCTGTTAGAATAGGGGAAAGCCGCTGTGACCAATGCGGGATGGAGAAGGGCTAGATATCCTGATAAGGTACGTTATGGAAATCAATACCCCCACGCGACCACCATTGCACATGATGTGATCCAACGCTGGTTCCATTGAAACCTTACGGTTTGACCATCCTCCGCGGTCACGTGTCAGGCAACGACGGCCCCCGCCGGCACATTCCGCCGCCGCCCGGTCACCAGGGCGAACATAGGCGGGGTGAAGTAGAAGCTGATCACCGCCGACAGCAGCACCCCTCCCGCGATCGCCATGGCGAAGGGCGGCCAGAATCCGCCGCCGGCCAGGATCAGGGGCAGGAACCCGCCCACCGTGGTGATGGTGGTGGAGACGATGTGCCGGGCCGATTCGGTCACCACCCGGGTCATCGCCTCCCGGTCGCCGTCCCGGGCGGCCGGATCCTCCTGAAGGCCGGTCATGACGATGATGGCGGCATTGATGGAGACACCGATGGAGCCGATGGCCCCGATCAGGGCCTGGATGCCGAAGGGATAGCCGAAGACCGCCAGCGCCAGGAAGCTCAGGCCCATGGACAGAACACAGACCATGGTCGCCACCAGCGACAGCCGGTAGGACATGAAGGTCAGCACAATGGTCGCCATGGTCAGGGTGACGACGATGCCAAGGGTGGAGATGAGGTTGCGCACCGTCTCCGCCCGTTCCTCACTGTCGCCGCCGAATTCCAGCCGGACGCCGGGCGGAAGCTCCAGCGGATCGGCGGCCAGCCGTTCCAGCACCGCCTGGAGCGCCTCCTCCGGCAGGACACCGTGGTCCAGGTAGGCCTGGACCGTGTTGATCCGCTGCCCGTTCAGGCGGGAAATCGGGCTTTCGGACGGTTCAAGGACCCAGTCACCCAGGGCCGTGAGGGGGATGCCGGGGAAGTCCCCATGTGCTGCACCGGCAGCTCCCGTCACGGGGACAAGGGTCAGGGCCAGGATCGCATCCAAGTCACCCCGGTCCCGGTCACCGACACGCACACGGACGGGCAGTTCCTCCGTCGCTTCCACCAGGGAACCGCCGGTCGCCCCCTCCAACGCCGCTTCAAGCTGACGGGCGACCCCGCCCAGGTCCAGCCCGGCCTGGCGCACCTTGTCCTCATCCAGGCGGAAGACCAGCTTGGGCGCGCCGCCCATCAGGTCGGCCCTTGTATGGGCGATCATGGGGACGGCTGCCATCAACTGCCGCGCCTCCTCGCCCAGGCGGCGCAGCACGGCCAGATCGGGCCCGACCAGGCGCAGTTCCACCGGGGCGGCCACGGGCGGGCCCTGGACCAGGCCGCGGACCAGCACCTGGGCCTGGGGCAGGGCCGCGTCCAGCCGGCGTTGCAGGTCGGGGATCACCCGTTGCGTCGTGGCCGGATCATTTGTCGTCACCAGGGCTTCGGCGAACTGGGGGCTGCCGTCCCGGTCGGCCTGCATGTTGTAATAGAAGGCGGGGGCGCTTTCGCCGACGACCCAGGTCACCTGCCGGATGCCGGGGGTGGCGGCGATGACCTCCCCCGCCGCAAGGGCCGCCCGTTCCGTCGCCGCAAGGGCCGTCCCCTCCGGCAGGGCCACCTGCACATAGAACTGGTCGCGGTCCACCCCGGGGAAAAACTGCGCCGTCAGGGTCGGAAAGGCCGCGAATCCGGCCACGGGCAGAACCAGGGAAAGAAGCACGGACTGGACCGGCCGGCGCAGGGACCAGCGGATGCTGGCGGCGAAGGCCCCGGACAGGCGGGGGAAGGACAGGCCGTCGGCCATCAGCCCGCCCGCCGCCCCGCCCTGCAACATCCAGCCGGACAGGGCCGGGGTCACCGTCACCGCCAGCAGGAGGGAGGCGAACAGCATGATGATGACAGCCAGGGCGATCGACCCGACGAAATCCCCCGCCGGCCCCGGCAGCATCGCCATGGGCAGGAAGGCCAGCACCGTCGTCACCGTGCTGGCCAGCAGCGGCATGGCCAGGCGGCGGACGGCGGCGCCGACGGCGGCCCGTCGATCCTCGCCTGCGGCCAGGCGTTGGCGGATCTGGTCCACCATGACGATCGCCGCATCGACCAGCAGCCCCAGGGCGACGATCAGGCCGGTGACCGACATCTGGTGGATGACCAGCCCCGACCACTGCATCACCGCGAGCGACAGCAAGGCCGCCAGCGGAATCACCAGGGAGACGATCAGCGCGGCGCGCAGCCCCATGGACAGGAACAGCACCAGCACCACCAGGGCGATGCCCATGGCCATGTTCCAGCCCAGCCCGGCCAGACGGTCCGCCGTATAGCTCCCCTGGTCGAAGACGATGCGGACGGACAGGCTGGCCGGTGCTTCCGCCGTGAAGGTGTCGATCACGCCGCGGGCATTGGCGGTCCAGACATCCACCTGCCGGTCGGATTCCATGCGCGCCGCCACCAGCACGGACGGAACCCCGTCGGTGAAGGCGCTGGCCGCGGCCGGGCGCCGCACCGTGCGTTCCACATCACCCAGGTCGCCGACCCGGATGGCCGTTCCCTCCGGCCCGGTGGCGACGGGGATGGCCCGGACCCGGTCGATATCCGTGATCTCCCCCGCCACCTCGATCAGCAGGTCGCTGCCGTCCCCCCGCAACTGGCCCGCCCGCACCTTGGCATCCGCCCGGGCGATGGCCGCCGACACCTGATCGACGGACAGGCCCAGGGCGGACAGGCGGTCGGGGTCCAGGGTGACCCGCACCTCCTCCTCCCCCGCGCCGTACAGGCGGACCAGCTTCGTCTCCGGCACGCCGCGCAGCCGGTCCTGCAATTCCTCCGCATAGCGGCGCAACACGGCATCGGACAGCACCACGTCGGAGAGGGGGGCGGATTCCGTCCCCGCCGCCGGGGTCAGGGCGGCGATCAGGGTGAAGGCACCCGCCCGGTCATTGTCGAAGGCGGGCTCCAGCACCCCCTCCGGGAACTGCCGCCGGGCGTCGGACAGGGCGTCCCGGATCTCCGACCACAGCTGCTCCAGCCGCTCCGCCGGCAGGAAAGAGGACAGTTCCACCTGCACGACCGAGATCCCGGCCGAGGAGGTGGAGGAGATTTCCACGATCTCCGGAATCTCCCGCAGTTCCGCCTCGATCTTCTCCGTCACCAGGGCTTCCACCCGTGCCGGATCGGCCCCGGGATAGGGGGTGACGACCGTGGCGAACAGGTTGGTGATGGTTGGGTCCTCCTGCCGGCCGATGGTCAGCAGGGCGGACAGACCCAGGGCCGCCACCACCAGGACCATAAGGGCGACCAGCCGGGGGCTGCGGTAGAACAGGGTGTCCATGGCGTGATTTCCCCGGCTCACTGTGCGGCGACGGCGGTGACGGGCACCACCGCCTGCCCGGGTACGACCCGATGCGCGCCATCGGCGACGATCTGCGTTCCCTCGGCCAGCGCCCCGCGGACGAAGGCCCTGTCACCGGCGACATGCAGGACCTCCACACTTTCGCGTTTGATCCGCTGGGCGGGGGCAGCCCCCTCCACCAGGAACACGGTCCACAGGCCGCGCCGCCCCTCCACCAGGGCGGTCAGGGGCAGCCAGGCTCCGGGGGAGGCCACCGGCCGGTCCACCCGCAGGTCCAGGATGTCCCCGAAAACCGCCGGGATGGGGCCCATCGGCTCCACCAGCGCGGTCACTGTCCGGGTCGCCGTCTCCATATCCGGGCGCAGCGCGACGATCCGGGCGGGGAAGGGCCGGCCATTGTGGTGCAGGGTGACCGCGGCCCCGGGCGCCAACCCCGCCGCCGCGTCGGGCGACAGGCCGATGCGGGCCCGCGGGCGGTCGCTTTCCAGCAGGTCGGCCACCGCCGTGCCGGCCGACACCACCGCCCCTTCATCCACCATGCGGGCGCCGACCGTGCCGGCGAAGGGGGCGCGCAGGACCGATTTCTCCAGGTCGATGTCGACGGAACGGATCGCCGCCTCCACATCCGCCAGGCGGGCGGCCAGGGCGGCGGCGGAAAGCCGTGCCTCATCATAGCGCTGTTCGGCGGCATGGCCCTGGCCCCGCAGGGTGCGCTGGCGGTCCAGGGTGCGCTGGGCCAGGTCCAGATCGGCGCGGGCCTGATCGCGCTGGGCCAGCAGCCGGTCCCGCTGGGCACGCAACGGCGCATCATCCAGGCGCGCGATCTCCGCCCCCGCCGCCACCCGGCCCCCCTCCTCCACCGCCACGGTGGTGACCAGCCCGCCCCGTTCGAAGGCCAGCCGGGTCTGGCGCGCGGGCTCCCAGCGGCCGACGAAGCGGTCGGTCACGGTGTATCCCGTCGCCCGCTCCAGTGACGTCACCACCACCGGCAAGGGTGGCCGCGCACCCTCCCCCGCCTCCTGCGCCGCTTCCTGCGCACCAGCGGACAGGGCCACCACCACGATCAACGCCACCACCATGAAAGCCAGGGTCAGGAAGGTTGCGGAAGACGGACGGCGGAGCCGGATCTGGGGGAACGGTCGCAGCATGTCACTGTCTCCCTTGGGAACGGCGCGGCGGGGGATGGTTGGAATGATCAAAACGAGACGATACCGTATCGTCTTGTCACAGGGATATACGATACCGATGGGTATCGTCAAGCCGATCCTGGATGTGATAGGAAAGGTTCATGGAGACGAAGAGCACCGCCCGCCAAGCCCGCAGCCTGGACCCCCGCAAGCGCCGCGCCATCCTGGAAGCGGCGCAGTCGGTGTTCCTGTGCGCCGGCTTCAGCGATTCCAGCATGGATGATGTCGCCCGGGCGGCCGGGGTCGGCAAGATGACCGTGTACCGCCATTTCGGCAGCAAGGAGGCCCTGTTCGAGGCCATGCTGGTGGAGGTCTGCACAGCCATGTTCCCGCAGACGCCGCTGCCGCCCGGCACACCCCTGGGGGAGGAGTTGCGGATCCTCGGCCGGTCCTTCATCGCGCTGATCACGGACCCGAAGCGCATGAGCACCTACCGCCTGGCCATGGCGGAGGCGGAGCGGTTCCCGCTGTTCTCCCGCACCTTCTACCAAGGGGCGGTGCTGGTGGTGCTTAACCATGTGACCAGCCGGCTGCTGGCCCATGTGCCGGACCTGCCCTTGGTGGAGGCACGGCGGGTCGGCGCCATGTTCCTGAGCATGGTGGAAGGGCCTGGGATGCTGCGGCTGATGCTGGGCGTCCCGGCCGAGCCTTGGAACGACGATTTCGACCGCCAGATCGCGGAAGCCGCCGATTGGGCGGTGCATCGCATAGCGGAAGATCAACCACCCCAGCCCGCCTGACGGGCCGTCGCCGGATCAGGCCCCCGATCAGGCCCCGTCCGAACCCATACCGTCGGCAGGGCTTTCCGGCGGCGCGCTGTCCTTGGCCACCGGCAAGGGCGCGCCGTCGGGGATGGTGACATGGACCGTGGTGCCCCGACCGGGGAAGCTTTCGATGCGCAGGCCGCCGCCGTGCAGCTCCGCCAGGGATTTGGCGATGGGTAGACCAAGGCCAGTCCCCTCTTCCGGCCGGCGGGTCTGGCTTTCCACCTGGCGGAAGGGTTCCAGGGCCAGCCGCGCCTCCTGCTCCGACATGCCGGGTCCCGTATCGGCGACGGCGAAGCGGACACCACCCGGGGCCGGTGCTGCCACCAGTTCCACCCGCCCACCGGCGGGCGTGAACTTGACGGCATTGTTGAGCAGATTCAGCAGGATCTGGCGCAGCCGCACCCGGTCGGCCCGCACGGTCAGCGCCAGGGGGGCGGACACGGTGAGGTTCAGGCGTTTGGCCAGGGCCGGCTGTTCGACCATGGTGCGGCAATCGTCGATCACCGGGTGGACCGGCAATTCCTCCAGCCGAAGTTCCAGCCGGCCGGCATCGATCCGCGACAGGTCCAGCACGTCGTTGACCAGGGCCAGGAGATGCTGGCCGGAATCGCGGATATCGGCCAGATAGCCTTGCTGCCGCGTGGTCATGGTGCCGCCGATCCCGGCCAGCATCAGGTCGGCGAAACCGATCACGGCGTTCAGCGGGGTACGCAGCTCATGACTCATGTTCGCCAGGAACTGGGCCTTGGCCTGGTTGCTGGCGATCAGTTGCTCGCTCAGCAGGCGCACCTGGCGCAGGTGGCGCAGCATCACGTCACTGATGGCCAGGCGCAGCGAGCTGGCGATCTCCCCCGCCCAGGACGGCCAAGCGACGGCATAGCCCCGCCGCTCCTCCGCCCAGCGTTCGAAGCTCACCCGCGGCAGGGGCTTCTGCCCCTCCTCCACCATGGGCTTCGCCGGATCCCCGCCCCAGGTGACCAGCCGAAGCTGCTCCGGGCGGAGCCAGAGGACGAAATCCCCCTCCCCCAGGCGCAGGGCCAGGATGCCGCTGGCGGTATCGCGATGGGCCCTGGCCGCAGGCAGATCCAGGGACAGGGAATCCGTCACCACCTGCCCCCCCGCATCCCAGCGTCCCTCCAGCCAGGGAGCCAGATCGGTGAAGAAGGCGGGCGGCGGGGTCCGCCCGACCAGGGACAGGCGCCCGTCCAGTAGCAGGGCGGCCCCCCCGGCGTCGAACAGGTCGACCAGGCAGGGGCCGCCATGGACAAGGGCCGCCACCGGATCCCCCTCCGTCGCCATGCGGACCACCAGCCGGTTCAGCGTCTCAACATCCGTGCGGCGGCCGCGGTTGGTTTCCGCCCGCTCCACCCCCGTGATGCGCAGGGAAAGCGCCTCCACCAGGGCCATGGTGGCGGACCGGCGGGGGACGGGCACATGGTGCGGTCCGCGATGGTGGCAGGTGACCAGGCCCCAAAGCCGCCCCTCCACCATGATGGAGACGGACATGGATCCGTCGACCCCCATGTTCCGGTGGTATTCCAGATGGACGGCCGAAAGGCTGCGGTGGCGTGCCAGCGACAGGTCCAGGGGCGGGGTTCCCGCCAGGCTGTCGATGGGAACCGGTGTAGCATCCCGGTCCGGCACATGGCGCGACAGGGACCGGGTGTACAGGGCCCGGGCCTGGCGCGGGATGTCGGAAGCGGGGAAATGCAGTCCCGCGAAGGACTGCGCCCAATCCGGCACCTTGTCCTCCGCCACCACCTCCCCATGCCAGTCGGCATCGAAGCGATAGATCAGCACGCGGTCGAACCCGGTCAGGCGCCGGACCATCTGCGCCGCCGTCTGGCACAGGTCCACCAGACTGTCCATGCGGCGAAGGCGGGCCAGCTTCGCCTCCAGCTGAGACAGAAGGTCGGCCGCCTCATCCACCGCCCCGCGGGGCAGGGGCTCCGCCTCGACGATCAGCAGCCCCTCGGCCAGGTGGACGACAATGTCCACCCCGTCGGCGTCGGGAAGGCCATCCGGCAGCTGCAGACGGCCGTGCCAGAAGGAATCCGGGTCCAGTCGGCGCCGCTCCTCCCTGCCTGCCCAGGCCCGCAGCTCCCCCGCGACGGGCGGGCCCAGGACCGCGGCCAGATCATCACCGGGCCGGACAGGCGTGCCCAGGATCCGCCCGGCATTGGCGCTGACGGCGACGATGCGGCCGCTGTCGGGGTCCGCGGCCAATAGGGCGCCGAAGGGCTGGACCGTGCAGACCCGGTGGATCACCTCCCGCTCGCAGATCGAAAAATCCGCCACCTGCCCGGTGACGCGGATGCCGCTGCGGGCGGCGACGATGGCGACGGCTTCCGCCGTCCGGCCGGGGGCCAGATCGGCCAGTTTCTGCACCAGGATCCAGTAGCGGTCCGGCTCGCGCCCGTTGCGCATGCGGATGGCGACCCGGGTCGGGGCCATGTGGAAATCAAAGACGAAGTCGAAGGCCACATCCAGGCTGCCGGCGGCGATACCGCTGTGGAAAAGGCCGGCAAAGGCTGGGATGTTGGTGCAGGGGGCGACATCGGTGAAGAAATTGCGCCCGATCACCCGTTCCACCACACGACCGCTGAGGCGGCTTTCCGTGCGGTTGTAGCGATGGATGATGCCGCTGCCGTCCACCTGGATGGCGCCGAAGGGCAGGGCATCGAATTCCGCCTGGTTCAACCAATCGATTGAGCCGTCGATATCCTCGATCAGTCTTGCGGGGTCTCCCCCGTCCGCTCCCGCCACCGCGCCCCCTGGAAACACTGGACCTGGATCAACCCGGACCCGGGGTACCGCGCGGGATCATGCCCGCGCCCGTCCGACCATGCAGCAGATAGGGCCATTCCCATCCGCGAGGCGGATAGTTGCCGCCACCCGTTGCCAGCCGCCCCATTTCAGTGGATCAGCCGAATCCGGGCCGACCCAAAACTGTCAATCGTTGGCGGCCTTCGGCGCGGGCCGCTGCAGCAAGGGCCCCAGGCTGCGCCGCGGTCGGGCGGAGTCCCGGGGGTGGGGGGGCGGCGGCGATGCCCCGCCGGCAACCGCCAGGGCATACATCAGCGGCGTGATCCGCTCCCGGTCGGGATCAAGGCCCAGACCGCGGCATTCCGCCATCAGGCTGTCCCGCGAAAGGCCCATGGAGCGCACATGGCGGGCCGCCATCTCCGCCGCCAATTCCTCCACCGACCGCATGGAGCGTTCGCCGCCCACCGCGTCCTCATCGCGCACGTTCCGTATCCCCCATGACCTGTCGCCGCATCGCCCGGTTGATCGCCGGCGCGGTTTCGGAACTGTTGCCGTTAACGGGTTAACATATCATTGCCAGAGGGGGTTCGTCCGGAACTTTCCGGCTCAGGACCACGGCAACCCTCGGCCAATCCACGAAAACCGTATCACGCTTTGCCGATAACTCCAGGATGGACCAGGGGCCCTAACCATCAGGATGGGTCGGGCCCCTGGGCAACATCGAAAGGCGGCAAGGGCAGGTGGCTGCCGGGGGCCGATCAATGCTCCCTGTTGGTGTATCGGGCGAATTCCATCCGGGCGATGGACCGGTTATGCACCTCATCCGGGCCATCGGCCAGGCGCAGGGTGCGGATGTGGGCGTAGGATTTGGCGAGCGGGAAATCCTCCGACACGCCGGCCCCGCCGAAGGCCTGGATGGCGTCGTCGATCACCTTCAAGGCCATGCGCGGGCTCGCCACCTTGATCATGGCGATTTCCAGCTTGGCTTCCTTGTTGCCGACGCGATCCATCATGTCCGCCGCCTTCAGGCAGAGCAGGCGGGCCATCTCGATCTCGATCCGGGCCTCGGCCACCCGCTGTTCCCAGATGGAATGCTGGGCGATGCGCTTGCCGAAGGCTTCCCGAGTCAGCAGCCGCTTCACCATCAGTTCCAGGGCGGCTTCCGCAGCACCGATGGTGCGCATGCAGTGGTGGATGCGCCCGGGGCCCAGGCGACCCTGCGCGATCTCGAACCCGCGGCCTTCGCCCAGGATCAGGTTCTCCGCCGGGACGCGCACATCCTCCAGCACGATCTCCGCATGGCCGTGGGGCGCGTCATCGAAGCCGAAAACGGGCAGCATGCGCAGCACCTTTACCCCCGGCGCGTCCAGCGGCACCAGTATCTGGGACTGCTGGGCGTGTCTCGGTGCGCTGGTGTCGGTCTTGCCCATGACGATGGCGACCGTGCAGCGCGGGTCACCGGCACCGGAGGACCACCATTTGCGGCCGTTGATCACGTATTCGTCGCCGTCGCGCCGGATGGAGGTTTCGATGTTGGTCGCGTCGGAGGAGGCGACCTGCGGCTCCGTCATCAGGAAGGCGGACCGGATCTCCCCCGCCAGCAGCGGCTTCAGCCACCGCGCCTTCTGGGCCGGGGTGCCAAATCGGTGCAGCACCTCCATGTTGCCCGTATCGGGGGCGGAGCAGTTGAACACCTCCGACGCCCAGTAGATGCGGCCCATCTCCTCCGCGCAGAGGGCATATTCCAGGTTCGTCAGGCCGGCCCCGTGGAACTCACCCGTGTCATGCTGGGCGGACGGCGGCAGGAACAGGTTCCACAGCCCCTCCGCCCGGGCCAGGGGCTTCAACTCCTCGATCACCGGGATGACCTGCCAGCGGTCGGTCCCGAAACCGGCCAGCTGCCGCTCGAAGACCGGCACGGCCGGTACCACATGGCGCTCCATGAAGGCGCGGACCCTGTCGCGGTAGTCCCGCTGCCGGTCGGAAAGGCTGAAATCCATGGCGTTTCCCGTTCCCTGTTATCAGGGCCCGCCGGGGCCCCTATGATCGTTCAAGATGGCCGCAGCCTAACAGCGCACGATCGTTCGGAAAAGGGTGAGGGGCGCTGCACTTCCCTCTCCCTCAAGGGGAGAGGGTATGGGCACCATCCCTCCTCCCGCCCCCTCAATAGAACGGTTCAGCCAGCCCCTCCGCGGCGAAGGCACGGCGGATGGCGGGGCGGGCCATGACGGCGGCGGCGTGGCGGGACAGATTGGGCAGGTCGCGGGGCTTCCGCCCCGCGAAGTTCCGACCCCAGCGCACCATCATCAGCAGGAACAGGTCGGCCAAGGTCGGGCGGTCCCCCACCAGCCAATCCCGCCCCTCCAGCGCCCGGTCCAGCAGGGCGAACATCTCCATCAGCCGTGCTTGCGCCGTCGCCATCACATCGGGCGCCGTGCCCGGGTCGGAGACGAAGCGCTCGGGGTAGTAATACATGACATAGGCGGGCTGGACCGTGTTGGTCAGGTGGATCAGCCATTGATACGCCAGCGCCCGATCGGGGCTGCCCACCGGCGGCATCACCCCGCCTTCCGGATGCCGGTCGGCCAGGTGGAGCATGATCGCCGCCGTTTCGAAAATCGGCCGCCCGCCGGCATCCGGCGCATGGTCCAGCAGCACCGGGATGCGCCCTGTCGGGTTCAGGGACAGGTAGGGTTCCCGCCGATGCTCCCCCGATTTCGCATCCACCTGAACCAGGGCATGGGGCACGCCCAATTCCTCCAGCACCATGTGGGGGGCGAGGTTGGCCATGCCGGGGCCATAGTAAAGGGTGTAGAGCGGGCTGGTCATCTGGCGGGTTCCGGACGCGGGGAATGATCGCCTTTGTTCCACCATGCGGGGCAAAAGCCAAGACCATTGGGGGGTGGATGGGGTAGGTCGGGCAAGGCCGAATGGCCGCGTCCCGACATGGATGCGGTAGGGCAGTATCTCCCCCTCTCCCCTTGAGGGAGAGGGAGGGGCCCATTGCGCACGCAATGGGAGGGTGAGGGGTACAGGTTTTTGCGAAGGCAGACCCCTCACCCTCCCACCCTGCGCTTCGCTCCGGGCGGGCCCCTCCCTCTCCCTCAGGGGGCTAAGGGAGTCACACATTTTGAGCCAACGCCCAGCCGTGCTTGATGGCATCGAAACGCATGAGGCCATCATGCATGGTTTTGGGTCCCGGCGGTTTGTATCCGCGACCGA
>JBJOKR010000130.1:0-14222 GCA_046045995.1 Pseudomonadota bacterium | reverse complement strand
GATACCAGCCAGCGCCATATCAGCTTTCTGGAATCCGGCCGGTCCCGTCCCAGCCGGGGCATGGTGCTGAACCTGGCGGGTGCCTTGGCCGTGCCGCTGCGGCACCAGGATTCCCTGCTGCTGGCGGCCGGATTCGCCCCCGCCTTCGGCATGCGCTCTGCCGAAGCGCCGGAGATGCAGCCGGTCCAGGCCGTGCTGGAACGCATGCTGGACCGTCAGGAACCCTATCCAGCCGTGGTGGTGGACCGGCATTACACCCTGGTGCGGGCCAATGGCGGGGCCGGGCGGCTGCGCGCCTTCCTGCTGGGCGACGGGGTGGGGGCCACCGGGCCCGCGCCGAACCTGATGCGCCTGCTGTTCGCCCCGCCGGTGGATGGGCTGGTGGAGAACCTGGCGGAAATCGCGCAATGGACCGTCCGCCGCCTGCGCGCCGAGGCGATGATGGAGGATCCGCTGGCGACGGACCCGCCGATGCTGCGCCTGCTGCTGGACCATCCGGTAATGGCCCAGGCCGCCCGCCGCACCCCGGCGGCTGGGGAGGATGGGGCGACACCGCCGGCCCTGACCGTCCGCTTCCGCAAGGACGGCCTCCGCCTCGCCTTCCTGACCGTCATCGCCAGCCTGGGCACGCCCCTGGATGCCGGGCTCCAGGATCTACGGGTGGAGTTGTTCTTCCCGGCGGATGAGGCCACGCGGGCCTGGCTGGAGCAGGGATAGGGGTAAGGCCCCAGGGCCGTCGCAATCGGGGCTCCGCCCTCCTTGCGACCTACGTCGGGCCCGTAACCCGTAGGTCGCAAGAAGCAAAGCGCATTGCTACAACACCAAACCCCGATGGTGCTACCGTCACGCCACACCGCCGAGGGCGTCGGCGATTGTCTCCACGATCCGGGTGATCTGATCCGCCTCCACGATCAGGGGCGGGGACAGGGCGATGATGTCGCCGGTAACCCGGATCAGCACCCCCTTCTCATAGCAGCGCACGAACACCTCATACGCCCGGGCGCCGGGCGCGCCGGGGCGGGGGGCCAGTTCGATACCGGCCACCAGGCCCAGGTTGCGCACGTCGATGACATGGGGGGCCCCTTGCAGGCCGTGCACCGCCTCCTCCAGCACCGGGGCCAAGCATGCTGCGCGGTCGTAGAGCCCTTCCGACCGGTACAGGTCCAGCGTCGCCTCCGCCGCGGCGCAGGCCAGCGGGTGGCCGGAATAGGTGTAGCCGTGGAACAGCTCGATCAGGTGCGGCGGACCGGCCATGAAGGCGTCATGCACATGGTCGCGCGCCAGCACCGCCCCCATGGGCACCGCCCCGTTGGTCAGGCCTTTGGCCGTTGTCATCAGGTCGGGGATGACGCCGAAACAATCCGCCGCGAAGGGCGTGCCCAGGCGGCCGAAGCCGGTGATCACCTCATCAAAGATCAGCAGCAGGCCATGGCGGTCGCAAAGCGCGCGCAGCCGCTCCAGGTAGCCCTTGGGCGGGACCAGCACACCGGTGGACCCGGCCAGCGGCTCCACGATCACGGCGGCAATCGTCTCCGCCCCGTGCAGGGCGACCATCCGCTCCAGCTCATCGGCCAGATGGGCGCCGTGGTCCGGCTGGCCGCGGCTGAAGGCGTTGCGGGCGATGTCATGGGTGTGGGGCAGGTGATCCACGCCGGGAAGAAGCGGGCCGAAGACCTTGCGGTTGTTCAGGATTCCGCCGACGGAAATGCCGCCGAACCCGACCCCGTGATAGCCCCGCTCCCGCCCGATCAGGCGGGTGCGCTGCCCCTCACCCCGGGCGCGGTGATAGGCTAGCGCGATCTTCAGTGCGGTATCGACGGATTCGCTGCCCGACCCGGTGAAGAACACCCGGTTCAGGTCCCCCGGTGCCTCCTGCGCCAGCCGGGCGGCCACGCGGAAGGCGGCGGGATGCCCCATCTGGAAGCTGGGGGCATAGTCCAGCTCGCCCGCCGCCCGGCGGATCGCCTCCACGATCGGGGCCCGCCCGTGGCCGGCATTCACACACCAGAGACCCGCCGTCCCGTCCAGGATGGGCCGCCCGTCATGGCTGGTATAGTACATGCCTTCCGCCGCCACCATCAGGCGGGGGGCCGCCTTGTACTGGCGGTTGGCGGTGAAGGGCATCCAATAGGCGGAAAGATCGTTGGGGACGGCCGGGCTGTGATCCTGCATGACACGGGCGCTCGCTGCTGTTGCTCCTGCCCCGACGCTAGCATGGTTCCCCCTGCCCCCGGCAAGGCCCCGCCCCGGCCAGGGGTCAGCCACCCCGCAGTTCGAACATCAGCAGCAGGGTGCGCTGGGTCGCCTGGAAATTGTCATCCGACAGAAGGTAGACGATGATGCGCCCGTCGCTGGTGCGGCGGACATCGATGCCTTCGTAATTGTCCACCGCCATGGGCGGGTCCAGGCGCCCGATCTCCTGCCCCGCCAGAACCCCACCCGCGGCGGCGGCAGCCCGGTCCAGGTCGGCGGCGCGCAGGCGGACGATGCGGCTGCCCCAGCCGCCGACGAAACTGGCCCGCCGCTCCAGCACCAGCACATCCCCGTCCGGCATCAGGGCGCCGCCCACGGGGCGGAACGGCCCCTCCGCCTGGTAGGACAGGCGGGTCCAGGCCCCGGGCGTGCCGATCCAGGCGGCGGTGCGCGGTGCCTCCAGCCCATCCTCCGCGATCAGCAGAAGACGGCCGTCGGCCAAGCGCACCAGGGTCTCCAGACCGCCATTGGCGGGCAGGCTCGCCAGATCCGCCGGCGCGTCCAGCCGGGCTGGGCGCCCCTGCCCCAGGCCCGCGCCATAGCGCAGGATGCGGTGGTCCCGTTCGATGGAGACAAGCCAGCCCCCGTCGGGCAGACGGACCAGCCCCTCCGCATCGCCGTCCTTGCCGACCAGGGGTGCCCCCGCCTCTCCGTTCAGGGGCGACAGTTGGAATTCCCCGGCCGCCACCAGGTTTCCGTCCCGGTCATAGCGCAGGCGGCCGGTGACGATCCCGGCCCCGTCGGAGACGGCGGCGAAGGCGGTTCCATCCTCCGTCACCCGGAAATCCGACAGGCCGCCGAAGGCCTTGTCCGGATGGGTCAGGGCCACGCCGCCGCGGAAGCGCAGATCGCCCACACCGTCCCGCGATCCATCCTCGATCAGCGGTACCCGTGAGGAGGCGCCGGCCTCGGACCGGGCGTCAACCCCCGCATCCGCCGGCGTAGCGGCCTTGCAGGCCGGAAGGGCCAGCATCAAGGCGGCAACAAGGGCCAATCGGCCGGGCAGTGATGATAGGAAAACCATGGTCCGGGTTACCTCATGAAATACCGGGGCCGACACCCAGCCGGGGTTGTGCGGGCCAACCCCTTCGGGATAACCGCCCTTCCGTTCCCTGTCGACGTGCGTGTATGGTGTGGGCCGCGGGTAGATATGCCTGACAGATTTACTTTCGGTGGAGGTAGCCTCGTGGTCGCATTCTACGATTTCGAGACAACCCTGAAGCTGAAGGGCAAGGGGGAAATGGACCGGGCGGAGGACTGGATCCGGGACAATATCAAGGGCCTGTGGGCCCTGGAATTCATCGGTATGCAGGACGAACAGGATATGCAGACCGGTGCCCGACAGTCCATCCTTCTGGTGCGGTTCAAGTTCGGCCGCAAGGAGGATTTCGCCCGGTTCAAGCATGAATACATCGACGGCAAGCCGGCGGCGGCAAATCCGGCAGCGCCGGCCCGGGAAAAAGCCGCCCCAAAGAAAAAGGGTCTGCTGAGTTGGTTGCTTGACTGATGGTTAATTTCACCCTAGCGCGGTAATTCTTACCGCTATCGCGCAGGCCCTAGGTCGGAAGGCGTATTTTTGCAACGACCCCGACTGGTTTACAACATGCCCCTTGGGTTGACCGGAAAGGGGCGCGGATTGATGGCCAAGCCCGAACTGGCGACAGGCATCCCGGAACCGGGCACGACCGTGGACGGTTTGGACAGCCTGTCCCGGGAAGATCTGGTGACCCGGTGCCGGTCCCTGCGCCGGGACCTGGACTGCCGGGAGGCCATGCTGCGGGAACTGCAGCACCGGGCGAAGAACAGCCTGCAACTCGTCACCAGCATGCTGCGGTTGCAGCACCACCGCATCGCCGATCCGGAAGCGCGCGCCGCCTATGATCAGACCATGCACCGGGTGGAGGTGCTGGCGATCCTGTACCGTCAGTTTCATGAGACACGGTCGGAAGCGGATGTGGACCTGAAGCGCTTCGCGGAGGAGATCTGTGAGACCGCCATCGACAATGCCGGGGACCTGCCAGCCCCGGTCCAGGTGACGGTCCAGGCCGAGCGGCTGCGCACCAGCCTGTATACCGCCATGCCCTTTGGCCTGATCCTGAATGAGCTGGTGGCCAGCGGCCTGCGCCATGCCTTCGGCGATGCCGGGCGGATGGAGGTCCGGATCGAGGGGGGGCCCGGCGATCAGGCCCGGTTGACCGTCAGCGACACGGGCCGCGCCCTGCCCGCAGGCTTCGATGCGGAAGCCGATGCCTCCACCATGCTGGTGGAAGCGTTGGCGACCCAGCTGGGGGCGGATCTGGATATCTCCACCCTGCGCGGCAGCAGCGTCACCCTGACCCTGAAGCTCTGACCCCGCCACCCGACCGGGGCCGGTGGTTCAGACCGGGGCTGGCAAGCGGCGCCGGGCATGGCATAGTCGTCGCCGGAAACCGGCGTCGTGCCGGTCCCAACCTGCAGCGGGGCGGCCAGCATGTTCACCCTCCACACCTTCGGAACGCCCCATGGTCACCGCGCCTCCATCATGCTGGAGGAATGCGGCCTGCCCTACACCGTCAACCTGTTGAGCTATGAGGCCGGACGGGTGACCACCCCCGGATTCGCGGCGATCAGCCCCCTGTCCAAGTTCCCCGCCCTGACGGAGCGGCGGCCGGATGGTGGCGACCATTCGGTCTTCGGGTCGGGGGCCATCCTGTGGTTCCTGGCGGAACGGGCGGGCTGCCTTCTTCCCGCGGCGGGGGAGGCGCGGTCGGAATGCCAATCCTGGCTGATGCTGGTCCTGACCGATTTCGCGCCCGTGACCATCGGCCATTTCCGCTTCAACGTCCTGGCGCCGGAGCGGATCGATTACGCCATCGACCTTTATGCCGGGGAGATCGAGCGCTGCGTCGCGGTGCTGGACCGGCGCCTGGGAGAAAGCGCCTATCTGGGTGGCAGGGATTATTCCATCGCCGATATCGCTGCCTTCCCCTTCATCGACAGCCTGCACCAGGGTGATACCGCCCTGCTGGCCAAATGTCCGGGGCTCACCCGCTGGCACAGCGAGGTCGCCGCCCGGCCCGCGGTGCAACGGGGCATGCAGGTGCCCGCCCTACCGGACTGATCCGGCCGCCTTGGCGCGCATCGCCGACAGGCGGGTGCGGGTGGTGATCACGTCCGGGTCCATGCACAGGTGGATCACCGCCGCGGTTTCTGAGTCCAGCGCCGCCTCCAGCGCGGGCGCAAAATCCGCCGTCCGCTCCACCCGGGCGGCGAAGGCGCCATAGGCCCGGGCCAGGGCGACGAAATCCGGGTTGGTCAGGTCGGTGGCGCTGACCCGTCCGGGATAGCGCTGTTCCTGGTGCATGCGGATGGTGCCGTACATGCCGTTGTCGAAGACCAGGATCACCGGCGTCGCCCCGGTATGCATGGCGGTCGCCAGTTCCTGCCCCGTCATCAGGAACCCGCCATCCCCCACCAGGGACAGGACCACCCGGCCGGGTGCCGCCAGGGACGCCGCCACCCCCGCCGGGACGGCATAGCCCATGGCCCCGTTGGTGGGGGCAAGCTGGCGCCCGCCCGCGCGCCAGCGCAGGTACCGGTGGCCCCAGCCGCTGAAATTCCCGGCGTCGTTGGTGACGATGGCATCGGCGGGCAGCCGGTCGCGCAGCCAGGCGAAGCAGGCGCCCAGGTCCAGGGCGTCCGTGGAGTCGGGCGGTGTCTGCCACGCCTGATACCCGGCGCGCAGCCTGGCCAGCCACTCCGCCCGCTCCGCCCCGGCGGCATCGACCGGCCCGCCCGAAAGGGCTGCCAGGAAGGCGCCGGGGGTGGATTGGAGGGATATCTCCGGCTGGTAGACCCGCCCCAGCTCATCCCCATCCACATGCACATGGACCAACGGGGTGGCCGGAAAGGGCGGAACCGGCAGGGTATAGCCCTGGGTCGTCATCTCCCCCAGCCGGGCGCCCAGCACCAGCAGCAGGTCCGCCTCCCGCACCCGGTCCAGCAGGGCCGGATTCGAGCCTGTCCCCAGATCGCCGACGTAACAGGGGTGGTCGTTATCCAGGATGTCCTGGCGGCGGAAGGCGCAGGCGATGGGAAGGGCGCGGTCCGCCGCGAACCGGGCCAGGGCCGCCCGGTCGGCCTCGTTCCAGCGGCTGCCGCCGACAATGGCGATGGGGCGCTGTGCCGCGGCCAGGCGGCGCGACACCTCCGCCAGGACAGCCTGGTCCGGATGGGGGGCGGGAATGGCGGGCGGGGCCGCGGGATCGACCGCCACGGCCCGTTCCCGCAGCATATCCTCAGGCAGGGCCAGGACCACCGGGCCCGGCCGGCCCGACAGGGCGATCCGCCAGGCCCGCATCAGGTATTCCGGTATACGCTCGGCGCTGTCGATCTCCTCCACCCATTTCGCCACGGGGCCGAACATCCGGCGGTAATCGATCTCCTGGAACGCCTCCCGGTCGCGATGGTCCCGCCCGACCTGCCCCACCAGCACGATCATGGGCGTGCTGTCCTGGAAAGCAGTATGGATGCCGATGGCGGCATTGCAGGCGCCGGGTCCGCGGGTGACCAGACAAAGGCCGGGCTTGCCGGTCAGCTTGCCCCAAGCCTCCGCCATAAAGGCGGCCCCGCCCTCCTGACGACAGGGAACCAGGCGCAGTTCCGGCCGATCGACAGCGGCATCCAGAACCTCCAGATAGCTTTCACCGGCAACGCAGAAGCCCGTGTCGACGCCCAGGGCGCATAAGGTATCGACAAGAATGCGCCCGCCGCTGCGGGGCTCGGTCATGGACATGGGCGGGGGTCCCTTCGATCGGCGATCGGGATCGGAGAACAGGGCGAAACAGGGGTCAGTTGGCGAAGGCGCCGCGGCGCTCCTCTATTCGGGCATAGCGGGCGATGGCGTCCGTCCGGTCCACCAGAACGATCGTGTAGGGGGAGGTCAGCATCTGGATGGTGCTGCGGTCATCGGGATCGGGTGACCGCTCCCGGTATTCCACCAGCAGCCGGTCACGCTCCCCGGACCGGCGGTCCAGCCGCACATCGATGATCTGCACCTCGAACCCGCCGGTGCTGCGCGTTCCCATGAAGATCGCCAGCGCCATCAGGTCGTCGGGCAACTGGCCTGGGGCGGGCTGCCCGACCAGATCCCACAGGGCCCCCCATTCCTCCGCCGTTCGCGCAACCAGGAATGTGGGGCGGGCGGCCAGGCTGACCTGCCCGGTCCAGGTGCCGCGGCCGACCAGACCGGCCGCCGCCCCGGCATGGGGCGGCAGGCTGACACCACTTGTCGGCTCCCCCGCCAGGAAGGCTGCGGCACCACCGCAGCCCGACAGCAGCGGCAGGGCCGCCACCGCCAAGGCGGCGACCGGCGCGATCCGGATCATCGCCATTTCAGGCCGCCCGCGGCAGCGCCGTCTCTACCAGGGTCGCCCAATAACTGGCGCCCATGGGCAGGATCTCATCATTGAAGTCGTAGCGCGGGTTGTGGAGCATGCAACCCGATGCCGATCCCCCTTGGCCGATCCAGGCGTAGGAACCGGGGCGCTTGTTCAGCATGAAGGCGAAATCCTCCGCCCCCATGCTGGGGCCCAGATCATCATGCACCCGTCCGGCCCCGGCCACCTTCTCCGCCACCGCGGCGGACAGGCGGGTCGGCTCCACATGGTTGATCGTGGGCGGATAACCGCGGTGGTAGCGCAGCTCCCCGCTGCCGCCGAAGGCGGGCGGCATGGTCTGCACCAGATGGCGCAAACCCTCCTCCAGCTCATCCCGGACCTTGGGATCCAGGGCGCGCACGGTCCCGCGCAGCACCACATCCTGGGGGATGACGTTGTAGGCGCTGCCGGCGATGACCTGGGTGACGCTGACGACGCCACTGTCGATCGGGCTGAGCCGCCGGCTGACAAGGGTCTGGATCGCCAGGATCAGCTGGGCAGAGATGACGACCGGATCGACAGCCAGATGCGGGATAGCCGCATGGCCGCCACGGCCGGCGATGGCGATCTCGAACTGGTCGGCACCGGCCATGATCGGGCCGGGGCGCACCATCATCTCCCCCGGCGGAAGGTCGGGCCAGTTGTGCAAGCCGAAGACCAGGTCGCAGGGGAACTTCTCGAACAGCCCCTCCTCCACCATGCGGCGGCCACCGCCCTTCCCTTCCTCCGCTGGCTGGAAGATGAAATTCACCGTGCCGTCGAAATTCCGCGTCTCCGCCAGGTAGCGCGCCGCCCCCAGCAGCATGGTCGTGTGCCCGTCATGGCCGCAGGCATGCATCTTGCCAGGGATGCGGGAGGCATGGGCGAACCCGTTCTCCTCCGTCATGTTCAGGGCATCCATGTCGGCGCGCAGGCCGATGGACCGGCCGTTGGGACCACCCGCCCCGTGCAGCACACCGACCACCCCGGTTCCGGCCAGGCCCCGGTGGACCTCGATCCCCCATTCGCCGAGCTTGGCCGCCACCAGCGCGGAGGTCTGCACTTCCTCGAAGGCGGTTTCGGGATGGGCGTGGATCTGGTGCCGCCACTCGGTCATGTCGGCATGGAACTCGGCGATGCGATTGATGATGGGCATGGATCCACTCGTCATGATCTGGTCGAACCGACTGTCGTCAGACCTTAACAGATCGACCGCCGCCCCCCAACCGGCAAGCGGGGCCCGGTCCCTGCCGACGCTGATGGAAAAACTCTGGATTGAGGGCGGGCTCCACTCCTCCAGCGTGACCGGGCGCACAGCCAGCCTATATCGGATGGGCTAACCCGACACCGGTTCCGGGCAATGGCCCCGCTGGTTGCCTATCCCCCCATTCGTCTACCCAGGAGATGACGACGATGTCTTCCCGCCTGCGTTCGGCCCTGCTTGCCGGCGGCCTGTTCGCCCTCACCGCTCCCGTCCTGCTTCCGATGTCAGCGCTGGCGCAGGAGCGGGCCGGTCCGCCCACCGCGGAGGGCTGGAGCTTCCGCCTTGGCGGCGGCGCCATCGTGGCACCCGACTATGAGGGGTCGGATGATTATGAGATCCAGCCCGTCCCGGACGTGGAGGTGACCTATTCCGACTGGTTCTTCTTCAACCGGGAAGGCCTGGGCGTGAACCTGCTGACCGGCGGCCCGCTGGTCGCGGGTATCGCCGTCAGCCCCAATGGCGGCCGCGACCAGGATGAGAACAGCGCCCTGCGCGGCCTGGGCGATATCGACGCCACGGCGGAGGGCAAGGTCTTCGCCCGTTACACCATCGACCGCTTCACCCTGGCCGCCGACCTGTCCGGCGACATCCTGGGCGAAGGGCATGAGGGCATGACCGCCAGCCTGTCCGCCACCTACATGCTGATGCCGATGGACAATCTGTTGGTCTTCGTCGGCCCGACCGTCACCTGGGCCGATGACGATTACATGCAGTCCTATTTCGGCGTCACCGCGGCCCAGGCCCGCACCAGCGGTTACCGCGCCTATTCGGCCGGCAGCGGCATCAAGGATGTGGGTGTGAGCATGTTCTTCGTCTCCCAGGTTTCGGACCACTGGGTGATGTCCGGCCTAGTCGGCTATTCCCGCCTGATGGAGGATGCGGCAGACAGCCCGCTGGTGGCCCAGCAGGGCGACCGCGACCAGTATATCGGCGGCCTGTTCCTCAGCTACCAGTTCTGAGCGCTTGCTCGAGGGCGCGGGGCCGGGGGCGGGACCCTGACTAGGGAGCCCGCCCTTGGCCTCACGCGGCGTCCAGCGCCCGGGGCAGGACCAGGGTGACGCGCAATCCGCCCTCCACCCGGTTTTCCAGCCGGATTTCCCCCCCATGGGCACGGATCACGTCATTGGCCACCGACAGGCCAAGGCCGGTCCCGCCCGTATCGCGGGAGCGGGAGGATTCCAGCCGGTAGAAGGGGCGGAAGACATTCTCCCGCTCCTCCACCGGGATGCCCGGCCCGGTATCGTCGATCCGGATCGTCACCGTATCCCCGCCGCAGGCCAGGGCGACATCGGCCCGGTTCCCGTACTTCACCGCATTGTCCAGGATGTTGCCGACCGCGCGGCGCAGGGCGACCGCGCGGACCATGACCGGCAACGGCTCCGACGGCGGGGAATAGCCGACCGGATGGCCGGCATCGCGGCAATCCTCCACCAGCCGGCCGACCAGGCGGCCAAGGTCCAGGGGCTGGATCTCCTCCTGCTGCGCCTCATCCCGGGCGAAGGCGAGGGTGGAGCCGATCATGGACTCCATCTCCCCCAGATCCTCCAGCATCTTCTCCCGGGTCGCGTCATCGTCGATGAACTCCGCCCGCAGGCGCATGCGCGTCAAGGGCGTGCGCAGGTCGTGGCTGATCGCCGCAAGCATGCGCGTCCGGTCCTCCACGAAGGCGCGTAGTCGCGTCTGCATCCGGTTGAAGGCGCTGGCCGCCAGCCGCACCTCCCGCGGGCCGTTTTCATCCAGGGACGGTGCGTTCATATCCACACCCAGCCGGTTGGCCGCCGCCGCGAACCGGCGCAGCGGCCGAGTGGTGAACCCAAGAACCCAGGCGGACAGCAGGATCGCCACCGCCGCGCTTCCCGCCAAGGAGGCGAGGAACCCCGGCTCCCGCAGGGCATCGGTGGCGGTGACGGGGGCGTAGAATTTCAGCCAGGTCCCATCCTTCAACTGGCGCGACACTTCGATGGTCTTCGGTTCCGGCGGCGGTGCGATGGGCAGGCCGAAGGGCGGCAGGGTCAGAGCCGGGCTTGTGTCCTTCTTCGGCGTCGTGCTCGGCTCATGCACGTCCAGCACAACCTCCTGCCCGGTGGCGGTGCGGACGGTGAGTTGCTGTTCCTTCAGGCTGCGCAGGATGGACAGGCGGATGTCGGGCGGCTGTTCCTCGATCGCGGCGGCGAACCCGTACAGGCAGTTCGCCACCTGCCCGCCTTCGGCATCGGCCACCGCCTCCGCCCGGTCGCTGCGGTACAGGCCAAGTGCAATGGCCTGGGACAGCAGGATGCCGCCGACCAGGACCGCGAAGATGGAATAGGACATCCGGTCGGTGAGCGCCCTCATGCCGTCTGCACCTCGGGTGAGAAGATGTAACCGCCGGATCGGACGGTCTTGATGATGGTGGGATCGGCCGGGTCCGGCTCGATCTTGCGCCGCAGGCGGCTGATCTGCACATCGATCGACCGGTCGAAGGGACCGGCGGAACGGCCGCGCGTGATCTCCAGCAGGTCGTCCCGCGACAGGACCCGCCGCGGGCGGGACGCCAGCGCCACGAGAAGCTCATACTCCCCGGCGGTCAGCGACACCTCCGCCCCGTCGGCATCGCACAGGCGGCGCTGCGCCTGGTCCAGGCTGAACCCGGCGAAGCGGATGACCCCGGCGGCGACGGGCGCAACCTGCCCCACCGCCTGGGCCCGGCGCAGCACCGCCTTGATCCGGGCCACCAGTTCACGCGGGTTGAAGGGCTTGGGCAGGTAATCGTCCGCCCCGATCTCCAGCCCCAGGATGCGGTCCGCATCCTCCCCCATGGCGGAGAGCATGACCACCGGCGGCCCCCCCTCTGCCCGGATGCCGCGGCAGAGGGACAGGCCGTCCTCTCCCGGAAGCATCAGGTCCAGTACCACCAGATCGATGCTCCGATCCGACAGGTAACGTCGCATCTCCGAACCGTCCTTGGCTGCGGTGACACGGTATCCATGCCGGCTGAGGTATCGGGTCAGCAGGTCACGGATTTCGCGGTCGTCATCGACGATCAGAAGATGGGCGGTCTCGGTCATGGGTTCAGTCTACCTTCCCTTCCGGCAGGCGCCGACAGTGTAGTTGTTACCTCACTGTAACGCTGTCGCCCGGACGAAACGAACTGTTTCACACAAGCCCGGCCGCTGACATTCCCCTGTTACAGCCGATCGCTCTACTGGCTTCCGTCATCGTTCGCCGCCCCGGACGGTCACCATACCGGACAGGAAAACCACGGACGGTCACATGACCGGACAGGAAGAAGAGGAGATTTGGGATGACCAAGCGCAGCATCATCGGCGCCGCCGCCGCCGCCCTGGCCCTTCTGGCGACCGCGGCCCCGGCCATGGCCACCACCGCGGCCGAGCCTGCCGCCACCGCCCCGGCCACCACCGAACTGAGCAAGAGCGATGTCCGCCGCGTGGCGAAGGACCACCTGCGTGAGCAGGGCCACCGCAACGTCCAGGTCGGCACCGTCAAGGCCGTGGATGATGGCTTCGTGGTGGAATTGGAGAACCTGAACGGTATCCGCGTCGGCACCATGAAGCTGGACAAGGCCGGCAAGGTGGTCGGCGGCTGATACCACAAGCGTCGGCGGGACTCCCCGATCCCGCTGGCGGGAGACGGCCAACCGGTCGTCCGGCCGTCTCCACACGGGTGGGTGGCGCCTTCCCCTTAGGCGCCACCCGCCCCCCAAGCCCAACCTGTGAAGTCCTGCCCATGAAGCCCCGCCTATGAAAAACGCCCAGGGTCCCTTGCTCAGCCTGTTCCAGACGGACGGCTCCAGCCCGTTGCAGCAGCAGCTTTTCGATCGGCTGCGCGGGGCGATCCTGGACGGTGCCTTCCACTGTGGTGACCGACTGCCGTCCACCCGGACGCTGGCGCGGGACCTGGGGGTTTCGCGCAACACCGTCGTTGCCGCCATCGACCGGCTGGTGGCGGAAGGCTACCTGGAAACCCGCGTCGGCAGCGGCACCTATGTCACCCGCCGGCTGCCGGACGATGCCATGACCCCCGCCCTGCGGGTTGCTGCCTCCTCCACCCGGCCGGGTCCGACCATCGCGGACAGCGCCCCGCGCGGGGCCATCATCGGCGATACCCTGCCCTTCCGCGCCGGGCTGCCGGCCGTGGACCAGTTCGACCTGGATGTCTGGAAGCGGCTGATCATGCGCCGGTGGCGCGATGCCGGGCCGTCGGTCCTGGGCCGGGACGCGGGCGGCGGGTGGTTGCCCCTGCGCCGGGTCCTGGCGGCCCATCTCCAGGCGGCGCGCGGCCTGCGCTGCGATCCCGAACAGATCCTGGTGCTCCCGTCCCGGACCGCTGGCTTGGAAGTGGCGGCCAGCCTGATCGTCGCCGCCGGCGACCGTGTCTGGCTGGAGGATCCGGGCTGCCCGACCCAGCGGGCGGTGATCCTGGTCCGTGCCTGCCATCCCGCCTTCATCCCTGTGGACGGGGAAGGCTTCGACCCCGACCGGGCGCAGCGGCTGTGCCCCGATGCCCGGATGGCGGTGGTCACCCCCGGTTGGCAGTTCCCGGCGGGGGGCACCATGCCCATGCGCCGACGCCTGGCGCTGCTGTCCTGGGCCCGTCGCAGCGGCGGCTGGGTGCTGGAGGATGATGCCGACGGCGGCTACACCTATGACGGCCGCCCCCTGCCCGCCCTTCAGGGCCTGGATGAAGGGGGGCGGGTGATCCACCTGGGCAGTTTCGATCGTGTCCTGGTTCCGGCCGTGCGCCTGGCCTGGCTGGTGGTTCCGCCGGAACTGCTGGGGGCGGCCCAGGATCTACGCTGCCGGCTGGGCGCCACGGTGCCCTTGCCGGAGCAGATGGCGATCCACGACCTGATCGCGGAGGGGCACCTGGCCTCCCACCTGCGCCGGACCCGCCGGGTCTATGCCGCCCGCCGTGATGCCCTGAGGTCGGCGGCGGAGCGGTACTGGACCGAGGCGCTGACCCTGGAGGAGGCGGGGGCCGGCCTGCACCTGACCGCCCGCACCACACCCGCGCTGGGCCTTTCGGCAGCGGAGGTGGCGGTGCTGGCCGCCGCCCGCGGGATAGAACTACAGGCGCTGGAAGGGTTCGAGGCGGGCCGCCACGACCGTACCGGCCTGATCCTGGGCTATGCCGCCTGCACGGAGGAGAAGATCCTGCGCGCGGCCGAACGGCTGGCAATGGCCCTGGACCGCCCGACGGCAGCCCGCGGCCGAAGCGGTTCCGCCATCGCCGGCTGACCGGATGTATCCGCACCGCCTACTGACCCCGATCGCGCGCACGCCCTGCCCGCATGGCGGAGACTGCGTCTT
>JBJOKR010000129.1:0-14314 GCA_046045995.1 Pseudomonadota bacterium | reverse complement strand
TTGATGATCGACTGGTCGGCGAGGCTTCCCTCCTCCGTCTCGATCGTCACATCCTCGAAGAAGCCCAGATCCTTGATCCGTTGCTCCGACCGCTTGACGCGGGAGGTGCTGAACGGGTCGCCTTCGGCCAGAAGCATCTCGCGGCGGATCACACGGTCCTGGGTACGGACATTGCCCTGGATATCGATCCGCTCCACGAAGACGCGGGGCGTCTGGTTGAGTTCGAAGATGATGTCGACGGTCTGCGTCTCCGGGTTCCGGGACAGCAGGGGATCGATCTCCACGAAGGCGTATTGCAGGTCACCCAGCAGGTTCTGCAGGATTTCCACGCTCTGTTCGATCAGGTCGGCATTGTACCAGTCGCCCGACCGCGCCTGGACGAAGGGCAGCAGGACGGTCCCATCCAGCCCTTCGATCTCGCTGCGCACCTCGATCGTGCCGAAGGAATAGCGCTTGCCCTCATCGACCGTGGTCGTGATGTAGAAGGTCTCCCGGTCGGGCGTCAGCTCGGCCAGGGCGGACAACGGCTTGTAATCGGCATACCCGTTGCGGAGGTAGTAGCGCCGGATCTGCTCCCGGTCGTAGTTCAGGCGATCCGGGTCATAGGTGTCGGAGCTGGACAGGAACCGCCACCAGCGCGACTCCTTCGTCAGCATCACGTCGCGCAGATCGCTGTCGCTGAAGACGCTGTTGTTGATGAAATTGATCTGCTCGACGGAGGTGAGTTCCCCCTCCTCGATCTCGAAGATCAGGTCGACACGGTTCTGCTCCAGCTGGACGATCTTCGGCTCGACACGGGCGGCGAAGCGCCCGCTGCGGCGGTAGATCTCCAGGATGCGCTGCACATCGTTCAACACGCGCGTCCGGGTGTAGACCGTGCGGGGACGGAGCTGCACCTCCTGGTACAGATCCTCCGTCTCCTGCCGCCGGTTCCCCTCGAAGGAAATGCGGTTGATGATCGGGTTTTCGACAATGGCGACGATCAGCACGCCATCCTGGCGGCGTAGCGTCACATCGGCGAAAAGCCCGGTCGCGAAGAGCGACTTCAGCGACTCGTCGATGCGCTGGGCACTGAACGTGTCCCCCGCCCGTACAGTCATGTAGGAACGGACCGTCGCCGGTTCGATACGCTGCGTGCCCTCGACGCGGACTTCCGTGATGACGCCGCCGTCGAACGCCTGCTGGGCCAAGGCCCCGGAAGACAGCGCGATGGCAGATGTTGCGGTGGTGCCGCCGACCAGCAGGCACAGCGCCGCGACCCTCGAAACCAGACCCAAGCGTTCCCCCGAAAGGCTAGGATATCAGGTCGACGAAGAACCGGACGACACCGAACTGGACGATGTCGTTCCAGGTTACGAAGACCATCAAGGTCAATACCAAAGCGAGCCCGATCCGGAAACCATATTCCTGGGCCCGTTCACTGAGCGGCCGCCCGCGGACGGCCTCGATCCCGTAGTACAGAAGATGCCCCCCGTCCAGCATCGGGATGGGGAACAGGTTGATCAGGCCCAGGTTCACCGACATGACGGCCATGAACCAGAGCAAGGCGCCGAAGCTGATCTGCGCCATATCGCCGGACATCTGGGCGATTCGAAGTGGGCCGCCCAGCTCGTCCGTGTCACGCACGCCGATGATCAACTGCCAGACATTGGCCAGGATGCCCGTGGTAAGGTTCCATGTTTCCGCGACAGCTTCCGCCGTCGCCTCGACCGGGCCCAGGCGCACCGACTGGGCCGGGCCATAGGTGACGCCCATGAACCCGGTTGTATGCTCGTTGCCGAACCGGTCAGTGCGGGTGATCACACGGGGCGACACGGTCAGGGCGATGCGCTCCCCGTCCCGCTCCACCTCCCAGTCCATGGGCTCGCCCGGGTAGGTCAGCACATGGCGCACCACCCGCTCGAATCGATCCACCTCCGTCCCGTTCAGCGTCACCACCCGGTCGCCGGGCAGGACCCCCGCCTCCGCGGCGGCACTGTCGGGCTGGACTGTCTGGACCACCGGGTTGGTGCGGGTCTGGCCATAGACCATGAAAAGGATGGCCAGGGCGACGATGGCGAAGGCGAAATTCGCCGCTGGCCCCGCGGCGATCACCGCCGCCCGGGCCCGCAAGGGCTTGTGAAAGAAGGACTGGCTGCGGGCCAGATCATCCATCCGGGCATTGGCGGCATGGTCCGGGCGGCTGGCCGCATCGGCATCGCCGAACATGCGCACATAGCCGCCCAACGGGATGGCGCTGAAGCGCCAGCGGGTGCCGGACCGGTCATGCCAGCCGAAAATCTCTGGGCCGAATCCGATGGAAAACACCTCCACCTTAACGCCGGCCCGGCGGGCCACCCAGTAATGGCCAAGTTCATGGACGAAGACCAGGATGGTCAATACGGCCAGGAAGACGATCACGTAGTTCCAGGCGAAGCCAAGCAGTTCCATCCCATGTCCCTCCCGGCTTCTCAGGCCCTGTTCCCGATCTCTGCCACCTGACCCGCGGCATGACGGCGGGCATCGGCATCCACCGCCCGGATATCGTCAAGGCGGGTCGGCATGGTGTTGGGCAGGCCGGACAGCGCGGTCTCAACCACCCGTTCGATTTCGAGGAAGCCGATGCGCCCATCCAGGAAGGCCTGGACCGCGACCTCGTTTGCGGCGGACAGGATCGTAGGCGCCACCCCACCGCTTTGCAAGGCTCCCCTCGCCAGCCGCAGGGCTGGAAACCGATCCTCATCCGGGGCTTCGAAATCCAGATGCCCGATCCTGGCCAGGTCCAGGCGGTCCCCCGGTGTGGCGATCCGGTCGGGCCAGGCCAGGGCGACGGCGATGGGGGTGCGCATGTCGGCCGTACCCAGCTGGGCCAGGACCGACCCGTCCACATATTCCACCATGCTGTGGATGATGGACTGGGGGTGGACCAGTACCTCCATCCGCGCCGCCGGCATGGCGAAAAGGTGGTGGGCCTCGATCAGCTCCAGCCCCTTGTTCATCATGGTGGCGCTGTCGACGGAGATCTTGGCCCCCATGGACCAGTTGGGATGCCGGCAGGCCTGGGCTGGGGTCACCGCGGCCATGCGGGCCCGGTCCCAGGTGCGGAAGGGACCGCCGGACGCGGTCAGCACCAGCTTCGCCACGCGGTCGCGCTGGCGTTCATCGAACACCTGGAAGATGGCGCTGTGCTCACTGTCCACCGGCAGCAGGGTGGCGCCGCTGCGCCGGACCTCCGCCATCATCAGCTCGCCGGCGCAGACCAGCACCTCCTTGTTGGCGAAGGCGACGGTGGCCCCGCGCCGGACCGCCGCCAGGGTCGGCTCCAGCCCGGCGAAGCCGACGATGGCGGCCATCACCCACTCGGCCGGCAGGTCGGCCGCTTCCCGCACCGCATCCGCCCCCGCCGCCACCTCCACGCCGGTTCCCGCCAAGGCCGCTTTGAGTGGGGAATAGGCCTCCGGATCGGCGACGACGGCCAGGCGGGGGCGCAGGGCACGGGCCTGGTCCGCCAGCTTTTCCACATTCCGGTTAGCGACCAGGGCGCTGACGCTGTACCGCTCCCGTTCCCGCGCGACCAGATCGACCGTGTTACAGCCGACCGATCCCGTCGATCCCAGGATGGTGACCGTGCGCGGCGTGCTCACCACCATCCGAGGCCCCTTCCGGCGACAGCGTGGATCACGGCGAAGACCGGGGCGGCCGCGATCAAACCGTCGATCCGGTCGAGCAGGCCGCCATGGCCGGGGATCAATGAACCGCTGTCCTTCACGTCGCTCCGCCGCTTCATATAGGATTCGAATAGATCGCCCATCTGCCCCACCACCGCCAGGACCGCCCCCGCCAAGGCCGCGACCCCGGGCAGGGCCGCGGAATCGACACTGGCAACCGCATAGCCGACTCCGGCGGCGGCGATCATGCCGCCAACCAGACCAGCCCAAGTCTTCTTGGGACTGAATCGTGGCGCAAGTTTGGGGCCACCGATACTGCGCCCGGCGGCATAGCCCCCGATATCCGTGGCCCAGATCACCAGAAGCAGGAAGAAGAACAGGGCCCTGCCATCCTCCCCTGTATCGTTGCGGACCCACATCAGGGACAGGCAGGCGATGCCGATATAGGGCACGGTCGCCGCCAACAGCCAGGGATGGGCACAGCCGCGCAGGCGGGAGGCGAGCCACAGGCAGGGCGTGGCCAGGGCCGCCGTGACGAATCCGGCCGCGGCCCCGAAATGGAAATCGACGGCGACAACGATCAGGACGGCCGCGATGGCCTGGGCCAGGGGCCAGCCCCGCCGATCGTCCGGCTCTGCCAGCCTGACCCATTCCCGGGTGCCAAGGATGGCGACCAGGACAATGACCGCATCGAAGGCCAACCCGCCGAACCAGGCGGCGGCCAGGATCGGCGGGCCAAAGGCCAGGGCGGAGAGGACGCGGGTCTTCAAATCGCCGATACGCGAGGGAGCCGGCACCGCCTCAGCGGCTGCCGACGGATGCCCCGAACCGACGCTCCCGCCGGCAGAATTCCTGGACGGCATCTTCCATGTCGCGCTTGGTGAAATCCGGCCATAGAGTATCGACGAATACGAACTCCGCATAGGCGATTTGCCAGAGGAGGAAATTGCTGATCCGCTTCTCCCCGCTGGTGCGGATGACAAGATCCGGGTCCGGAATCCCCGCCGTGGCGAGGTGGGAGCCCAGCACACGCTCATCCACCTCCTCCGCCGTCAGGTGGCCGGAGGAGACGAGGGTAGCCACACGCTGGGCTGCGGCCACGATCTCCTGCCGGGCGCCGTAGCTCAGTGCCAGCACCAGGGTCAGTGCCGCATTGCCCGCGGTCAACGCCTCGGCGTTGTCGATCAGGGAAACAATGTCCGGTGCCAACCGCGCCCGATCGCCAATGACGCGGATGCGCACCCCGTTCTTGTGCAGGGTGGCGATCTCCCCACGCAGGTAAAAGCGGAGGAGCTGCATCAGGTCCCCCACCTCATCGGCCGGCCGGGCCCAGTTCTCCGAGGAGAAGCTGAACAGGGTAAGGTACCGGATACCGAGATCGCCCGCCGCCTCGATGGCGTTGCGCACCGCCTCCACGCCCTTGCGGTGGCCAGCGGTACGGGGCAACCCGCGCGCCTTCGCCCAGCGGCCGTTGCCGTCCATGATGATGGCGACATGCTGGGGAACGGGGCCGACCGCCAGGTCCGAAGGGCTGTGCATGGGCACGAAGGGTCCTTGCTGCTGATCCGCAGGATCAGACCTGCAGGATTTCCTTTTCCTTGGCCGCCAACGCCTCATCGATCTTCTTGATGTGGGTGTCGGTGATGGCCTGCACCTTGTCGGCCCAGGTCTTCTGCTCGTCCTCCGACAAGTCGCCGTCCTTCAGCATCTTCTTCAAGCCGTCCATACCGTCGCGGCGGACGTTGCGGACGGCAACCCGGGCCTGTTCCGCATACTTGGCCGCGACTTTGGCCAATTCTTGGCGACGTTCCTGGTTCAGTTCCGGAATCGGCACGCGGATCGTCTGCCCATCGGATTGCGGGTTCAGGCCCAGGCCGGCTTCACGGATAGCCTTCTCCACCGCCTTGACCATGGTCCGGTCCCAGACAGACACGGTGATCAGCCGCGGCTCCGGCACGGAGACATTGGCCACCTGGACCAGCGGCATGGCGCTGCCATAGGCTTCTACCATCACCGGATCCAGCAGGCTGGTGGACGCGCGGCCGGTCCGCAGACCGCCGTATTCCTTGCGCAGGGTGTCGACGGCGCCGTCCATGCGGCGCTCGATTGCCTTGATGTCGGGCTCAGCCACCTTAGGCCTCTTCTTCGGTGATGATGGTGTAACGGCCCCGACCCGCCATCACCTCGGCAAAGGCACCGTCGGTGAAGATGGAGAAGACGAGGATCGGGATCTTGCTCTCCCGCGCCAAAGAGATGGCGGAAGCATCCATGACCTGCAAGTCCTGCGAAAGGACCTGGAGATAGGTCAGACGGTCGTAACGGACGGCGTCGGGGACCTTCTTGGGATCGGCGGTATAGACACCGTCCACCTTGGTCGCCTTCAGCAGGGCGTCGCACTGCATTTCCGATGCGCGAAGGGCGGCCGCGGTGTCGGTGGTGAAGAACGGGTTGCCCGTGCCGGCGGCAAAGATCACCACCCGCCCCTTTTCCATGTGCCGGACGGCCCGGCGGCGGATATAGGGCTCGCACACGCTGGCCATCGGAATGGCGGACTGCACCCGGGTCTGCACGCCCATCTTTTCCAGGGCGTTCTGCATGGCCAGCGCGTTCATCACGGTCGCCAGCATGCCCATGTAGTCGGCCGTGGCCCGCTCCATCCCCGTGGCGGCACCGGAGACGCCGCGGAAGATGTTGCCGCCGCCGATGACCAAGCAAACCTGGACCCCCATGCGGACGACGGAGCGGACTTCTCCCGCCACCCGGTCCACGATAACCGGATCGAGACCGTAGTCCCGGTCCCCCATCAGCGCTTCGCCCGAAATCTTGAGCAGGACGCGTTTGTACAGGGCGGTCACCGGCGGTTCTCCTTTCGCGGGAGGAACACCCCCGGCAGGAAGACCCGCGGGAGCGGAAACAATCGGGGGCGGAAGGACCCCGGGGCTGGAAGCCCCGGGGGATACAGGGAAGCGAAGGACCGGCGCGCCGTTCAGCGCGCCATCGCCGCCACTTCGGCAGCGAAATCCGTCGTCTCCTTCTCGATGCCCTCACCCAGACCGAAGCGAACGAAACCCGTCAGCTTCACCGGTGCGCCGACGGCCTTGGCGGCATCCTCCACGACCTTGCGGATCTTGCGGTCCGGGTCGATGACGAAGGCCTGCTCCAGCAGGACGACTTCCTCGTAGTACTTGCGGATCCGGCCCTCGACCATCTTGGCGATGATCTCCTCCGGCTTGCCGCTGGCGCGGGCCTGATCGGACAGGACGCTGCGCTCGCGATCCAGTGCATCGGTGGAAACGTCGGTGATCTCCAGCGCCTCCGGACGAGCGGCGGCCACGTGCATGGCGATCTGCTTGCCCAACTCGGCCAGCTTCTCCTTGTCGCCCGTGGATTCCAGAGCGACCAGGACACCGATCTTGCCCAGGCCCGCGACCAGGGCGCCGTGCATGTAGGTGGCGACGACGCCATCGGTCACGGACAGCTTCGCCACCCGGCGCAGGTTCATGTTCTCGCCGATCGTGGCGACGAGATGGGTCAGCTCATCACCCACATTGCGGGTGGAACCCGGGAAGGCCAGAGCCTTCAGGGCATCGACGGTGCCGTCGGTGCCGAGCGCCAGTTCGGTGACCTTGGAAACGAAGGCCTGGAATGTCTCGTTGCGGGCGACGAAGTCGGTCTCGGCATTCACCTCGACCGCGGCGCCGAAGGTGCCGGATGCGGCAACGCCCACAAGACCTTCGGCAGCCACGCGGCCTGCCTTCTTGGCGGCAGCGGCAAGACCCTTCTTACGCAGCCAATCGACCGCGGCCTCCAGGTCACCGTTGGACTCGGACAGCGCCTTCTTGCAGTCCATCATGCCGGCGCCGGTCTTCTCGCGCAGGTCCTTCACGAGCGCGGCAGTGATTTCCGCCATAATCGCCTCTCTCGACTGGTTGGTCCGTTCAAAAACCGGATGTCAGACAGCAGGACGGCCGGCCTGTCCCCGAACCCAGGAACAGACCGGCCGCCCATGCATAAATTCAGGCCTGGGCCGGGGCTTCGGCTTCGACCTCGGCGTCTTCCGGCAGCGCCTCGACCGGGGCCTCTTCCTGGCTGCCCACATCGATGCCCGCCGCGCTCATCTCCGCCTGCAGGCCGTCCAGGACGGCGCCGGCGATCAGGTCGCAATAGGTGTCGATGGCACGCAGCGCATCATCATTGCCCGGGATCGGGAAGGTCACGCCTTCCGGATTGCTGTTGGAATCGACGATCGCCACGACCGGGATGCCCAGCTTGTTGGCCTCCTGGATGGCAAGCGCCTCCTTGTTGGTGTCGATGATGAACAGCAGGTCGGGCAGGCCGCCCATGTCCCGGATACCGCCGAGCGCCCGCTCCAGCTTGTCGCGGTCGCGGGTCATGTTCAGCAGCTCCTTCTTGGTGCGGCCGGACTGGTCGCCGGCGGCCAGCTGCTCATCCATCTCCTTCAGCCGCTTGATCGACTGGGAGATGGTCTTCCAGTTGGTCAGCATGCCGCCGAGCCAACGGTGGTTCACATAGTACTGGCCGGAGCGCTTGGCGGCCTCGGCCACCTTTTCCTGGGCGGCGCGCTTGGTGCCGACGAACAGGACGCGGCCGCCGCCGGCGGTCACGTCACGCACCGCCTGCATGGAGCGGTACAGCATCGGGACGGTCTGCTCGAGGTCGATGATGTGCACACCGTTGCGCACGCCGAAGAGGAACGGGGCCATCTTCGGGTTCCAGCGGCGGGTGTGGTGACCGAAATGCACGCCGGCCTCAAGCAGCTGGCGCATGGTGAAAGTGGGCATAGCCATTGGAAAACAGTCCTTTTCCGGTTGATCCTCCACGGGCGTGGTTCCCGGGCCGCGTTGGCCTTGGGAACACCGGAAGGGGACGCATCAGAATGCAGGATGCGACCCGCAAGCCCGTGTGCGGGATTGACGACGGCGGTTACATACTCCCGGTCCCCGCCCTTTGCAAGCGCCCCGCCCGCATGGCTGTCGCCGGGGCGGCATGGCGGACATGCCGCGACGGCGGCGGTACGGCATTGGTTCGGGGCGGGCTTGGTAGGGATTTGACGGAATCGGGCCACCTGCCGGGTGCGGCGATCGCCCCCTTGGCAGGGCGGGGCCACATGCGTATGGTCCGCGCTCGCCCGGGCCTTCGCCCGCGATCCGCGCTGCCGCCGCTCCTCCCCGCCCTGGAATCCCCCTCCGTGCACGCCGTCCATTCCGCCCCGTCCGATCTTCTGCATGACGCGCGCATCGGATTGCCGGGCTTGGAGACACAGATCGTCGCGGAAGCGGACCTGCCGCCCGCCATCCGCCCCCTGCTGGTCCATGTGCGCGGGATGACGGCGGTGCTGGAGGATCATGCGGGCGAAGCCATGACCCTGTCGGTCCTTTCCAGCCTGGATGAGGGTGATACAGGCGCCGGGGGCGACACGCTGCTTCGGAAGGTGCTGCTCGCCGGGGCCGAGACAGGACGGCCGGGAGAGATGGGGCTGATCCGCATCCATCTCTCCTCCCTTCCCGCCCCTGTCGCCGCCCGCATCCGGGCGGCCGACCTGCCCTTCGGCACGGTGCTGAAGCAGGCGGGGATCCGCTTCACCAGCCGCCCCCACACCTTCTTCACCGCCCGGGCGGCGGGGGATCTGTGCCGTCGCCTCGGTCACCCGCCCGGCGCCGTCGTCCACGGCCGGGCCACGGTGCTGCACGACAGTGCGGGCGCGCTGCTGGCGGAGGCGGTGGAGATCCTGGGTCCGGCGATGGACCCGCAGGTCTGACCCCCACGGAAAGCCGGGGTCGCGCGGCCGCCGCCCCTACAGGTCCATCACATCCACCACACCCGGGATGGCCTTGATGGCCGCACGGCCGGCGCTGGTGATCTGGTAGGCCTTGGGCAGGGCGATCTCCACCTCCCGCAGGGGGTCCGTCTCGACGGAGACAAGGACCTTGCCGCGCCCCGGGGCGAGGCGCTCCAGCGTGGATTTCAGCGTCTGCACCGGTTCCGGATCGCGCAGCACGATCTTCAACCCGGCCGCGGTCTTCGCCACCTCATCCTCCAGGGACAGCACGCCACTGCCGGTCAGGCGCAGTTCCTCCCCGTTCTGCTGCACATCCACATAGAGGATCACCGCCTTGCCCGGTTCCAGCAGCTCCCGCGCCGGGGCCAGCGCCTCCGAAAAAAGGGTGACCTCATAAACGCCGGAGGAATCGGACAGGGAGATGAAGGCGAAGCGGTTGCCGCTTTTCGCCGTCCGCTCCTGTTTCGCCACGACGATCCCGGCCATGCGCTGGCGGGTGGGCTTGCCCTCCCGCAGCAGCCGCGGCAGATCCGCCACCCGCGCCACCTTCAGCCGGGCCAGCGCCGGGGCGAATCCATCGAGCGGATGGGCGGACAGGTAGAAGCCGATCGCCTCGAACTCATGGCGCAGCTTCTCCAGCGGGTCCCAGTCGGCGATGCGGGGCAGGTCCGGGGCCTTCAGCCCGCCGCCGCCATCCCCGCCGAACAGGCTGGCCATCCCGCTGTCCCGCTCCGCCGCGGCGGATTGGGCGAAGCGCATGACCGTTTCCAGCCCGGCGAAGATCTGGTGCCGGTTGCGGTTCATGCCGTCGAAGGCACCGGCGCAGACCAGCTTCTCCAGCATGCGCTTGTTCAGGGCCTGGGTATCGATGCGGCGGGCGAAATCGAAGATGTCCTTGAACGGCCCGTTCCGCCGCCGCTCCGCCACCACCATCTGCATGGCCGGCAGGCCCACGCCCTTCACCGCCGCCAGGGCATAGCGCACACAGCGGGTACCGTCCGCCAGCGCCTCCACCGTGAAGATCTCACCCGATCGGTTGATGTCGGGCGGTAACAGCTTGATCCGCAAGCGATCCAGCTCCTGCCGGAACTGGTTCAGCTTGTCCGTGTTGCCGAGGTCGAGGGTCATGATCGCCGCCATGAACTCGACCGGGTAATTCGCCTTCATATAGGCTGTCTGGTAGGCGACCAGGGCATAGGCAGCAGCGTGGGACTTGTTGAAGCCGTAGCCGGCGAACTTGTTCACCTGGTCGAAGATCAGGCCGGAATGGTCCTCATCGACCCCCATCACCTCCTTCGCACCCTTGATGAACTTCGCCCGCTCCTTCTCCATCTCCTCCTTGATCTTCTTGCCCATGGCCCGGCGCAGCAGGTCGGCGCCGCCCAGGCTGTAGCCGGCCAGGACCTGGGCGATCTGCATCACCTGTTCCTGGTAGACCATGATTCCGAAGGTCTCCTTCAGGATCGGCTCAAGGGCCGGATGCATGTAATCCGCCTCCTCCTGCCCGAACTTTACCTTGATGTATTTGGGGATGTTGTCCATCGGGCCGGGGCGGTAGAGGGACACCAGGGCGATGATGTCCTCGATCCGGTTCGGCTTCATCCGGCGCAGCACATCGCGCATGCCGCTGGATTCCAGCTGGAACACGCCGGAACTCTCGGCCCGGCCCAACAGGGCATAGGATTTCCCATCCTCCATGGGCAGGTTCAGCAGATCCAGCTTCGGCCCCTGCTCCGCGACCAGGTCCACGGCCTTCTGCAGAACGGTCAGGGTCTTCAGGCCCAGGAAGTCGAACTTCACCAGCCCAGCCAGCTCCACATATTTCATGTTGAACTGGGTAACCGGCATGTCGGAGCGCGGATCGCGGTACATGGGCACCAGCTCGTCCAGCGGCCGGTCGCCGATGACGACACCGGCGGCATGGGTGGAGGCGTGGCGGTACAGGCCTTCCAGCCGCCGGGCGATGCCCAGCAGGCGGCCCACGGTTTCGTCCGCCTTTTCCATCTCCTGCAACAGCGGCTCCCCCTCGATCGCCTGTTCCAGGGTGACGGGGTTTGCCGGGTTGTTCGGGATCATCTTGCAGATCTTGTCCACCTGCCCATAGGGCATCTGGAGGACACGGCCCACATCGCGCACCACGGCCCGGGCCTGGAGCTTACCGAAGGTGATGATCTGGGCGACCTTGTCGGTGCCGTACTTGTCCTGGACGTAACGGATCACCTCCTCCCGCCGGTCCTGGCAGAAATCCACGTCGAAGTCCGGCATGGACACACGTTCGGGGTTCAGGAACCGTTCAAAAAGAAGGCCGTAGCGGATGGGGTCGAGATCGGTGATGAACAGCGACCAGGCGACAAGGGAGCCGGCACCCGACCCGCGGCCCGGCCCCACCGGGATATCGTGGTTCTTCGCCCATTTGATGAAGTCCGACACGATCAGGAAGTAGCCGGGGAACTTCATCTTCACGATGACGTCCAGTTCGAAATCCAGGCGTTTGCGGTATTCCGCCTCCGTCGTCGCCTTCTCCTCCTCCGCCATGCCGGCGGTGAAGACGTAGCGTTCAAGACGGACGCTAAGCCCTTCATGCGCCTGGGCCCGCAGCTCCTCCTCCTCGCTCCGCCCGCCCTCGCAGGGGAAGGGTGGCAGGATCGGGTTCACCTTCTTCGGCATATAGGCACAGCGCCGCGCGATCACGACCGTGTTGTCCACCGCCTCCGGCAGGTCGGCGAACAGCTCCCGCATCTCCGCCGCCGATTTGAAGCGGTGGTTCGGGGTGACACGCCGCCGCTCCTCCTGGATCACATAGGCACCCTCGGCGATGCAGAGCAGCGCATCATGCGCCTCATACATCTCCGCACCGCCGAAATAGACATCGTTGGTGGCGACCAGGGGCAGGTCATGGGCATAGGCAAGGCTGATCAGATCCTCCTCGATCCGATCCTCCGCCTGGCCGATCTGCCCCTCTCCATGGCGCATCAGCTCGACATAGAGCCGGCCAGGGAACAGGGATTTCAGCCGTCCCAGCAGATCCTCCGCCGCCGGCTTCTGCCCGTCCAGCAGCAGGCGGCCGATGCCACCATGGATGCTGCCGGTCAGGCAGATCAGCCCGTCCGTGCAGCCCTGAAGGGCCTCCATCGAGACCTGGGGCAGCAGCCCCGGCTCCGTCTCCAGATAGGCGCGGGAGACCAGCTTCATCAGGTTGCGGTAGCCCTGTTCGCTCTGGACGATCAGGACCAGCTGGTCCGTCACCGCGGCCCCCATCCGGGCCTTCTTCACCGGGCCATAGGGGGTGATCCACATCTGGCAGCCGATGATGGGCTGGATCCCCGCCTCCGACGCGGCCATGGCGAATTCCAGGCACCCGAACAGATTGCCCGTATCCGTCACCGCCACCGCCGGCATGCCCTGCTTCTGGCAGAGCTTCACCAACTCCTTCACCTTGATTGCCCCTTCGGACAAGGAATAGGCGGAGTGGACGCGCAGATGGATGAAACCGGGATCGATCACGGGCATGGGGTCCGTCGGCAAGGGGCGGGATGCTGGTCCGGGACACTATACCATCCCGACCCCGCAGGCCCACCCCGCCGGTTCATCAGGCCGGCTCACGACGCCGTTGGTCAGACGGGGGCCCGCCCCCGCCACGCCAGCCACATGCCCGCGACCAGGGGCAGCAGGGCCGCCGCATCCACCAGGGCGATGATCCGCAGCGGCCCGGCGGGCAGGCCCTGGGCGGTGTAGACAGCCAGGAAACCGATCACGCTGATCCCCACCACCAGGCTGGCCGCCCGCCGCGCCTCCGGGCTGAACACGGCCAGAAGGGCGACGGCCACCACCGCCAGGAACAGCGCCCCGCGGTGGATCAGCAGGACCCCGGCGGCCCCGTCCGGCGGGACCCCGTAAAGCTTCAGGGTCAGGCCGGGATCGACCAGCACCGCCGCCGGGGCCAGATGGATGGCGGCAAGCACCAGCCAACAGAACTTCGCCAAGGTTTCCATAGGCTTGCGCCGCCTTCTTCGATCGGGACGGGATCAGGCGGAAAGCGACCGGCGCATCAGCACCAGGAACAGGAAATCCGTCAGGGCGAAAGCGACCAGCAGGCCGATTCCGAACGGCGGCAGGATGGACGCCCCCGCCGCCGCAGCCCCCAGGCAGAGCAGACCGGCGATCCCGGCCATGACCGGTGCCAGTCCGGCCCGGTCGCCGCCCCGGCGCCCGACCAGGGCGACCGCCAGCCCGAACAGGATGGAGAAAACGCCCAGGACAGCGGCATAGGTCTGGAGATCCGGGGTGGACGGGAGGGCGGCGGCATCGATCGCCATCGCTGCAATCCAGGGGCCGAATAGCAGCAGGTCGATGCCCGCCAGGATGCCGATGGCGGCATAGGCCAGCACACTGCGCGGAACGGCCCCGCCCAGGCCCGGGATGCGGATGCCGGCGGCGGGCAGGCTGGTCGTGGGGATGGTCATGGTACCCTATCCTTCAGGTGTCGGTGGTTCGGATGTGTTCGCGGGCACACCATCCCGCCCCTGCCCGGGTCCCCGCAATTACCAAGCAGGTAATGGACGACGGCCCGCCGACCGGCCACACTGTCCCCATGCCGCCACTGCGCACGCCCCAATGACCCTCTCCGTTTCCACCCCTGCCCCCAAGGCCGCCCCGCCCGCCCCCCGACCGGTTGACGGTTTCGGGGCCCATCTGCGCCGCTGGCGTCAGGCACGGGGCCTCAGCCAGCTGGACCTGGCGTTGAGCTGCGATACCAGCCAGCGCCATATCAGCTTCCTGGAATCCGGCCGGTCCCGTCCCAGCCGGGGCATGGTGCTGAACCTGGCGGGTGCCCTGGCCGTGCCGCTGCGGCACCAGGATTCCCTGC
>JBJOKR010000128.1:0-14473 GCA_046045995.1 Pseudomonadota bacterium | reverse complement strand
ACAATCCAATCCAGCACCGCGCCGACCGCGCCACCGAACCGCGCATCCGCCCCCAGGCAATCCCCATTCAGATCAACGCTGGTGAATAGGACGGGCTAAAGCCGCCTTGACCCCGGGCGACGACCGCCCCATCCTCCCCGGTAAGGACATTCCTTTCGGCGATGGGCGGTCATGATCACCAGCAGGCTGACCAGCAAGCAAGGCACAGACCACCATCCCACAGCCCGTACGGGCGGCCCTGCACCTGAAGGAAGGCGACGCCATCGCCTATCTGATCGAGGAGGGGCGCGTCATCCTGACCCGCGCCCCGTCGGACACGGTGGAGGACCCGTTCGGGGCCTTCGGTGAATGGGCGTCGGACGCGGATCGGCGGGCCTATGCCGACCTTTGATGCGTGGGATGTGGAGGTGTCCGATCTGGCGGCCGCCGGCTTTACAACGGCTGACCGCATCCAGGTTCGCACCCGCATCCGTGCCATATTGGCGGCGGCGGCGACCTGACACGGCGTTCTTGTCGGCTGAGGATCCTTGCTCTTGAACGGTACTTGCGGGGTTTGGTGGGCGGGGGTCAAGAACGTCCGAGCTTGAAGGTGAAGCTGCCATCAGCCATACGCTTGTCCAATGTCGCCAGATCCCCAAGAGGCGAGGATTTCACGGTGCTGACGATCCCTTCCAGGATCTGGCCCACGACATCCACATTCCCGCCATCGATCGCCTTGTCCAGCCGGGTGAACAGGTCGTCCAGGGTCTTTGACTGCGTTGCTTCGTGTTGCCGCAGATACTGCTGCATCACTTCCCGATCCGCGCGGATCTTGGTGATCCACACATCCCTCTGGGCGGCGATCATCTCCCGGTTGGTCTGTTCAATCGACTCGACTTTACGCCACTCGGACAGGTCTGAGACCAACTGCCTGGTGACATCGACGATCTGGGTAGGGGACGCCTTGCCGGCGACGCTCGCAAGAGCACTGACAAGATCCTGACCTGATTTGGAACTGCTCATTCAGCCCTCCCTTCCAAGACCGGCGGCCCCATATCGACACTGGTGCTGAAGTCAGCGGACAGAACCCTTTTCATGGATTCAGGGATCTCTGCCGTCACATCGATCTCCGCGATCGCGTACAGATTGGTACCCAGGAACAGGACGAGTTTGTAAAGTCCGACCTCTGCTTCCGACAGTGAACTGAACTCGACCTTGCCCGGGGGACGGGCCGCGAGCATAGCTTCCATATGCTCGATCAGGTCCAGTGTGCGGGTGTCCAGCGCCTCGATGCTGCGGCTGACCATCCGGGCCCGTTTGGCGATGGCTCCCATCTTGGCGATCTCGGTCTTCGCCGCTTCAGCCGCGATGTCGGCCTTCGCCTTGTAATGCTCGGCCTCGGTCCGCTGCTTGGACGCATTTATCGCCGCGGCAACCCCGGCCACCATGATCACGGGTGCCGCGACCACGCCGGCCAATACTGTGGCACCTGCGGCCATACCGCCGCCGCCTGCCGCCACCGTCCCCCCGCCAAGGTAGGCCAGCGTGGCGTTGGTCATTGCGGCACCGCTCAGGGAGGAAATAGCCGCACCGGATGAAGCGCTCCCCACGGCCGCAACCGCTGCCATTGCTCCGCTTCCCGCTGCGGCGCCCGTCGCAACGGCAGAGGCCGCCGTTTTCACGACACCCGCGACGGTGATGGACATGTCCTTCATGGCTTCGATGGTCACGTCCGGAAGGTTCAGCGCCTTAACCTCCGTTCCGATCTCGACCATGTCACCGCCATGGACCCGATCCGCAATCCCGATAACCCGCCGTAATGTATTGGTCGTCACGGCATCGCGATGGGACCGGAGATCGACCAGGGCAGCGTTCGCCGCGTCGCAGGCTCCCGCCAGCGCCTTTCGCGATTCCTCGATCGTCTCATCGCCCTTCTTGCGGGCTGTGTTCGCCTGGGATTTGTCATAGACAGCTTTGCCGGCAGCGGCAGCGCCGATGGCACCAACCACCCATGCGCCGATCTGGAACCATGGTGCGACCATCACTGAACATCCGTCCTGATGAATACACTATACAACTATCAGAAGTTGTTTCAATTGATCACTGCCACACTTCATGTCTGCGCGCCAGTCAAAAAAAGACGGCCCGGAGGCCGTCTTTGTTACCCATGCTGTGTGTCTCTAAGATCAATGCTTCCACCCCGATTGCGGGTTGCCCTTTGGAAATGATCGATGGAGGGGACACAACCGATCCAGGCTCCATCGCCTCCTCCCCCTCCGCTCCTGCCTCCGGGGCCTCAAATTTGTAGCCGCGGCCGTACACGGTTTCGATGTATTTCTCACCGCCGGTGGCTTCGGCCAGCTTCTTGCGGAGCTTGCAGATATAGACGTCGATCACCTTGTCCAGCGGGTCGGACCCGGACAGGGCGTAGACGGCCTCATAGATCTTCTCCTTCGAGATGACGCGGCCGACATTCAGGGCCAGGACGCTGAAGATGGCGTGTTCCCGGTGGGACAGGCGCAGGCGGCGGCCGTCCACAGCCGGGTCGCGCCCGTCCAGATAGACGGTCAGGCGGCCCACCTGGATTTCCGGCGATGTGTGGCCGTGGAAGCGGCGGCGGACGGCGTGCAACCGCGCCTCGATCTCCTGGGCGTTCACGGGCTTGACCAGCACATCGTCCGCCCCGGCGCGCAGGTGGTTGATCGTGCTGGTCACACAGCGGTGTTCCAGCAGGCTGACCATGATGGCCCGGCCCGCACTGCGCCGGATGCGCCCGATCAGTGCCTCCGGCTGGGAGACGCGGCCGACCAGGACCGCATCGTAATCTTCGAAATTCTGCTCCCCATCGCGGAGAAGCTGCTCCGCCTCCGGTTCCTCTGCCAGTTCGCAGCGCAGGTCGGCCTTCTGGATGGTGCGGGCGACCGCCCCCGCGACGGTCCGATCGTTCTCAATCAGCAGCACGCGCATGTCCATCTCCTCGTCTCCCCCGGCGGCGTGGTGCCCGACCAGGAAAAGAAGGTAAAATTTTGTTGATCTTGTGGAATACTTGGCGGTTGCCAGAAGAAACTACTCCGTTTGGAGATAAGGTCAATCGAATTACAAATTTGATTATACTCGGAATAAATGATCAAAGGTCCATAAAAAGCCGGATGTACTGTTGAAATCCGGCTTTAACCAGCACCCCTTATGGTCGAGCCATCAGTTGCCGGGTCGGAAACCCGGTCCAGGCCCGGGGCGGGGAGGCAGGAATGGATCCGGACAGGCAGGTGGCCCCGCAGCGGGCCCGCATTCGTGGCATCGCCGCCGCGCTGGTGCTTCTGTCCTGCGTGACGGCTGTGCTTACCGCTGGCATTGCCGTGGGCCCGGCCGCTGCCCAGACCCGCATCAAGGATCTGGTGGAGGTTGAGGGGGTGCGCGGCAACCAGTTGCTGGGCTATGGCCTGGTCGTCGGCCTGGACGGAACGGGGGACCGGCTCCAGAACTCCCCCTTCACACAGCAGAGCCTGGAGGGGATGCTGGAGCGCCTGGGAGTCAACATCACCGGGCTGAACGTGCGCACCCGCAACGTGGCTGCGGTGATGGTTACGGCGGAGCTGCCGCCCTTCCCGCGCCAAGGCGCCCGGCTGGATGTCACCATTTCAACGATGGGTGATTCCACCAGTCTCCAAGGTGGAAACCTGATTGCGACGCCGCTGATGGGGGCGGACGGCAAGATCTATGCGGTGGCCCAGGGGCCGGTCGCCATCTCCGGCTTCGAGGTGGAGGGGCAGGCGGCCAGCGTCACCAAGGGTGTCCCGACCTCCGGTCGCATCCCCAACGGGGCGATCGTGGAGCGGGAGGTGGATTTCGCTCTGGACGATCTGGGCCGGGTGCGCCTGGCCCTGCGCTCCCCCGATTTCTCCACCGCCACCCGCATCGCCCAGGCGGTGAACGGCTCCCTGGGCGGGTCGATCGCCCGGGTGACGGACCCGACGACGGTGGAACTGCTGGTCCCCGCCGCCTATAGCGGTAATGTGGCGGCCCTGGTTTCCCGGATTGAAACCCTGACCGTGCGTCCGGATTCCCCGGCCCGGGTGGTGATCGATGAGAAGTCGGGCACCATCGTGATCGGGGAGAACGTGCGGATCAGCACCGTCGCCGTCGCCCAGGGCAGTCTGACGGTCCGAGTGGAGGAAGCCCCCCAGGTCAGCCAGCCCGGCCCCTTTTCCGAACAAGGGCAGACGGTTGTCGTCCCCCGCACCCAGATCACCATCGATGAGGGCCAAGCAAACCGCCTGAACATCGTGCCCGGCGGGGTCTCGCTTCAGGAACTGGTGAACGGCCTGAATCGGTTGGGGGCGGGTCCGCGGGACATCATCGCCATCCTTCAGGCGATCAAGGCCGCCGGTGCCCTGCATGCCGATCTGGAAGTCCTGTGAGAGGTCATTTCGGAAATGGAATGACCAAGGAAGGAGTCTAGCCCGTGATCCAGCCCCCCGGCCCACCGCCGTTGGCCCTGTCGGCCGCAACCCCCGCCCATGCCTTTGGTGCCAAGGAAGATGTTGCGGTAACGAAACAATTCGAGGCGATGATGCTGTCCCAGATGCTGGAGGCCATGTTCGCCGGCGTCCCGACGGATGGCAGCTTCGGCGGCGGTTTCGCCGAGGAAAGTTTCCGCAGCCTGCTGCTGGAAGCCGTGGGCAGCCAGATCGCCGCCGGTGACGGCTTGGGCATCGCCCGCCATGTCCAAAGCCAGATCGCCGCCTATGAAGCGGCGGCAGCGGAGTGATGATTGAGGAGGGATGGACATGGACAGCCTGACCCCGGAGATGCGGCGCGACCTGAAGGCCGCTTTTGATCGCCTGTCGGACCTGCTGGATGAGGAGACGGGTCGGCTTCCCCGGGCCGATGCCGATGAATTGGCCCTGTATGCGGAGGCGAAGCGGGCCCTGTTCGAGCAGTTGGGCATCCTGCTGCGCGAAGCGCGGACCCCGCCGCCACCCTTGGTCTGGGTTCCGCCGCCCCTGCCGGGCCCGGACCCGGCCGCCGATTCCGGTGCGCCTGTCGAGGCGAATGGGTCAGGCGAGGGCGGGGCTATCGGTGGTGCGACGGACGGGCGGGAGGACGGTGCAGTCCCCCCGCCGGCGGTTCAGGCGGCGGCCCGGCGCCTGCGCGACCGGGTGGAGGTCAACCGCCGGTCCATCCTGGCCGCCCAGGACGCCGTCGCCGCCGTCGGCCGCCAGTTGGGCCGCGCCTTGGAACGCCAGCAAACCGACGGCGTCTACGCCCGCCACGGAACCGCCCCCCGCCGGGGCCAACCTGGCTTCGGTCGGGTGGATCATGAGCTGTGACTTGCGGTGATGTTGATGCAGGCAGCCGGTGCGGGTGGCGCGCAGAGGTGGTCACCACAGGGGCACGGGGTACACGGGGTTTCACGGGGGGAGAGGTGCCGCTGTCGAGCACCTCCCTTTACCGTCGCGGGTCTGGCGCTGGGCGCACCTGACCCCGATTGATCCCCGTGAAGCGCCGCAGGCAATGGATTTGTTGCGCTTCGCGCGGGTTGGACACCAAGGTCACTAAATCCCCTGGGTTTCTATCCGGCAACCAACATCAATCCCCTGTGAAACCCCGTGTTCCCTGTGCCCCCCGTGGTGAAAAAATCCAATCCAATCAAGGGCGGGGCAGGGCGGGCCGCAGCGCCGCGCTTGGCCCGTCCGCTTGGTGATCTTGGTGCCCTTGGTGTTTCAAACACCCGGAACCCGGAACCCCGGACGCCCGTTCAAGACGCCCGTTCACGTGGGATCGGGCACACCGAAGCCGATGTCGATATAGCGGCGGCTGCTTACCTGCTGGTGCAGGCTCAGGGGGTCTCCCTCCAGCTGCCGGCGTTCGTCGAATTCCAGGTCATTGCTCTGGAAAATCAGATGGATCGCCCCTGAATGGTCGGCCCGGAAGGGGAAGCCCAGGGCTTCGTTCATGGTCGTTCTGCCATACAGGGTGCGGGATACGATCATCGCATGCATGCCGCAGGGATGTTCCGCCATGTGGCGGAATGCAGCCTCTGCACCCTCCCGCCGATCCTCCGGCACGAAATCCAGGTAATTCCGGCCCGTGACCTCGAACCCGTAGCGTCGCCGTTCCAACGTTCCGGCCAGGCGGAAGCGGACAAGGCCGGGGGCTTCCCGCTCCAGGATGACGAAACTGTCGATGATGCGCCGCTGGCTGGTCACATCGAAAGCTGATCGTTGCGGCAGCCGGCCCGGGCCCAGCAGCGACAGGTAATACTGGGCGTATTGATGGGATCTGGGCGACCTGAAATCCGGCATTTCCATGATCATCCGCCTTGCGCGCCTGTAGCTACCGGTCCGATCCACCGTCTGTAACGGTCGTAATCCTGGTATATGTGCGGTCTGATTGCACATCTCCTGCGAAGATGTCCGGGCACACTTGATGGAGCCGAGATTAGCATCCGATGTCTGGATCGCAAAGCCATGCATTATAGTGCTGCCATCGGCTTCCAAGGCTCAAGTTCCAATCCGGCGGACCGGCCCGACGGAAGCGCGTTGCCAACAGGAAACATTTTTTACCCGGGCTTAAACCGCCCCTGCCAGGATCATCCCAGCCATCCGGGAAACAGGCCCCCTGCCGGGGGCACCAGGCGGGCGGCGGCGTCAGAAGGCGCTTCGACGAACCCATCCACGAAGGAAGACATCGATGACCACGTCCATTCTGACCAATGTCGGCGCGATGGTGGCGCTGCAGACCCTGAACCGCACGTCCAAGGATCTGGCCGTCGTCCAGGATCGCATCTCCACCGGCATGAAGGTGGGGACCGCCAAGGACAATTCGTCCTACTGGGCGATCGCCACCACCATGAAGTCCGACGTTTCCGCCCTGAAGGCGCTGAACGAGAACATCAACATCAACGCCGCCACGGTCCAGACCGCCCGCGTCGGGTCGGAGAACATCCAGAAACTGCTGAGCGAGGTGAAGAACCAGCTCTCCCTCGCCACCTCGGCCTCCGTCGATCATGCGAAGATCGGGGATGAGCTGAACAGCCTGTCGGCCCAGATCCAGAATACGATCGATGCCGCCAGCTACAATGGTGAGAACCTGCTGAACAACACCAATGCCCGCGTGCTGACGGTGTCCATCAACCGCTCCGGTTCCACCATTTCCGCCGTGACCGATACCGTCACCGGTGTGGACATGACCGCGGTGCAGACCTTCGTCGCCGGCCTGGACGCGGCGATCACCGCCGGTGCCGACGGCTCCGCCCGGGCGGCGGATGCCCAAACCCAGCTGCTGGCGCTGGAGGCGCAGATGGATATCACCATCAGTGCCGCGGCGGAGTTCGGTAACGTGGGCAAGCGCCTGGAACTCCAGGCCGATTTCACCAGCAAGCTGGTGGACAGCCTGAACCAGGGCATCGGCACCCTGGTGGATGCCAACCTCAATGAGGAATCGGCCCGGCTTCAGGCCTTGCAGGTTCAGCAACAGTTGGGCATCCAGGCGCTGTCCATCGCCAACGGTGCCCCGCAGAACATCCTGGCACTGTTCCGCTGACCGCCCGCCGCCGGTATCGCCCGACGGGCAAAAAGGAAGGGGCCGTCCCACCGGGCGGCCCCTTTCGCCGTATCAAGGTCCCGTCAGGTCAGGTGCGGGGCGGGTCAGGCGCCGATGGGCCGGGCCCGCATCACATACTGGATGGGCAGGGAATCATTGATCGCCGTCTGGGCATCCAGGCCGCAGCCCTGGGCCACGGCGGTGATGGCGGTGCGCATGTGGTCCGGCATCGGCTGGCCGGGGATGCGGGCCACCGCATGGTCCACCTGATATCCGGTGGCGGCGAACATCTCCACCATGGTGGTGCGGGTGAACCAGCGCAGATGGGTGCGGTCCAGCAGGCCGGAATCGGCGTAGCGGAACTGCCCCACCGCCAGCATCATCTGCACGCTCCAGTTCTGGGCGTTGGGGATGCAGGCGACGACACAGCCATCGGCGGGCAGCACCTTGCGGATGCGGGTCAGCACATCCCAAGGGTCACGCAGATGCTCCAGCACATCGCCGAAGATCCAGGCCTGCGCCCCCTGGAAGGCCGGGGTGGCGCCCAGGTCCATCCGTTCCACATCGCCCACCAGCGTCTCACTGCACTGGGGGGCGGCGGTGGCGGCATAGTCCGCATCGATTTCCACACCCACATAATGGGCGCCCGGGTTGGCGGCACGGTAGGCGGCGGCCATGGCCCCGGAACTGCACCCCACCTCCACCAGCCGGGACAGGCCGGGCGGGATGGCTGCCAGCAGGTCGCGGTTCACGTCATGATGCATCGGTGTCTGCTGCATGGCCCTCAGCTCCCCCATTTCGCGATGTAGTCGTTATAGGCATTCAGCCAGGCTGTGCCCTGGTAGCTGCCGCCGCTGGCGTGAAGGGCGGGGATCGGGGCGACACCCATGCGCACCCCTGCGATTTCCGCCTGCCGGCACAGGTCCATGTCATAGAAATGGAAGGCGAAGGTCGGATCGAAACGTAGGCCCGATTGCCGGAACATCCCGGCCCGGGCCGCCAGGAACAGCCCGTCCATCAGCTTGCACTCCCGCCCTGGCTCCCCGTAATAGCCGATCTGGGTGGGGAAGGTGGCGCCATGGGCGACCGCTCCGCAGAGATTCTCCGGCAGGTCGCCGCCGATCGCCTCGGCCGTGCGGATATGACCCCAGGTGGGCTGATAGGGGGTGCGGCGCACATTGCCCGCCAGGCCGACGATGTCGAAGGTCCGGCACCAGGTGGCCAGCGTCTCCGGCCAGAAGAAATCCAGCAGCGCCACATCATCGTGCAGGAAGGCCAGGATCAGATCGTCATCCCCTTCCGCCACGGCGCGGTCGATCTCCTGATTGTACAGGATGGGCAGGCCGACCGTGTTCTCCACATACAGCGACAGCTCGATCGGATAGCGCTCACGCCAGCGGCCCACCGCCCGACCCAGAAGGGTTTCCGTCTCGAAACTGTCCGCCGTCGCCCGTGAGGCGCTCACCATCCGGACCCGGACCATCGTCATCTCCCGTTCAGGGTTCGCGCAGGGCTTCCTGGAGCCCGCGGGTGAGGGGGAATAGGAAGTAGGACAGGACGCTGCGCTGCCCCACCTTGATCTCCGCCCGCACGGTCATACCGGGGGTGATGGGGGTCGGAACCGGGCGGCGGTCCAACTCTATCGTCAGCAGCTCGACCTGGGCCCGATGCACTGCCCCGCGCGCATTCGGCGGCGGCGGCGCGTTGCCCGAGGCAAGATCGGCGCTGGCCGTGGCGGAGAATGATTCCTGGCTGATCGACCGCAACCGGCCCCGCAACAGCCCGAATCTCTGGAACGGGAAGGCGTCGATCTTGATCGCCACCTCATCCCCTGGCTTGGTGAAGCCCACATCGGCGGAAGCCAGATTGATCTCCGCGATCAGCGGTACGTCCAGCGGTACCAGCACGATCAGCGATTCCGCTTCCCGGAGGACCGATCCGGACGAGCGGCGGGCCACGTCCACCACCACCCCGTCGCGCGGCGCCGTCAGGTCGATCAAATCGGACAGGCGGGACGCTTTGGCCAGCGCCTCGACGGTGCCAGACGCCTCCGCCCGGACGCGCACCAGATCCTCCAGCAACTGGCGCCGCCAGTCGCCCATGAAGCTTTGGCGCTCCGCCTGGCGGGAATTGAGCTGGTGCCCCAGCTCGGCCAACCGGTTGATCACGGACTGCAGTTCCCGTTCCGTCCGCAGCCGGGCCGACCGCGCATCCAGCAGCAGCAGGCGCGATCCCGTCTGCGCGTCGAACAGTTCCTGGCGCAGCCGCTCCACATCCCGCGAGACGGTCAACTGGTCGGTCAGGCTGGCCCGGTCATCCTCGGCTGTGCGGATGGCCGCCTGGATCGCGGCGATATCCGCATCGAAGGCGGACAGGGTCGTTGTGTACTGGCCGATCCGCTGGGCATGCAGGGTTGCCTGCAGCCGTGTATCGGGATCGGCGCTCACCTCCTCCTCCGGCGGGACGGGCAGGCCCGCGATCTCCCGATCCAGCCGGCGCAGTTCGGCCGCCAGCGATCGCTCCCGGGCGGACAGCGCGTCGCGGTCGGCATCGGTGAAGGTGGGGTCCAGGGTGGCCAGAACCTGGCCCACCCTGACCACATCGCCCGGCCTGACCTTGATCTCCCGCAGGACCGAGCGTTCGATCGGCTGGATCACGATGGGGGGCGAATCGGTGGCTATGCGCCCATCCCCGACCACCACCACATCCGTTTCGGCGAAGCCGGCGAAGATGACAAGGGCCACCAGCATGCCGGCAGCGACCAGATGGGGGGTGCCGACGAACCGTGGTGCCGGTTCGGCGATGACGATGTCCAGCTCATCCTGGAAGTCCAGGGCCTCCGGAACAACGTCGGGCGGTTTCACCGCAGCCTGTGCGGGCCGGGTGCCGGATCGTCCAAGGATGCGGTCGAGAAGGCTCATTGCACGTGCTGGGTCTGGGTTTGCCAAAGGTGGCGGTAGATGTCGCAGCGGTCCAGCAGAACCTCATGGGGGGCGCAGTCGACGACCTTGCCATGCTCCAGCACGAGGATGCGGTCCGATTTTGTCAGGGAGGAGAGCCGGTGCGACACGATCAGCACCGTGCGCCCCTTGGCGATAGAGGACAGGTTCCGCTGCACGATCGCCTCGCTCTCCGGGTCCAGCGCACTCGTCGCTTCATCGAAGATCAGAAGCTGCGGGCGCAGCAGCAGGGCGCGGGCGATGGCGATGCGCTGGCGCTGTCCGCCGGAGAAGTTGGAGGCGTTCTCCTCCACGAAGGTATCATAGGACAGGGGCAGCCGGTCGATGAACTCATCCGCCCCGGCCATGCGCGCCGCCTCCAGGATCTCATGAAGCTGCGCATCGGGGCGGGCGGCGGCGATGTTGTCGCGGATGGTGCCCCGGAACAGCAGGTTCTCCTGCAGGACGACGCCGATGCTGCGGCGCAGATGGCGCAGGTCGATATGCCGGATGTCCACCCCGTCCAGGCGGATCAGGCCGGACTGGGGCGTGTGGATCGCCTGGACCAGCCGTGTGACCGTGGTCTTGCCCGACCCGGACCGGCCGACGATGCCGATCACCTCCCCCGGCTTGACCTCGAAGCTGACCCGGTCCAGGGCCGGCATGGACGCACCGGGGTAGCGGAACGTCACCTCATCGAAGGTCATGGCGCCGCTGATGGGGGGTTTGGCATGGCGAAGGCCGGACCCACGCTCCGGCTCCGCGTTCATGACATTGCCCAGCATCTTCACCGACAGGGCGGCCTGCTGGTACTCGTTGATCAGGGCGACGATCTGGACCAGCGGCCCGGTCACCCGATTCGATAGCATCATGAAGGCGACCAGCGCGCCCAGGCTGAGGGTGCCGTTGAAGGCCAGGGTGGCGCCCACGGCCAGGACGGTGATCTGCATCACCTTTTCCAGGGTGGAGGTGGCGACGCTGCCGATGGCGCCGATGCGCCCGACGGAGGCATGGCCGCGGACGGCCTGGGCCACCTTGTTGTCCCAGGATTTCTGGCGCAGCGGCTCCAGCACCAAGGATTTCACCGCCCGCATGCCGTGGATCGACTCGACCAGATGGGCTTGGCGCGCCCCTTCCGCCTGGTACAGCTGGTCCAGTTCCCGTCGGTAGATCGGCACCATGCCGCCGATAACGGCCGCGATCGCGGCGGAAAAGGCCAGTACGATCAGGGTCAGCGTGCTGCTGTAGAACACCAGCAGCACCAGGAGGATCGGCAGCGTCGCCGCATCCAGCAGGGTCTGGAACAGACGGCCGGTCAGGAAATGGCGCAGGCTTTCCGTCTGTTGCATGTGCCGGACCAGGACACCGGCGGCATTCTGCTCGAAGAAATGCAGTGGCAGGCTCAGCAGGTGGCTGAAGGTGCGCGATGTCAGCTTGGCATCGATCTTGTTGCTGGCCAGCAGCATCAGACGCTGCCGGACATAGCTGAAGAACGCGTCGAACAGGCTCAACATGATGTAGATGCCGACGACGACGAACAGAGTTTGATAGCTCCTGTGCGTGATCACCTTGTCGATCAGCACTTGGAACAACAGCGGCAGGCACAGCCCGATCACGTTGGACAGCACCGCCGCCAGGGCCACCCCCCGGAAATAGCTGGCATGACGCAGGATCTCCGGGAAGAACCAGCGCAGGCCGAAGGGCTGATTCTCATCCGTCAGGGCATAAAACCGGCGGCAGACCACCAGGGTACCGTCCCAGACGGCCTCGAAATCCGCCCGGGTGACCAGCTTCAGGCCTTCATGCTCTAACGCCGGGTCCAGCACCGCCGCATGGCAACTTCCGTCCGGCATGGTGATGACCTGGGCGACGATGACCCAGCCCCCGTCCCGGCGAATCGCCATGGCCGGATAGGCGGTGCCCAGCCCGGCCAGCTTGTCCCAGCCGGCCCGGTTCATCACCCGACCCTTCAGGCTGACCTTGCGCATCGCCGCCAGCATCGCCGTGCGGATATCCGCCGTTTCCGCCAGCGGCAACTCGTCCGCCGAAAGCTGGAGACCGTGATGGTGGGCGACTAGGAACAGGCACCGTGCGGCGGACAGATGGGGTGACACGCTCGATATCCGTCTATGGTGGCGGGGACGGGCGCCGGCCGGTACGGGTTCCGGACCGGACCGACCTGTCCTTTCGCGGCAGATCGGCGTCGTTCCGGGGGTTCGCAGGCGCAGCTTCCGGTTCACCCGCCAGGACTACACCGGTAGAGTTAATCGATAGAGGATGCGGCTTGTTTTTTGAATCCCCATTCGGCGCTTAAGAAAAGATAAATCCGGCTTGACACTCCTTCGATATGGGTAGTAGCTTCCATCCTGAGCCCAAAAACTGGTGCGTTTTCGTCCTAAATGGATCGCAGTACGGTAGTCTTCCTGGTATCCCACATGGTTTGTGGGGTGTGGTCCATAGAGGCGGAAGGCGCATAGGTTCCGGGCAGGCAGTCTCATTGCGAGACTACCTATCATCTATCGGGTTGTCGGTGCCGTCCGTGGCTTCCGCAACCCCCGCTGCCCGGAGCCACGACCATGTCGATCGTATCCTCACTCAATACCACCCAGATCCAAGGCATCAGCACTGCTGCCATCGCGGCATTCTCCACCGCCGACATCCAGGCGCTATCGTCGACGCAGGCCACGGCCTTGCAGTCGACCCAAGTGAGGGTCCTGTCGACCACACAGGTCCGGGCACTGGAATCGACCCAGATTTCAGGTCTCACGACGGAAGCCCTCAACGGCTTCACCACCACCCAAGTCCGGGCGCTCACGACCTCCGCGGTCGAAGCCCTGGACACGACGCAGGTCGCCGCTCTCACCACCGGGCAGGTGGGGGCGTTGCTTTCGTCGCAGATCCAGGCTTTCGGCACCGAAGACATCGTCGCGCTGACCAGCACCCAGGCGACGGCGCTCGTCAGCTCCCAGATCGTCGGTCTCACCTCCGATCAGATCGCCGCGTTCGAGACCACTGATCTGGTCGCCCTGGGCACTGCCCAGGTCCGCGCCCTGAACACCACCCAGGTTGCCGCCCTGACCTCCACCCAGGCTGAGGCGCTGACAACCACCCAGATCCGGGCTTTGGCTTCCAGCCAGATCCGGGCGCTGGACACGACGGATATCGAGGCGCTGACCTCGACCCAGGCCGCCGCCCTGCAGAGCACCCAGCTCGCCGGCTTCGGCACCGATCAGATCCAGGCCCTGGAGACGACCGACCTCGCCGCCATCGGCTCGGCCGAACTGCGGACCTTGACCACCGCCCAGGTGGCTGCCCTGACCACCACGCAGGTGGGAAGCCTGGAGACGACCGACCTCGCGGTGCTGACCACCACCCAGATCCGGGTGCTCGGCTCCGATCAGGTCAATGCGCTGACGACGACCCAGATCGCAGGCTTGGCCACCAGCCAGCTTGCCAACCTGACCACCGGCCAGATCGCGCTGCTGGACACGACCGACATCGTCGCCCTGGACACGACCCAGATCCGGTCCCTGACCTCCACCCAGATCACGGCCCTGACGACCGATACGGTCGCGGCGATCGAGACGACGGACCTGGCGGCCCTGACCACCACCCAGGTGCGTGGCCTGACCACGGCCCAGGTGGTGGCCCTGACCTCCACCCAGGCGGCCTCTCTTGAAACCAGCCAGGTCCGGGCTCTGACCTCCACCCAGGTGCGGGCGCTGGAGACCTCCGACATCGAGGCGCTGACGACCACCCAGGTTGCTGCCTTGCAGAGCACCCAGCTGGCCGGCTTCACCACCGATCAGATCCAGGCCCTGGAGACGACCGACCTCGCCGCCATCGGCTCGGCCGAACTGCGGACCTTGACCACGACCCAGATCGCCGCCCTGACCACCACGCAGGTGGCCAGCCTGGAGACGACCGACCTCGCGGTGCTGACCACCACCCAGATCCGGGCTCTCGGTTCCGACCAGATCAACGCCCTGACGACGACCCAGGTCGCTGCC
>JBJOKR010000127.1:0-14658 GCA_046045995.1 Pseudomonadota bacterium | reverse complement strand
GAGCAGAAGGCCCGCCGCCGGCAGCAGGCGCAGCATGCGCCGGGAGCGCTGCCCGCTGACCCAGAAAAAGACAAGGGCGTCGATGCCGACCCGCAATGTCCACGCCACCGCCGCCCCTTCAAGGCCGTAGGCCTGGACCAGCAGCCAGAGCAGGGCCAGGAAGGGCAGCAGCTCCGCCAGGTGGATCCGCGCCGCCAGGTCCGGGCGCCCCTGACCCTGCACCAGGAACAGGGCCAGAAAGGCCAGACCGTTGATCCAGGCCCCCAGGATCAGGATATGGGCCACAGGCGTGGCCTGGGCGGCGAATTCCGGATTGATCCAGACCTCCAGGAACGGACCGGCCAGAATCATCGCGCTGCCGCATATCGCCCCGAAGCCATAGGCCAGCGTGACCGTCGATCGCTCCGCAAGGTCGATGGCGGCTGCCGAATCATAGCGCGAAAACCGGGGAAACATGGTCCGTGCCAAGGCCGCCGCCACTCCTTGGGCCTTGACGGTCAGGTTCATCGGCACGGCGTAATGGGCCACAGCCGCCGTCCCCAGCTTCGCCCCGATGATCACCTGATCCACGGAGGTCAGGATCGGCCCGACGACACCGGTCACGCTGACCCAGGCACCATACTGGAACAGGGAACGCCCCACCTTCGGATCGAAACGGTAGGGGCGGATCCGTTCACTATGCGCCAATACGCCCAGGATCAGGACCAGCGACACCAACCGCATGGCAAAGGCCGCCGGAATGACCAGGTCCAGCCCCGGCCCGACATGCATGGCGATGATGACCGGAACCACCTGACCCAGGGTGGAGCCGGTGACCTGAAGCACATTGGCGGCCAGGAACCGCTCCTTGGATTCAAGTGCGCCGATTGCGATGCCGGACAGCAGGGCCATGGGCAGCATGGCCCCGAGCCAGGGCAAGGCCGCCGCCGCCTCCGCCGCCAGATCGGGGGGCAGATCGAACCACCACTGGAAGACCATGCCGCCAAGGACGGCGATCACCCCCCCCCCCGCGATGCCGAGCAGGGAATTGAGATAAAGCGCGGAAACGATCAGCCGCCCGCGCTCAATCAGCGGCGCCTCCGCCAGGCGGGCCAGGGCGTTCGCAGTGGCACGGGAAAGCCCGAGATCCAGGAAGCCGGCATAGCCGAGGAGGAGCCAGGCGATCGCCAGGACCCCATACCGGCTTTCCCCCATGGTCTGAAGATACAGCGGAATGGTGACAAGGGCGACTGCGATCGGCACGGCCATGCCGGCCAGGTTGAAGGCAAAACTCAGCTTCAGGCTTTGTGCACGCACAAGTACTGCCTCCAGGCGGGCGATCCGTCCTCAGCGGCGGAACGCCTTCAATCGGGTCGGTGGGCGGTGACGGTCAGGATCTCGGCATGGCGCGGGTTACTGGCGCCGATCGTGTCGGCCTCCTGCACCCGCGTCTCCCAGCCGAGGTCCCATCCCCGCGGCCCTTCATCGCCATAGGGATCGATACCCTGCTGCTGGCACAGGCTCTGCCGGAAAAAGAAGCCGGCGACCGCCGGTGCCGCATGCACCGTGATCCGGGTGAAGCCCACCTCCCCCAGCAGGCGGACCAAGCGATCCGTATCGACCAGGGTGAGATGCCGTGGCGGCTCCAGCCCCCGCCAGTATACCCCGAACCGACGCAGGCCAAGCGCCCCCAGGTTCGGCTGGGAAAGCCACAACCGCCCACCCGGGACCAGCAGCGACAGGGCCTCCCGCAGACCGCCGACCGGATCGTGGAGATGCTCCAGCACGTGGCTCATGGTGATCTGGGCGAAGGCGTCCCGCTCCAGACCCGAACCGGGGAAGGGCGCCACCCGCATGTCCAGTCCCTGGGCACGGCCCTGTTCCACGGCCATAGGGTCGAGGTCGATGCCTGTCGCCCGGTAACCGAGACGGTCGGCGACCCGCAGGAAATCACCGCTGCCGCAGCCGATGTCCAGCAGCCGCTCCTCCCTGCCGCGAGGAGCAGGCAGGTGACGGATGGTCGTGTCCATGAACCGGACACTGCCAGCCATCAGCACTGCCAGCCAGGACAGCGCCGGTGCGGCACCCGGCAGGGCATGGCCGTAAACGCGGTTGAGCCGCCCCAGAAGAGCGCCCGTCACCAAGCGGCGCAAGGGCGATCCCTGCACCTCAAGGCCTGTTCCGGTACCGGAACGATGGGTGTAGTAGCGCTCATACGCCCGTCCGATGGAGGCGATGGTCGGCCGCGGGTCAAGATAGGCTGCGGAACAGGAATGGCAGGACCACATGGTCCACCGCCCCGGGGCGACGCGGAAGGCCAGATCCTCCAGCCCTTCCAGCAGGACACCGCGGTGGGATGAGCCGCAATAAGGGCACTGTCCGACCTTTTCCAGATCTTGCTCGGGCCATTCGCTCCGATCGTCGGTGATCGCCTGCATCGTCCCGCCGGTCCACGGTATCGGTCCCACCGTCCAGGTGGCGCGGGCGGTTCATAGCAGAGCCGATCCCGCAGAACAACGATCGCCTCCGCAGGGCGGCTGCCCGGCGCCCCGTCTGCCGGACGGGAGGGGGGGGTCAGGCGGCAATGTCCGTATACTCGATGGTCCGGAAGCGGGTGGCGATGCGCCAGATCAGCCCCACACGCTCCGGCTGCCCGCGGCGCAGGCGGTTGACGGCCGTCACCAGCAGGCCCGCCATCACGACGGGAAGCGCATAGGGGAAGTGGCGCTGCGTGATGCGCAGGCGGTTCCGGATCATGTAGAATTCGGTCAGAAGGTTGATCGCGCCCGGCCGTCCGCCAGTGGTCCCCCCTTCCTTGTGCCGGACGATGCTGTCCGGCGCATAGGCCAGCGCGAAAGACCGCCGCCCGCGGCGGCAATAATCGATCTCCTCGAAATACAGGAAGAAGCCGGGGTCCATCAGCCCGACCTGTTCCAGCCAGGCCCGGCGCAGGAACATTGCCGCCCCCACCACATAATCCATCCGGGCTGTCCGCCATTGCTCCGCCTCCGCCAGGGGACGGCCGCCGCCATTGTGGCGGACCAGACCGGTCCAGCGGTTGTAGGTGGCCCCACCCGCCGCCTGGAGCCGGTCCGGCTGATGGTGGAAGACCAGGCTGGACCCGAACAGGCCTGCCTGGGGCCGCGCAGCCGCCGCGCGCCGAAGGGCGCACAGGGCGTTCGGATCAACCTCCGTATCGTTGTTCAGGACCCAGGCAAAGGCCATCGCTGGATCGGACAGCGCCAACCGCAGGCCGACATTGTTGCCGCCGGCATAGCCGTGATTGCCGCAGTTCCGGACAAGATAGACGCGGGCCGGCGCACCAGCCGCCACCACTGCCGTCCCCACTGCCGCCTCCTCCAACACAACCGGGGGAGCGCCGAAAATGTCGGCCATGGCCGATAGAAGCCGGGGCCAGGAATCATCGGCCGAGGCATTGTCGCAGACGACGACCCGCCAGTCCCGATCGACCAGAGCGGCCAAGCTGCGCAGGCAGGCGATCGTATCCGCTGCCCCCTGCCAGTTCAGCACAACGATCCAGGTCGTTCCGGTACCCGTCGCCATCGTCCCAACCCGCTTCCCCGGCGGCCCGATCCGGCCGTCCATGACGGCACCGGGATAGCCCACCTTTCCAGCCGCGTCGAGCATGCTTTCCGCCGGGCTGGACATCCGGTCCGCCAGCGCTTAGGAGAGCAGCCCTGCACCGCCCCAACGGCATCCCTTGTGACGGGGCCTCCCTTTTAACGAGAGCCCCCCTTGTGACGAACCCCATGTCGGACGCGCATCTGTCATCCCGTGATGACCCGTCCCCGGGGCGGATCGGGGCGGTCATCGTCACCTACCATCCCGATGGATCGTTTGCCGACCGGGTTGCAGCCATCGCCGCCCAGGTGGATACCGTCGTCATCGTGGACAACACTGACGGGCCGCTTTCCCCGGTGCTGTCCGGTGTGGACCAGGCACCCTCCCTGCGGCTTGTCCGCCTGGGAACCAATCAGGGAATCGCGCGGGCCCTGAATATCGGCCTGGACCTGTTGGCGTCCCAGGGGGCGACCGACGCGGTGACCCTGGATCAGGACAGTGAGGCCCGGCCCGGGCTGGTCACCCGCATGCTGGCGGTTCGGCGATCGGCGGAAGCGGCCCTTGGCCGCACGGTCCTTGTCGCCCCGTCCTTCGGCCCGGCCGACAGTACCGGTGGGGAGGAGGGCTGGCGGGAGGTGGACAGTGCCATCACCTCCGGCATGCTGGTTCCGCTGGCCGTCGGGCAGGCCCTGGGGGCGGCCCCCATGGATGAGGGTTTCTTCATCGACTATGTGGATTTCGATTTCTGCCTGCGGGCCAGGGACGCGGGTTACGGGATCGTCCAGACCCGGGCGGTTCTGTTGACCCATGCGATCGGACGGGCCAGCAGCCACCGCCTTCTGGGGCGCAGCTTTGCACCGACCAACCACGCCCCGATCCGCCGGTACTACCGCTACCGCAACCTGGTGCACATGGCGCGGCGCCATGGCGGTCGCCACCGCGCCTGGTTGGGGCGGGAGCTGGGGGCGATCTGCCGCGAGGTGGCGAAGATCATCCTGTTCGAGCAAAACCGGTCCGCCACCCTGCGGGCGATCCTGGCCGGGCTTACCGACGGGGTGCGGGGCCGCCTGGGGCCGCGCGGCCCGAACTGACAGGCGGTAGCGGTTGGCGGCTCAGACCTGATCGGACAGGTCCACCGCCCCATTGGGCACCGGTGCCCAATCGCCGCTGCGCCGGGAGAGGCGACGCACCTCCCCGGCCGGGCCGGTGAACAGCCCCTGCGCCAGCCCGCGCACCTGGGCGGCGACATGCTTCCAGCGGCGGGCCAGGAGATGACCCAGCAGCTCCCGCCCCAGCCGCAGCAGCTGATACCCCAGGATGGCCGGAAGCTCCGCCGGGGCGATGTTCTTCTTCAGGTAATAGAACAGGTTCCGGGAGAGGAAAAACGCCTTGAAGGGGGAGTTCAAGCCCCCGGTTCCCGAATGCATGTGATAGACGACAGCCTCCCGCACCAGGAGGAACCGCGCCCCCCGCGCCCGCAGCCGCAGGGAGAGGTCGACATCCTCGTAATAGGCGAAGAATCGGTCGTCGAAATACCCATGGTCGGAGTGGACGGCGCGCAGGGCCGAAGCCCGGTAACAGGCCGCCCCGGCGATCACGCCGAAGGGATGGTCCGGCAGGTCCGCCAGCACGCTCAGATCCTGCCGGTACCCGTGCTGGAAGGCCGATCCCCACCGGGTCAGCCCGATGCCGACCCCATCGATCAGACGACGGTCGAAATGATTGATCTGCATGAGCTGATAGGCCGCAAACCCAGGCTGGCGCTCCACCACCGCCAGCAGGCGCTCGATACAGTCCCGTTCCAGCTCCATATCGTTGTTCAGGGTCAGGACAAGGTCGGCCCCTGCCGCCATCACGGCCGTGATCCCGACATTGTTGGCATGGGCGAAGCCGGTATTGACCGGAAGGGGAACGACCCGCAGTGTAAAGGGTCCGGACCAGGCCGACAGCCAAGCGACCGACCCGTCGGTGGACCCGTTGTCCACGATGACGACATCGAATCCGGTCCACGTCTGCCAGGCAAGGCTGTCCAGGAACGGTTTCAGCAGGTGCAGGCCGTTCCAGTTGGCCACCACGATGGCAAGCGACGTCGCCATGGATCTATCCCAGTTCCGGAAGTCTGCGGGCGCCGGCGGCCCGGTCCGCGGACCGGCCGTTAAGGGCGAGGATGATGATCACCGCGGCGACGGCGTAGATCACCACCGGGAAAATGAAGGCGCTCTGCAGCAGGGCCTTCACGATGCTGACGGAGAACGGGTTGCGCCAGATCTCGGTCGCCAGGACGGCGGCCGCGAAGACATACATGGGCGCCACCAAGACCGACCGCGCCGCCCGACGCAGCCGGGCAAACATCCAGCCGAACAGGATCATGGCGATTCCGCTGCCGATCAGGCCGAAATTGTCGATCAGGGACACGAAGAAATGCTGCGCCCCCAGGGGGCTGGCGAAGGAAAAAGGCGTGGCATAGGCGTTGATCACCGCCGCCTTTTCCTGCCACAGAGCGGAGGGGACAAGGTTCACCATCGCCAGGGCCAGGGCTTCCGGCATCCGGAAATCGGGCAGGTCGTTGAAGGCGAAGAAGGTGATCGTGCTGATGAAGGATCCATGCGTCTCGATCCCCACGGCGATCACCGCGTAAATGGGGTCCGCAATGCCCAGCCGCAGCACGCCGATCATGGCGATAACCGGAACCACGACGATCCCCATGAGCACCAGGTGACGGATCTTCAGCCAGACGCTGGTCCCCGCCCCGTATACGGCAAGGGCGATCAGGGCCAGCACGGGGCCCTGGCGGCTGCCCAGCAGGGCGGAGACAAGGATGCAGAAGACCAGGGCCGCGACCGGGAACAGCAACGGTCCCCCGCGCAACCGCAGCCCCATGGACAGGCCGATCAGAAGGAACATGGCACAGAGCGCCACGGCGAGTTGCACCGGGCCGCGCACGCCCACATCCTGGTCGATGTCATAGACCGCCCCGAACTGGTCGCGGTTCAAAACCGCCAGCAGCCCGACAAAGCCGATCACAGCCAGTGACAGGAACGGCAGCGCCACCGTCAGCGCCCGGGTCAGCAGCCGGTGATAGCGATCCCCCAGGGGAGAGCGGGTGGCCAGCGTCCGGCCGGCGGCGGCGTCCACGTCCCCGGTTCCGCCCCGGCCCAGCGCATGCCCGAGATGGAACGATCCCCAGACCAGGGCGGCGAAGGCGGCCAGATCGTCCCGTGCATCCGGCGTGAGAAGGGCCGCGATGTTCCCCCAGAATTCAAACAGGGGCCCATCCGCGAAGATCGGCGCGAATGTCAGGAAAAGCGGGACGGAGACATAGAGAAGGAAGCCCAGATTGAACAGCAGCAGGTGGTCGATGCCGCGGATACCCCGCCGCAGCAACGCCTGCAGGATCATTGCCACCGGCGCTACGGCGAGCAGGTATTCCATTGATCACAGCCGCCGGAGGGTGTCTCTGGCAGCCAGCACCAGGACGGTCGCGGCATAAAGCGCCAGCCCGGCGATCACACTCAGCACCAGCACCACGGAAAGCCGCGTCCCAACGGGGCGGTCGGTGACGAAGGGCGCCACGATGGTGCGCGCGGCCGAATTGCTTTCCGTCGTCAGGGCGATCAGCCGCGCATCTTGATCGGCGAACAGGCGCAGGGCGACATTCATCGATTCCAGCATGCGGGACTCGGCCAAATAGGTGCGGATGGCCTCCTGCCGCTGGCGGATCTCCTCCACTTGGTGGGCCTGCATCGTCTCCAGCACGGACCCGACCACCAGGTTCAGGACGTCCAGCGCCAGATCCCGGTCCGGATGACTGAAGCGGGCGACGACGAATCCTTCCGGCGTCTTCTGAACGGCCATGCGGCGCGACAGTTGGGCCTGGACGCTTTCCACCAGGGACAAGTCCTGGACCGGCCGGCCGAGCATGCTGCGCAGCCCCCTGTTGATGCCCCGCAACGCCTTCGCCCAAAGGGGGGCTGAATCGGGATCGGGGATCAGCCGGGCGGTGATGCCCGGCTGGGCCGCCACCGCGACCGCTGCCGGCCGGGCCTTCAGAAGGAAGACCACCTCGTTCAGGCGCGATCCCTCCCCGCCCAGGGCGCCGCCTGACAGGTTGGCCAGGGCCCGCAGGGACCCGAGATTGACATCACCGCCGTCGGAGCGGGCGGCCAGCACAGCCTCCGCCACATACTCATCCTGGCCCCGGCTAAACAGCAGCAGCCCGACCACCAGGGACAGCAGGATGCAGACGGGTGACAGCCAGATCCGCTGGACCAGCCCACGGATGACAGCGACCAAGGACACGCCATCCTGCTCGTCCGAAACCGCCATCCGGACCGTCGGGTCGGCGGAATGGGCCGGTTCTGCGTGGTAATCAGACGATGGCAAGGACATTTCGCCCCCTAGCGTCGGTTGGGATCGACCGTCAGCGCTGCCAGCCAGGCAGGGCGGACGGATGGTGCTCACAGGCTTCGCGGAGGCTGGGATCGGCGAACAGGGCCAGATCCGCCTGCATCATCTCCGCAACCAAGTCCGCGAAGGAGGTGCCGGGAGTCCAGCCCAGCGCCTGCCGGGCCTTGGTCGCATCGCCGAGAAGCAGGTCGACCTCCGTCGGGCGAAAATAGCGCGGATCGACACGGACAAGAACATGGCCTGTCGCTTCGTCGATACCTATCTCCTCCACACCCTCCCCCTTCCACATCAGCTTGCGGCCGGTATGGGCGAAGGCCATTTCGACGAAGCTCCGCACCGTGTGCGTTTGCCCCGTGGCAAGGACGTAGTCATCCGGCGTGGGCTGCTGGAGCATGCGCCACATGCCCTCCACATAGTCGCGGGCATGACCCCAGTCGCGCCGGGCATCCAGGTTCCCGAGATGCAGGCACGATTGAAGACCATGGTGGATGGCGGCCACCGCCCGGGTTATCTTCCGGGTCACGAAGGTGGAGCCACGCAGCGGGCTTTCGTGGTTGAACAGAATGCCGTTTGAGGCGTGGATGCCGTACGCCTCCCGGTAATTCACAGTGATCCAATAACCGTATAGCTTGGCTGCGGCATAGGGGCTGCGCGGATAGAAGGGTGTCGTCTCCCGCTGCGGGGTCTCCTGGACCAAACCATACAGCTCGGAGGTGGACGCTTGATAGAAGCGGACGGCTTTCTCCAGCTTCAGAATCCGGATCGCCTCCAGCAGGCGCAAGGTTCCGATCCCGTCAGCATTGGCCGTGTATTCTGGGGTCTCGAAGCTGACCTGGACATGGCTCTGGGCGCCCAGATTATAGATCTCATCCGGGCGGATATCCTGAATCAGACGGATCAGGTTGGTCGAGTCGACCAGGTCGCCGTAATGCAGCCGGAACTTCACCCCCGTCTCATGCGGATCCCGGTACAGCTTGTCCACTCGCTCTGTATTAAATGACGATGACCGGCGCTTCAGACCATGAACTTCGTATCCTTTGTTGATCAGGAGATCCGCCAGATAGGCTCCATCCTGACCGGTCACCCCGGTAATCAGCGCAACTTTCGTCATTCTCTATGTCCCGATGTGGTACGGCGTCATGTAGGGACCGGACCGGCCGGCAATCCCCATGCTCAACTAAGGCGCAAAGCATCATCCTGGGAAAGGAACCACTCATAGGTGGAGCGCAGCCCGATGCCAAGGGGGATGCGCGCATCCCAGCCCAGGCGGCTCAAGCGGGACACATCCAGCACTTTGCGCGGGGTACCATCCGGCTTGCTGGTATCGAACACGAAGCGGCCCGTCCAGCCGACCGTTTCGGCGATGGTTTGGGCAAGTTCGGCAATGCTGACATCGGTGCCGGTGCCGACATTCAAGGGGATCTCACCCGAGTAATGCCGGAGCAGGAAGACGCAGGCATCGGCCAGATCATCCACATGCAGGAATTCGCGGCGCGGCGTTCCCGTGCCCCAGATGGTCACGCTGTCCTGGCCCCGCGCCTGATGGATCCGCCGCAGCAGGGCGGGCAGGACGTGGCTGTTCTCCGGATGGAAATTGTCGTTGGGACCGTACAGGTTCGTCGGCATCGCCGCGATGAAGTCGCAGCCGTATTGCCGCCGATAGGCCTGGCACAGCTTGATGCCTGCGATCTTGGCGATGGCGTACCATTCGTTGGTGGGTTCCAGCGGACCGGTCAGCAAGGATTCTTCCTGGATCGGCTGGGGCGCCATGCGGGGATAGATGCAGGACGACCCGAGGAACAACAGCTTGGACACGCCGACCTGCCGCGCCCCGTCGATCACTGCATTCTGGATGGCCAGATTGTCGTGGATGAAATTGGCCGGATAGGTCGCATTGGCATGGATGCCACCGACCTTCGCCGCGGCAAGCACGACCGTGTCCGGCCGTTCCGCCCGCATCCAGGCAAGAACTGCCTGCCCGTCGCGCAGATCGACCGCCGACCGATCGACGGTCAGGATGGTGCAGTCCTCCCGTCCCAGACGGCGCACAATTGCCGATCCCACCATCCCCCGGTGACCGGCCACCCAGATGCGCCGACCGGCGATGCTGTACACTTCCTCACGCGCCATCTGTAGCCCCGATTCCAAGATGCTGCCACCATATGCAACGACCATGACAAAGTCCATGTGGCAACCAGGGATCCGGCCCCGGCCGATCGGCACATCAACAGGCCGTCGGTCAGACCAGACGGCGATAAACCGCGCTTGTTCCCTCGGCGCACCGATCCCAGCCGAAATCCAGGCAGCGCCGGGTCCCTGCCACCCTCATCCGGTCGCGCCAGTCGGCATCCGGTAGGACCGTGTCCAGAAGATGGGCGAGGGATTCGGGGTTCAGCGCGTCGAACCGGAAGGCCGCGTCCCCCGCCACTTCCGTGAGCGCTCCGGTCCCTTCCGCCACGGCAACCGGGCAGCCGGCCGACATCGCCTCCAGCACCGGGAGCCCGAAGCCCTCACACAGGGAAGGGTAGACGAACAGGGCGGCCTCCCGGAAGGCGGCGGCAAGGGCCCTGTCATCCCCGCCGCGCTGATGCACGCGGCCAGCCAGCCCAGCCTGGACGATGGCCGCGGTTTCATCCTCGCCGAAGGGACCGCCCCCGAAGCACAGGAGGTGCCAGTCCCGGGCCGCACCGGCTTGGGCGAAACCGGCCAGAAGGCCGCTGAAATTCTTGTAACCACCCCGGCGACCGACAAACAGGATATACGGCGCCCCCGCGTTTGCCGCCTTTCCCCCGGGCCGCCCATCCGAACCGCCAACGGGCGGTTCCCCCGGTCGATCGTCGGGCGGGGCGAAGGGGGAAAACCCGTGATGGACCACATGCACCCGGTCGGCCGGGACATTCCACAGATCACACAGGTCCCGGCGGCTTTCGTGGGACGGAACGATGATCGCGTCGGCCAGCTCCACCGCGCGGCGTTTCAGGCGGCTGTTGATCGGGAAACTGGGGGATTCGCCAGCATAGCGTTCCCAGACCATATCATGGACCGTGGTGACAACCGGGCCACGACGGCGGTCCAGGTCCACCAGCGGATAATAGGTCCGGTGAAGGAGATCGCTCCGGGTAGGCCGGGCGGCGAACCGTACCTCATTCCAGAACCGGGCCATCTGCCCGGACGCACCCGTGAACCGCCCGCGGACGGTGACGGCCGCCCCTGAGGGATCGCGGGCCGACAGGTCACGCAGATGGTGGTTCCCGTGGCCCCCGGCCTCCACCGTGACGCTGTGACCGGTTGATGCCAAGGCGCCCGCCAGTTCACAGAAATACCGGGAGATCCCACCAACCTGCTGGCTGGTGAAGATATCATGTGAAAATACGAGTCTCATCGTGACCGGTGGATGTTCAGGGCCGGTATCAGGACGTGCTCTCGGCCAGACGGCGCACCTGACAGCCCACGATCATCCCGCCATAGGCCAGTACCGTCACCACCAGCAAAACCAAGCTGGCAGCGGGGAAGGCCAGGGCAATCATCGACGGGGTGCAGGCCAGGGCCAGATACAAGATCAGGGCCCGGCGCTGACCATAGGCGTCGATCAGCAGATGGTGCAGGTGGTTGCGGTCGCCCTGGAAGGGGGACACGCCGGCCTGCAGCCGGGTCACCACCAGACGGGCCATGTCCACCATGGGGACCAGGAACAACAGGACCACCACATCGGCCGTCAGTGTGCTCCCCGGGCTATTGTGCAGGTGGATCGCCGCCAGACCCAGGATGACGCTGATGGAATAGCTTCCCGCATCGCCGAAGAACAACAACCCGCGCATGTTGAAGGCCAGGACGGTGAACAGCGCCACCGCCAGGGCCATCAGAACGAAAAACACCGCCGGCTGGTGCAGGGCATAGCCCGCCAGGACAAGGGCCCAGCAGAGCAATTGCGACCCGGCCAGCCCGTTCATCCCGTCGGCCATGTTCAGGCCATTCTGCAAGGCGATCAGGCAGAAGACCGTCGCCGGGATGGCGAGCAGTGTCGTGTCCAGTTGGACACCACCGATGAACCGCACCTGATCCAGTTGGAAGCTGGGGACCAGCCAGACGATCGCGACCAGGAGGGCGACGGAAACGGCCAGACGCAGCAGGGGGCGCAGGTTGCGCGCATCATCCAAGGCGCCCAGGGTCATCAGCCCAGCCCCGGCGACGCTGAGCGCCATAAGCCAGGGCAGCCCGGCCGCCAGTCCGAATCCGGCGCCGAGCAGGGCGAAGGGAACCATGACAGCGATACCACCAACCAACGGGACCGGGCGCCCGTGCAGTTTGCGCAGACCGTCGGGCATATCCATGAGGCCAAGGGATCGGGCGATGGGGAACCGGGCAAGACAGACAGCCAGTACGATCGGCGTAACAGCGAACATCCAGTACATAAGGGATCGCTCCTTGACGCGGGGGCGCACCGGCCGCAGTGATCACAGCCGTCACCTGCACGCGACGGCGTCTGCTTTGGCGTATGGGGGTATAGACGGACCGCTGCGTTCTGCCAAGACATTCAGATGGGGAACCCGAACCCGTCCTGACCCATCCATCGTGGCGACCGACACTCTATGCTGCACTGCGCCAGATTGGCAAGGTCACAGGCCCTGCGTCGCCTGCAATCGTCCCACGATTTCCGTCAGGGCCGTGCGCCAGGGGGGAAGGGGTACCCCCAAGCGCTGCTCCGCCTTTGTGCAGTCCAGCACGGACCAGGCGGGGCGGCGCGCTGGCGTCGGGAACTCCGCCGTCGTGATGGGCACGACCCGCGGGGACGTTGCCCCTGTGAGATCGGACCAGGCGGTGAAGATCTCCCGGGCGAAGCCGCACCAGGTCGTCTCCCCCGCCCCGGCCACGTGATAGGTACCCCAGCCTTCCCCCGCCTTGGCGGCGGCGGTCAGGTCGATGGCGGCATCGGCCAGAAGACCGGCAGGCGTCGGCCGGCCATGCTGATCGTCCACGATGCGCAGCTCATCCCGGTCCTTGGCCAGCCGCAGCATGGTCTTCAGAAAATTTTGCCCTGTGGCGCTGACGACCCAGGATGTGCGCAGGATCAGGTGCTGCGGGCATCGCTCCCGCACCAGGATCTCCCCCGCCAGCTTCGATCGGCCATAGGCGCTGACCGGCCCCGTCGGGTCATCCTCCCGATAGGGGCGTGTGGCCGTTCCATCGAACACATAGTCGGTGGAGTAGTGTACGAAAGGTACACCTTGGGTCGCCGCCGCTGCCGCCATGTGGCCGACGGCGGTCGCGTTCAGGGCGAAAGCCTCCGTCTCTTCCTGCTCGGCCCGGTCCACGGCGGTGTAGGCGGATGCGTTGACGATCAGGCTCGGTGCCCGGTCCCGCACGGCGGCGGCCACGGCGTCGCGGTCCAGGATATCGATCTCGGCCCGGCCCAGGGCCACGGCGGCCAGACCCCGACGGCCCGCGGCATCCAACAGGGCCTGCGCCACCTGGCCCTGGCGGCCGAAGACCAGGATGGTCATGCGCCCGGCCCTTCCTGGAGCAGCTTCAGCAGGTACTGGCCATAACCGTTCTTGGCCAGCGGCTTCGCCAGCGCCTCCAACTGCTCCGCCCCGATCAGGCGGCGACGGAAGGCGATCTCCTCCGGGCAGGCGATCTTCAGGCCCTGGCGGTGCTCGATCGTCTGTACGAAGGCGGTGGCATCCGACAGGCTGTCATGGGTGCCGGTGTCCAGCCAGGCATAGCCCCGCCCCATCTTTTCAACATGCAGCGCGCCCAATTCCAGATAGCGCATGTTGACGTCGGTGATCTCCAGCTCCCCGCGGGGGGACGGCTTCACCGCCGCGGCGATGTCCAGGACCCGGTTGTCGTAGAAATACAGACCGGTGACGGCATAATTGCTCTTCGGGGCCTTCGGCTTCTCCTCGATCGTCTCCGCCCGGCCGTCCGCGTCGAAGGAGACGACGCCATACCGCTCCGGATCGTTGACGTGATAGGCGAAGACCGTGGCCCCGCTGGTCCGGGCGGCGGCATTGGCCAGCAGCCGGTCCATGCCGTGACCGAAGAAGATATTGTCGCCCAGGATCAGGGCACAGTCGTCATCGCCGACGAAATCCCGGCCGATGATGAAGGCCTGGGCCAGACCATCCGGGCTCGGCTGCTCGGCATAGCTGAAGTGCATGCCCCACTGGGACCCGTCGCCCAGCAGATCGGCGAAGCGGGGCAGGTCCTGGGGCGTGCTGATGATCAGGATCTCCGTGATCCCGGCCAGCATCAGCACCGAAAGCGGATAATAGATCATCGGCTTGTCGTAGACCGGCAGCATCTGTTTGGATACCGCCTTGGTCACCGGGTACAGCCGCGTGCCGGACCCGCCAGCCAGAATGATGCCCTTGCGCGCCATCTTACTTCCCCTGTCCCAGACGCTGCGCCGCATGGGCGCGCAGCGGGCCCCACCACCACTCATTCTCCAGGTACCAGCGCACCGTCGCCTCGATCCCGCTGTCGAACGTCTCCGCCGGGGTCCAGCCCAGCTCACGGCGGATCTTCGTCGCGTCGATGGCATAGCGCCGGTCGTGGCCCGGCCGGTCCGGCACATAGGTGATCAGACGGCGCCGCGGCTCCGCCCCCGGGCGGAAGCGGTCCAGGATGTCGCAGATGCGCTCGACGACGGCGAGATTGGCCATCTCGTTGTTGCCGCCGATATTGTAG
>JBJOKR010000126.1:0-14722 GCA_046045995.1 Pseudomonadota bacterium | reverse complement strand
GGCGCAGGCGGCGCAGCTCCGGCACTTGGGCCAGCAGGCGACGCACCATCTGGCCCAGGGCCGGGCGGCCCGGCAGGTCGGCGCCGTAGCTGGTGATGTCCACCCCGGTCAGCACCACCTCCCGATAGCCCGCCGCCACCAGGGCGCGGACCTGGGTCACCACCTCCCCCATGGGAACGGAGCGAGAATTGCCCCGGCCGAAGGGAATGATGCAGAAAGTGCAGCGATGGTCGCAGCCGTTCTGCACCTGCACGAAGGCGCGGGCCCGGTCCTCCATCCCCTGGATCAGGTGGCCGGCTGTCTCCCGCACGCTCATGATGTCGTTCACGCGCACGCGCTCGGTCGTTCCGGCTGCGAAATCAGCCCAGGCGGCGGCGGTCAGCTTCACCTCATTGCCCAGGACATGGTCCACCTCCGCCATGGCGGCGAAGCTTCCGGGGTCCACCTGGGCGGCGCAGCCGGTGACGATGATGCGCGCCCCGGGCCGGTCGCGGCGCAGCTTGCGGATGGTCTGGCGGGCCTTGCGCTCCGCCTCCCCCGTCACGGCGCAGGTGTTGACGATCACCACATCGGTAAGGCCCGCCGCCAGGGCGTGATCCCGCATGACCGCGGATTCATAGGCGTTCAGGCGGCAGCCGAAGGTGACCAGGGTGGGCCCGTCGCCGGGCAACATGCCGGGGACCGCCCCCGTTCCCTCCAGCACGGCCGCATCGTCCCCGCTCATGCGCCGGGCCCCGCATTCCCGGGCACCTCTGCCAGAAGGCTGTCCGACAGTTCGCCCGTGAAGGATGTGGCGACCGGGCCGGTCATCAGGACATGGCCGTCGTCGCGCCAGGCGATGTGCAGGTCGCCCCCGTCCAGGCGCACGGTCGCCGCTCGGCCGGTCAGGCCCCGGCGGGCCGCCGCCACCAGCACGGCACAAGCGCCGGAGCCACAGGCCAGCGTGATCCCCGCCCCCCGCTCCCACACCCGCATGCGGATCAGGTCGGGGGCCAGGACCTGCGCGATCTCGATATTGCAGCGGGCGGGGAAGATCGGGTCATGCTCCAACCCCGGTCCCAGGGAGGGCAGGTCCACCGCCGCCACATCCGGCACGAAGAAGACCGCGTGGGGATTGCCCATGGAGACACAGCAGGCATCACGCAGCGGCCCCCCCGCCAGGGGGACATGCAGCGTGTCCACTTCCCGGGCCAGGGGGATCGACGCCCAGTCCAGCCGGGCCGGGCCCATATCCACCGTCACCGTTCCATCCGCGTGGGCGCGGGAGGGCAGAAGGCCGGATACGGTTTCCACGACCAGGTCGCCCCGCCCCACCTCCCCCGCCACCAGGGAGACGACGCAGCGCGTGGCATTGCCGCAGGCCCCGGCCTCGCTCCCGTCCGGGTTCAGGATGCGCATGAACACATCCGCCCCCGGCGACCGGGGCGGTTCCAGCAGGACCAGCTGATCGAACCCCACCCCCCGCCGCCGGTCCGCGATGGCACGGGCCTGGCCGGGGGTGACGGTGAAGCCGTCCAGGCGGGCGTCCAGCACGACGAAATCGTTGCCGAGCCCATGCATCTTCAAAAATCGGCGCGCCATGATGCGCCCTTATATGGCGACCGGGGGGGTGAGGTAAACGGGTGCTTGGGGTGGGGGTGGGGTGCGGGACCGGTCGATGCCCCCATCAGGCGGCACGGGCGTCACCCGACCGGACGATCGTCCTTCCCCGGCCGCCGCCGCTGTCCGGCGGGTGGATGACGATCTCCACATCCATGGCCAGCGCATTCAGGAACGCGGTCAGCCGCTCCAGCGAAAACCCGGCCAGCTTGAAATTGGCCAGTGCTGAAATCTTCGGCTGCTCGGTCCCCAGAAGCTGGGCGGCCATGGCCTGGGTCAAGCCGCGGTCGGCGATGGCCTGATTGATCGCCATAGCCAGCCGGACCTTCGCCTGCTTTTCGCCTGCATCCGGATCACCCAGATCGGCGAAGACGTTACCGGACCCGGAAACGACCTCATCCCCCCGCATTTCCTCCGGGCTACTCATCGCTTGTTCTCCCCGAATATCGCCAGATAATGGGCACGGGCTTGGGCCAGGCGCGCTGAAACCAGTTGGCGGTCGGGGTTGGATGTGCGGATCCCCGACGGTGATTTCTTTTGGAACACATGCAGCACATAGACCGCCCGTTCGAAGCGGACGGTGTAGACAGCGCGGAACGTATCGCCCCCCTGGTCCTCCACCAGTTCGAAGACACCCGCACCGTCACCACGCCAGGGCTTTGCGGCCGGCGGTGTCGCACCGAACTGGATAGCCGACAGGGCGAACCCGAAATCATCCTGCACCGCCGCCGGCAACGCCTTCAGATCCCGCAGCGCCGAGCCGATCCAGAACAGCGGACGCTCGACGGGTGTGCCGGACGACGATGGCGCCTTCTGCGGCATAGGTTATACCGGAATTGGGATAGACACAATCCTCCAGTCCCGATCATACCCAAGCAACCACCCGATGTCCCCCCTCACCCCGCCTTGAACACCACCAGCCGTGACAGGGTGAAGTTGAAGACCAGGCCGGCGATGCTGCCCGCCGCCACGCCGGCATAGGGGACGAGGGCTGTCAGTCCCGGCGGCAGGTCCGGCATGAGATGGGGGGCCAGGGTCAGCACGGCGACATAGACGGTGTAGTTCACCGCCGCCCCCACCGCATTGGCCGCCAGGAACCGGCCCCATTGGCGCATGGCCCCGCGGCGGCTGACGCCGGTGAAGGTGAATTCCCGGTTCAGCCACCAGGTGAAGGTGGCGGCACAGAGGTAGGAGAGGACGCGCCCCTCATAGGGGCCCAGCGCCAGGGCGTTCAGGGCCAGCCACAGGGCCGCCATGTCCACGACCAGACCGCCGAGGCCGATGGCGGCGAAGGTCAGGAACTGACGCCGCACCGACGGGCGCGCCGCCGCCGGGACCGGGGCGGTGGCCGGGGCGGGGCTCGGGGAAACCGGCGATGCCGGCGGGCGGGTCGCGGCCCCCTGGGTCACGCCGCGGTTCCCGGCACAGCCCCAGCCGCCGCCCCACCCGCCGGGCCGCCGGTCACCAGGGCCGGATCGAAATCGGGGGCCGGGATCTCCAGGTAGCGCAGGCGCTTCATCTCCCGCCGACCGCGGGTCACCGTGTCCAGGATCAGGCCGCAGGTGAGCGCCAGGAAGGACAGAAGACCCAGGCCCGTGGCCAGCACCGCTGTGGGGAAGCGGGGCACCAGCCCGGTCTGGTAGTATTCCACGAAGATCGGGATCGATATGCCGACGGAGGACAGCGCCAGGACCAGCGCGATCAGCCCGAAGGACTGCAACGGCCGTTCCTCCTTCACCAGCTTGCCGATCATCCACAGGATACGGAACCCGTCCCGGAAGGTGGACAGCTTGGACACGCTGCCCGGCGCCCGGTCCTTGTAGGGGGTTTCCACCTCCCCGATGGGCATGCGCATTTCCAGCGCGTGGACAACCAGCTCCGTCTCGATCTCGAACCCGCCGGCCAGGACGGGGAAGCTTTTGACGAAGCGGCGGGAGAAGACGCGGTAGCCGGACAGCATGTCATCCGTCCGCTTGCCGAAGACGGTGGTGACCAGCCCGGTCAACAGCTTGTTCCCGAAACGGTGGCCCTTGCGGTAATTGTCCCAGTCGGTGACCCGGGCGCCGTTCACCATGTCCAGCTGTTCGGAAACCAGCTTGCGCACCAGCACATCGGCCATGGTGGCGTCATAGGTGTCATCGCCGTCCACCATCACATACACATCCGCCTCGATATCGGCGAACATGCGGCGGACCACATTGCCCTTGCCCTGCAACGGCTCCCGCCGGACGACAGCCCCCGCCGCCCGCGCGATCTCCACCGTCCGGTCCTTGGAGTTGTTGTCATAGACATAGATGGTGGCCGTCGGCAGCGATGCCTGGAAATCCCGCACCACCTTCTCGATGCTCGCCTCCTCATTATAGCAGGGGACAAGAACGGCGATGCGGGGAACGGCGGCTTCCGCTGCGGCCTGGGGCGCAACGACGGGGGAAACAGGGGTCAGGGCGATCTGGGCGGACATGAAGGGCGGGTCCTGAAGGACTGGGTCTGAGGGGACAAGCATAGCATGGAATGCGGCCTTACCATGACGCTGCATGGGCGCCCATGGGGATTGTATCACCGGTCTGCCTTGTGAACGGGGCAAAGCAGCATCGGTTCATCGATGTTGGACGTCACCGACCGACAGCCGGGCAGATTGGCGCGCAGGCCGTACCGCGGCAGGATGTGGTCGGTGGTCCAAACCTCCCAATGGGCGACCAGCAATTCGAAATCCCCGTCATGGGCGGCGATGGTATCGGCCATGCGGCGGTTCAAGCCGGTCATCCCCTGGTCCGGGTGCTGGAAATAGCTGTGCAGCCGCAGCACCGGCACCTGGGGCGGGAAGCCGGTGACCAGGAAGGCGGTGGGGGCGAACCCGGTCTGAAGCAGGATGGTGCTGTCCGGGTTGCGCAGCGGCGGGGCCTGCACCTCCACGAACCGGTCGGTCCAGGCGATGCGGCCCCAGGTGCCGGGCTGGATCGTCACGGCCACCAGAACCGCCGCCGCGGCCACGATGGCGCGCCGGGTCGCCACCCCCGCCGGCCACAGATGCACCCCCGCCACCACCAGCAGCGGGGCCAGCATCTCCAGTGGGATCAGGTAGCGGTAGATGGAAAACAGCTTCAGCCAGGCCAGATAGGTCAGCACCCCCGCCACCAGCAGATAGCGCACCCCCGGTGCCACCTTGGGCGCCTGGCCGGAAAGGCGGGCATTGGCCCAGAGCACCGCCGCCAGGATCACCAGCACATAGGCGACCGGAATGCGCAGGTCGCGGAACGCGATCTCCCCCACCTGCTTGGGATCGACCAACCAGTAGAAGGGAAACACCACCGCCTCCCCCACGGTCCAGGGGATGAACTTGTCATCCCGGAACGTGTCCGGCGTGGCCCAGGGGCTTTGGAACAGCTGGTTGAAATAGGGGAACAGCGGGTTGCCGTAGGTTTCCCACAGGTGCCACATCCAATGGCCGCTGAACACCAGCATGCCGGCGATGATGCCGATGCCGAAGAAGAAGCTGGTGAACATCCGCCGCCAGAACCCGCCCGCCACTGCCAGGAAGGCAAAGCAGAAGCCGATGGCATAGGGCAGGGTCGGCTGTTTAAGCCCGACCGCACTGCCGATCAGCAACCCGGCCAGGAAGACGATGGCGAAAGCCTGTTCCTTCGGCCCGTCCCACACCGCCTCCGCCCGCGCCAGGACCAGCCAAGCCCCGCCCAGGACGAACAGGCTGATGACATTGTCATAGAAGGTGGTGCCGATCAGGCCGATATGTCCGCCCCCGGCCCAGCCGACCAGGGCCAAGGCCGCCGCGGCCAGCGCCCGCGCCTTTGTCGATTGGTCCGGGCCCGTGGCGACCAGCGGGGCCAGCAGGATCCAGGCCAGGCCATAGAGCGGCACGAGGTTCAGGCCCTGCACGGCGCCGATGACGAACCCCACCCCCCGGGCGGACATTTCCTGCGCCAGCCACCAGACCGGGAGGTCGAGCGTGGGATTGTACCAGGTCGCCACCTGCGCCGGGCCCACATCCATGCCCAGCCGGTCGGTCATGAAGGCATAGGCGTTGTACCAGTGGTAATTCCGCAGGTCCCAGTTGGCATCCTGCCCCAACAGCAGCGACAGCCCCCCGCCCAGCAGGGGCGACAGGAGCAGCAGGATCACCAGCCCCAGACGGAAAGGCCCGTCGGAGCCGACGGGGGAATGGCTGGCAGGGGAGTGGCTGGCAGGGGAATGGCTGGCGGAGTTTGCGTCGGCGGCGGGGCTGGTGGGCATGGGCGGGGGCATTCCGGATCAGGCGGGGCAGAACGGGGGACGGACGGGGAACAACGCGCATCCCCGTCCTCCGGGCTGCATAGCCGCGGATTCGGGCGAAAGAAAGGGCCGTCGCGGTTCACATCCCAGCGGTCCCTCTGGCGGCCCTGCCCCCGATCACTCCTCCAGCCACATGAACTTCGCCGGATGCACGGCCGCGCCATTGGGGATGAAACCGCGCAGGCGCGGATCGGCCAGGCGGCGCTGGGTGTCGTGCATCACCGGGATGATCGCCATATCCGCCACGGCCAGCGCCTCCGCCTGCCGCATGCGGGCGTAATAGGCGTCCCGATCGGGGATGGCATCGGCTTCGGCCATCAGCCGGTCGAATTCCGGGTTGGCATAGCCGACACTGGCGGCCGGTTGGGCGGTGCCGCGCAGCAGGTCCAGATGGCTGAAGGGGAAGGTGGATATCCAGGTGCGGCGGACCATATCCTTGTAGGTCTTGGCACCCTGGATCTCCAGCAGCACCTTCCATTCCACATTGTTCAGCGTCACCTCCACCCCCAGGATCTGCTTCCACATGGCGGCGACGGCGACGGCGATCTGACGGTGCCGTTCCAGGGTGTTGTACAGGATCTCCACCTGCAGCGGCTTGCCGGGGCCGAATCCGGCTTCGGCATAAAGCCGCTTCGCCTCCGCCACCTGCTTTTCCCGCGACCAGTCGGCCCATTCAGGGCGGGCGGGCACATAGCCCTTCAAGCCCGGCGGCACGACGGTATAGGCCGGCACCTCCCCGCCCCGGGTCACCCCGCGGGTCAGCCCCTCCCGGTCGATGGCCATGGCCAGCGCGGTGCGGAGCTTGGGGTTGTCCTTCCACGGCGCGTTCTTCAGATTGGGCATGTAGTAATAGGTGCTGGCCCCCTGCACGATCTTCAGACTGTCGGGCATGTTCGCCCGCAGCCAGTCCAGCTGCGTCGCCGGCACCGTGTTGGTCAGGTGCAGTTCGCCCGCCCGGAACCGCCGCACCTCCGTGTTCGAATCCTCCGACGCATAATAATAGACCACGTCCGGCTTCACATTGGCCGCGTCCCAGTAATGGGGATTGCGGACCAGGCGCATGTGGCTCTGCGGCACCGCCTCATCCAGGATGAAGGGGCCGGTGCAGTGGAAATTGCCGGGCCGGGTGAATTCCGCCCCGTGCCGTTCCACCGCCGCGCGCTGAAGCGGATACATGCCCCGCTGGGCCGCACCGAAGGTCAGGAAATCAGGGAAGGGCCGCCACAGGCGAAAGACGATGGTGCGTGGATCGGGGCTGGAGACACCCAGGGATTCGGGCGGCATCTCCCCTTTCACGATGGCCTGGGCATTCTCGATGGAATAGAGGAATTCCGGGAAGCCTGGGATGGTAGCGGGGGTGACCGACCGGCGCAGGGACCAGACATAATCCTCCGCCGTGAAGGGCGTGCCGTCGGACCATTTCAAGCCCTCACGCAGGGTGAAGGTCCAGGTCTTGCCGTCGGCACTGGTGGTCCAGCTTTCGGCCAGGCCGGGGACCGCATTGTATCCCGCATCGAAGGCCACCAGCCCTTCGCACAGGTTCAGCACCACCGTATCCCCGGTGATGGAGGTGATGCGGTGCGGGTCCAGGGTTTCGGGATCGCCGCCGTTGCCGATACGGATCACCATCTCCCCAGCCGCCGTTTGCGCCGCCGCAGGACCGGCCAAGGCCGACAGGACCGCGCCCGCCACCATGCCAACGGCGATGGCCGCCGCCCCGAACCTCCGAACCACCATGCGCATGCCCGTTGCCCTCCCCTGTCGCAGATCGGATGGATTGCATAGCACCCATGCGAAATCGCGTCGAACGATTCCGCTCCCGGCCGCCCGGCTGCGACCTTGCGCGCTTGCCAAGGCGGGGGTCGATGCGTATAAACGCCGCTTCATCCGGGTGGCGAGGCCAGGCGGTAGCGCCTGGGGCATGCCCAACCACCCAATCATGTCAACGGTAAGGACAGAAAATGCCCAAGCTGAAGAACCACTCCGGGGCCAAGAAGCGGTTCAAGGTGACCGCTTCCGGCAAGGTCCGGGCCCAGGCCGCCGGCAAGCGCCACGGCATGAGCAAGCGCCCGCAGCGCATGAAGCGCAACGCGCGCGGCACCTTCGTCATGTTCAAGGCGGATGGTGAGAAGATCCTTGAGAATTTCCTGCGTGTGGTGTGAGGAGGTCTGAACGATGGCTCGCGTCAAGCGGGGCGTGACGACCCACGCCCGTCACAAGAAGATCCTGAAGCTGGCCAAGGGCTACCGCGGCCGCGGCTCCAAGTGCTATCGCGTTGCGATCGAGAAGGTCGAGAAGGCGCTTCGTTACGCCTATCGCGACCGTCGCAACAAGAAGCGCGATTTCCGCGGCCTGTGGATCCAGCGCATCAACGCCGGTGCCCGTGAACACGGCCTGACCTACAGCCGCTTCATGCACGGCCTGAAGCGCGCCGGTGTGGACCTGGACCGCAAGGTCCTGTCCGACATCGCCGCCCGGGAGCCGGAAAGCTTCAAGGCCCTCTGCCAGCAGGCCCAGCAGGCGCTCGCCGCCTGACGCCCCGGCAGGGTCGATGATCGGGAAAAGGGCGGTGCCGCAGGGCGCCGCCCTTTTTCATTTCCGGGACCTACAGAACGCCCTCATAAATCTCCTCCAGCGTGATGCGCCCGCCCCCAAACGCGGCAGGAGTGATCGCCCCGTCCCCGATCACGTCGCGAACGATCCAGGCATCCCCATCGCGCCGCCAGTGCTGAATACGGCGACGCTCGGAATCCACCAGCAGGATATCCTGCATGGACGGGATGGTTCCGTAATCGGGCACCTTGTTGCCCTGATCATGGGTGCGGGTGGACGGGGAGAGGATTTCGACCACAAGCACCGGTGCCGTGATCCATCTCTCGATCCGATCATGGGGACGGCAGGACACGGCGATATCCGCCTCATAAAACGTGTCGGACCGCTCCGGAACGAGCAAGCCTGCCTGGGCGTAGGGGCGACACGGCGGATGAAGCCGCGTCTTGAGCAGACTGCCGATGTTGATCAGCAACGCACCATGGGAGGCCAGTGGCGGCGCCATCGCAACGATACGGCCATTCACCAACTCATAATGCACGTCCGGCTCACCCTCAAAGGCCAGGAAGTCATCGACCGTGCAAAGTTGTTCCGCCGGATGTCCGGGCATCGCCGCCTCCACAATCCAAGTGCGCACTTGGCCAAGTGCGCATCATGGCCAAGTGCGCATCATGGAGAATGCGGCTGAACGCCCGGCGGTTCAAGGCCGCCCTGCGCCATCGGGCCTAGCGCATGCCGCTCTGCTTGGGCTAAACCTGCCTGCCGAAAGCAGAATGTTCCTCCCATCCGATCCGGACCCGAGCCATGTCTGACGTCACCGCCCTGAAGACCGAGCTGCTTGCCGCCGTCACCGCCGCCGCCGATCTGGCGGCATTGGAGGAGGTGCGGGTGGCCGCCCTGGGCAAGAAGGGCCGGATCACCGGCCTGATGGGCGATATGCGCAGCCTGACGGTGGAGGAGAAGAAGGAACGGGGCCAGGCCCTGAACACCCTGAAGGAGGAGATCACGGCCGCGCTGGAGGCCCGCAAGGCCGTCCTGAAGCGCGACGCGCTGGAGCGCCGGCTGGAGGCGGAGCGGATCGACGTCACCCTGCCCCTCCGTCCCGAGGGGGAAGGACGCATCCACCCGATCAGCCAGACCGTGGACGAGTTGATCGCCATCTTCGCCGCCATGGGCTTCACCGTGGCGGAGGGGCCGGACATCGAAAGCGGGTGGAACAATTTCACCGCCTTGAACATGCCGGAAAACCACCCCGCCCGGCAGATGCATGACACCTTCTATCTGCCCCCCTCCGCGGAAGGTCAGGAGCGTGTTCTGCGCACCCATACAAGCCCGGTGCAGATCCGCACCATGCTGAAGCAGAAGCCGCCGATCCGCATCATCGCTCCCGGCCGCACCTACCGCTCCGACTACGACCAGACCCACACGCCCATGTTCCACCAGGTGGAGGCGCTGGTCATCGGAGAGGATATCCACATGGGCCATCTGAAGGGCTGCATCGAGGAATTCGCCCGCGCCTTCTTCCAGATCGACGATCTGCCGATCCGCTTCCGCCCCAGCTTCTTCCCCTTCACCGAACCGTCGGCGGAGGTGGATATCGGCTGCAAGCGCGGCAATGGGGAGTTGAAGCTGGGCGCTTACGGCGACTGGCTGGAGATCATGGGGTCCGGCATGGTGCATCCGGCGGTGCTGGAGAATTGCGGCATCGACAGCACCCGCTACCAGGGCTTCGCCTTCGGCATGGGGATCGAGCGCATCGCCATGCTGAAATACGGCATCCCCGACCTGCGCACCTTCTTCGAGGCCGACCTGCGCTGGCTGAGGCATTACGGCTTCGTGCCCCTGGACCAGCCGAACCTGGCGCAGGGGTTGGCCCGGTAACGGCATGCCGACCCTCGCCGCATTCGACGGCATCCGCGTCGTCATGTACTATCGTGACCACGAACCGCCCCATTTCCATGTGGAGTACGGGGAGGCGGAGGCCATCATCCGCATCGCCGATCTGGAGGTTTTGGCCGGAGACCTTCCGCCGCGGCTGCTGAACCGTGTACGGGCCTGGGCACGGGAGAAGCAGCCGGCCCTGGCCCTGAACTGGACCAAATGCCGAAGCCACATCGCGCCCGACCCGCTGTGAGGACAGAGATGCCCGGACTGCTGATGAACAGGATCGATTGGGTGGAACCGGACGCGACCGCCCGGATTGTCCGTATCGGCTGGGCCGGTGGTGCGACCACCTTACTGGACTTGGCCCCCATCATCGCAGATGGCGGGGTATTCACCGCTTTGGGTGACACCGCCGTGTTTACCGCCGTCCAGGTCGGGCCCCGTGGCCGGTCACTGATCTGGCCAGGGGACATCGACCTGGATGCCGATGCGATCTGGTTCGACGCCCATCCCCAGGATCGGCCCGCCGCCAGGCCGGCAGCGGCCGAGTAACACTGCCAAGCCCCTCTGCCAAGCCCCTGCCAAGCCCCTGCCAAGCCCCCGCCAAGCCACCCTCGCCGCCGCTGTAGACCCACGGGACCGCCCCTATGAAGTTCACCCTCTCCTGGCTGAAGATGCACCTCGACACCGAGGCGCCGCTGGATCTGATCACCGAGACGCTGACCGCCCTGGGCCTGGAGGTGGAGGGGGTGGAGGATCGGTCGGCGGAGCTGGCCCCCTTCCGCATCGCCCGGGTGGTGAGTGCGGAGAAGCACCCCAATGCCGACAAGCTGAAGCTCTGCTTCGTCGATACCGGTGCCGGGGAGCCGGTGCAGGTGGTCTGCGGCGCGCCCAACGCGCGCGACGGCATCAAGGTCGTCTTCGCGACACCCGGCACGAAGATCCCGGCCACCGGCGATGTGCTCCAGGTCGGGGCCATCCGCGGGGTGGAGAGCCGGGGCATGATGTGCTCCGAGCGCGAGCTGAAACTGTCCGATGAGCATAACGGCATCATCGAACTGCCGGACGACGCCCCCGTGGGCGGCAGCTTCGCGGAGTATCGCGGCCTGGCCGACCCGGTGATCGAGATCAACCTGACGCCCGACCGGGCCGATTGCGCCGGGGTGCGCGGCATCGCCCGCGATCTGGCCGCCGCCGGCCTGGGCACGCTGAAGCCCCTGCCCGCCGCCGCAATCCCCGGTGCCTTCCCCTGCCCCGTCACCGTCACCATCGCGACCCCGGGATGCCACCAGTTCGGCGCCCGGCTGATCCGGGGGGTGAAGAACGGGCCCAGCCCGAAATGGCTCCAGGACAAGCTGACCGCCGTCGGCCTGCGCCCCATCTCCGCCCTGGTCGATGTGACCAACTGGTTCAGCCAGGACCTGGCCCGGCCCCTGCACGTCTTCGACGCGGCCAAGTTGAAGGGCGGGCTGACCCTGCGCGACAGTGCGGCGGGGGATAGCTTCAAGGCCCTGAACGAGAGGGACTACACCCTGCCCGCCGGGCTGGTCGGCATTTATGACGACAGTGTTTCGGATCAGGGGGGATTGATCAGCCTTGCCGGCGTCATGGGCGGGGACAGCACGGGCGTCACCGACACCACGTCCGATGTGCTGCTGGAGGCGGCCCTGTTCGATCCCGCCCGCATCGCGGAGGCGGGGCGGGCCCTGTCCATCAATTCCGATGCCCGCTACCGGTTCGAGCGCGGGGTGGACCCGGCGACGGTGGCCGACGCGATGGAGCGGGCGACCGCCCTGATCCTGGAGCTATGTGGCGGTGAGCCGTCGACACCCCTGATCGTCGGGCGGGAGCCGGAATGGCAGCGCGTCCTATACCTGCGCCCGTCGCGCGTCGCCCATCTGGGAGGGGTGGACGTGGCGGAGGCGGAACAGATCCGCATCCTGACCGCGCTAGGGTTCGGCGTCACCCGTGGGGATGACGGTCGGCTGGCCTGCACCGTCCCCTCCTGGCGGGGCGATGTGCACGGGGAGGCCGATCTGGTGGAGGAGGTGCTGCGGGTCTATGGCTTCCGCCACATCCCGGCCACGCCCCTGCCGCGCGAGGTGGGCACCACCCGCCCGGCGATCGACGGGGCGCAGCGCCGCACCGGCCTGATCCGCCGGGCGCTGGCGTCCCGCGGCCTTATGGAAGCGGTGACCTGGACCTTCGTGTCCGAGACCGTGGCATCCCAGTTCGGGGCGGTGCCGCCGGGCCTGAAACTGCTGAACCCGATCAGCACCGACATGGCGGTGATGAAGCCCAGCCTGCTGGCCACCCTGGTCCCGGCGGCCGGGCGCAACGCCGCCCGCGGCTTCCCCGATGTCGCCCTGTTCGAGGTGGGGGCCGCCTTCCGCAATGCGGAGGAGAAGGGTCAGGATCTGGTCGCCGCCGGTATCCGCGCCGGTCGCGCCGTGCCCCGCAATTGGGCGGCTGGCCAGCGCCCGGTGGACGCCTTCGACGCCAAGGCCGATGCCATCGCAGCTTTGGAGGCGGCGGGTGCTCCAACCGCCAACCTGCAGGTCAGCCGCGATGCCCCCGGCTGGTACCATCCTGGCCGGTCTGGCTGCCTGCGCCTGGGGCCGAAGGTCCTGGCCCGGTTCGGGGAGCTGCATCCCAGCCTGCTGGAGGCCCTGGATGTGGACGGGCCCATGGTCGCCTTCGAGGTGATGCCCGACGAGGTGCCGACCCCGAAGAAGAAGGGCGGGACGGAAAAACCCCTGCTGGTGCTGCCCCCCTTCCAGCCGCTGGAGCGCGACTTCGCCTTCGTGGTGGAGGAGGCGGTGGAGGCGGACAAGCTGGTGAAGGCCGCCAAGGGCGCCGACAAGGCCCTGATCGCCGGGGTAGCCGTTTTCGACGTCTATCGCGGGCCGGGGGTGGAGGCCGGGCGGAAATCCGTCGCCCTGTCGGTCACGATCCAGCCGACCGAGCGGACCCTGACCGAACCGGAGATCGACGATCTCGCCAGCCGGGTGGTCACGGCGGTAACCAAGGCGACCGGGGCCACCTTGCGGACCTGATATCCGGTTCAGGTAACATTTTAACAAAACCCTTGAAACAGGCGTCGTACCCCCCAAGGTGCGACGCCTTTTCGCTTGTTCCGGGGCTTGCACGAACGTTCGATTATGAGGACAATACGCAGAAATAACTAAAAATTTAGACATGGTGTTTTCAAATCCATGTCCATTGAGGGAGGAGAACGGAGATGAAGGCGTTCCAGAACCTGCCAATCGTCTTGAAACTGTTGGTTCCCCTGATCCTGATGGGTGGATTGACCATCGGCACCTCCCTCTACGCCCTATCCCAGATGCGGACCGTGGGCGTGCAGTACCAGGACCTCCTGCAACGCGAAACCCAGGCGGCGAAGCAGATCCTGCGCGCCAATGAGACGGCGGCCCATATCGGCCGCCTGGCCTTCATGATGGTGGCGGAGCCGGACAGCTTCATCATCGAGAGCATGGCCGATGAAATCGGGCTGAAGCGCCAGGAATTCCTGGACCTGCTGGCCGCGGCGGAAACCCTGGTCCCCGACCTGAAGGAGGAGTTGGACGGCACCCGCACCGATTTCGCCGCCATGATGGATCTGGCGGAAAAGGCGCGCCTGACCATCCTGGAAGGCCAGACCGAGCGGGGGGCCCGGGTCCTGGTGGATGAGTTCGACATCAAGCTGACCGACGTGCTGGACCGGATGGTGGTCGTCACCAAGGACGTGGACGAATCGCAGACCGCCGGTCAGGCCGCCGCCATGGCCCGGTACGAACGGGCCTGGTGGGTCACCCTGGCGGTGGGCATCACCGGTACCCTGCTGTTCCTGGGCCTGGCCCAGTGGCTGACCCTGTGGGGCGTGTCCCGCCCGCTGGGCCGCATCGTCGCCACCATGACCCGGCTGGCCGGGGGCGACCTGACAGTCGAGGTGTATGGCGGCGACCGGTCGGATGAAATCGGCGGGACGGTCCGGGCTGTCGCCGTGTTCCAGCGCAACATGCGGGAGGCGGAGACCATGCGCGCCGAACAGCGCGCCCTGGAGGAGAAGGCGGAAGCGGAAAAGAAGGTGGCCCTGTCGCGCCTGGCCGGGGAGTTCGAGGCGACGATGGACACCGTTGTCCGCTCCGTCGCCGCCGCCGCTGGCCGCATGCGCCACACGGCGGAAAACCTGACGGGTGTGGCCGAGCAGACCAACCGCCAGTCCCATGCCGTGGCCAGCAGTGCCGAGCAGGCGGCCGAGAATGTGAACACCGTCGCCGCCGCGGCCGAACAGCTTTCCGCCTCCATCCAGGAGATCTCCCGGCGCGTCTCCGAAAGCTCCCGCATCGCGACGGAAGCGGTGGAGGAGGCGGAGCGGTCCAACGCCACGGTCAGCGGTCTG
>JBJOKR010000125.1:0-14779 GCA_046045995.1 Pseudomonadota bacterium | reverse complement strand
ATGAGAGATCCTCACATTATCTAGTATTGGGTCGTGGGAAATAATGCCACAGATTGATTCAACATGCAACTGGAGACACATCATGGCCCTATCCTCAATTGGGTTGTGCGCCCGTGCGCTTTTGAAGATCGGGGCGGTGCCCGTGCAGGGCTTCGCCGACGGCACCGCCGAGGCGGAGGTGGCGGCCGGTCTGTACCCGCCCACCCGTGACGCCCTTCTGTCCGCCCATGGCTGGAGCTTCGCCACCACACAAGCGCCGCTGGCCCGGCTGGCGGCGGTGCCGTCGGCCGATTACACGGCCGCCTTCCGCCTGCCGGGGGATTTCCTGCGGGCGCTGTCGGCGGGGCCGGGCAGCCGCGGGCGCGGCCTGTCCTACCGCATCCAGGGCGGGGCCCTGCTGGCCGATGCCGATGCGGTGACCCTGACCTATATCTACCGCCCGGCGGAGGAGGCCTTCCCCCCCTTCTTCGATGCGGCCCTGATCGCCCGGCTGGCGGCGGAGTTCTGCGTTCCCCTTACGGAGAATTCCACCCGGGCGGAATCCTTATGGAAACTGGCGGAGGCGGAGTTCCGCCGGGCCCGCCTGATCGACGGCGCCCAGGACAGCCAGCCCGGATTCGAGGATTTCACCCTGATCGAGGCGCGGCTGTCATGACCCGGGTGCGATCGGTCAAGACCAGCTTCACCGGGGGGGAGATCGCCCCCGGCCTGCTGGGCCGCGGCGACCTGTCCGCGTATGAAACGGGGGCGGCGCGGCTGCGCAATGTCATCATCCAGCCCACGGGCGGGGTGCGCCGGCGACCGGGCCTGGCCCATTTGGCCGCCGCCCCCGGACCCGGGCGGCTGGCCGCCTTCACCTTCAACAGCCGGCAGAGCGACCTGCTGCTGTTCACCGACCGCCGCCTGACCGTGTTCCGGGAGGAGGAGGCGGTGGCCGTGCTGGATACGCCCTGGACAGCGGCGCATCTGCCCGACCTGGCCTGGGCCCAGTCGGCCGATGTGCTGCTGCTGGTCCATCCGGAGGTCGCCCCCCGTCGGCTTCTGCGGGAGGGGGGGGAGGGCACCTACCGCCTGGATGCCTGGGCCTGGACGATGGAAGGCGGGGTGCCCCGCCAGCCCCTGTTCCGCTTCGCCCCGGCGGATGTGACCATCACCCCCAGCGGCACCAGCGGCCGGATCCGGCTTACCGCGTCCGCCCCGGTCTTCGATCCGGCCTTGGACGGATTGCCCTTCCGGCTGTATCGCCGCGCCCTGCGCATCGCCGCGATCCGCTCCCCCACCCTGGCGGAGGCGGATGTGCTGGAGACCCTGCCGGGGGTGGAGGCGACGGCCGATTGGGCCGAACCGGCCTTCAGCCCCCGGCGGGGCTGGCCGGTCAGCGTCTGCTTCCATCAGGACAGGCTGGTCATCGGCGGATCGCGCGACCTGCCCAACCGGCTGTGGTTCTCCCGCTCCGGCGACCTGTTCAATTTCGACCTGGGCACGGGAGAGGATGATGCGGCGATCGAGTTCGCCATCCTGTCGGATGAGGTGAACCCGATCCGCCACGTCGTCTCCGGCCGGCACCTGCAGGTCTTCACCACCGGGGCGGAATGGGCCGTGACGGGGGAGCCGCTGACCCCCGGGGCCATCCGCCTGGACCGGCAGACCCGCATCGGCGCCGTGGCCGACCGCCAGATCCCCCTGCGGGAGGTGGAGGGGGCGACCCTGTTCGCCGCCGCCGACGGCGGCATCCGCGAATTCGCCTATACGGAGGCGGAGCGGGCCTATCAGGCGGGCGACCTGGCCCTGGCGGCCCGGCACCTGACCGGGGTGCCGGTGGATCTGGAGCATGACCGCCTGCGCCGCCTGCTGCTGCTGGTGCGGGCGGATGGAACGGCGGCGGCCCTTACCCTGTACCGCACCGAACAGGTCACCGCCTGGACCGTGCTGGAAACGGCGGGGCTGTTCCTGTCCGTCACCTCGGTCGCCGGCCGGATCTACTGGCTGGTGGACCGGGACGGACGGGTGGCGGTGGAGGCTTGGGACGATGCCTTCCACCTGGATGCCGCCCTGGCCGGGACCACCACCCCGCCCACCCCGCGCTGGTCCGGACTGGACCATCTGAAGGGGCGTGAGGTGGGGGTGCTGGCCGATGGCCGCGTCCTGCCCGACCGGGCCGTGGCCGCCGGGCGCATCACCCTGGACCGGCCGGCCGCGACGGTGCAGGCGGGCTTGCGCTTCACCCATGAGGTGGCACCCCTGCCCGTCAACCCCCTGGCGGCGGAGGGGTCGGGGCGGCGCATGCGCCCGCTGGCCGTCACCTTCCGGCTGGAGGGGACACCGGTCCTGCGCGTCGACCTGGGCCACGGCCCGCGGGAGGTGGCGCTGCGCCGCGCGGCGGGGGCGGTGCTGGCCGAAGGACCGGCCCCGGCCTTCACCGGCGACCGGCGGCTGACCTGCCTGGGCTGGTCCCGCGATGCGATGGCGCCCCTGTGGCGGATCATCGATGACCGGCCGCTGCCCTTCACATGCCTGTCCGCAACCCTTGAGATGAAGGTGAACGACTGATGGCTGGTGTGACCACGCCGGTGCTGTCAACACTCCGCACCGTGAACCGCGTCGTCGGGGCCGTGTCCACAGTGGACCGCCTGACCGGCATCTCCGCCCGCCGCCGCAGCCGGGACGCACAGCGGGAACGGGAGCGGGAGGCGGCTGTCCTGTCCGACACCCAGGCGGTACAGCGCCGCAGCCTGGAGGAGGAGCAGCAACTGGAGACCGCGATCGCGGAACAGGGCCGCACACAGGAACGGGCCCGGCTGGCCGCCGACGCCCAGGAAGCGGAGCGCAAGCGCCGCGCCGCGCTGCGCGCCGCCGTCTCCCGCACCCGGGCCCAGCTGGGCGGCCAGGGTATTTCCGCCACCGACGGATCTGGCGAAGCCATCCTGCTGGGCCTGGTCCGGGAAGAGGCGGAGGAGGTGGAGATCGCCCGCCGCCGCGACGCCCTGCGCCAGGCCGCCCTGGAGGCGGAAGCCGATGCCGGCCGCCGCCGCAACCTGCTGGAACAGACCCGCCTGGCCGAACGCCAGCGCCTGGAACGCCTGGCCCGCGGATTCGGCTGAGCGGGACATCCGCGCCCTGACCCTTCATCGCCCTTGCGGACCCCTCACCCTCCCAAGCCTGTCGGCTTGGGCCCCTCCCTCTCCCTCAAGGGGAGAGGGGCGTTCGAGCCTCACCGCGGGCAGGGTGACGGGGGCGCTGCGCTGCGGCGGCAATGTCCAAGGGCGTGTCGAGGCACGGTACCATTCACTGACAGAAGAGAGATCCATGACCGAGCACGCTGTGCTGCCGGCGGTGACCCCGCGCGTGCAGTTTCAGGCCGACGGGCAGCAGGCTGCCTTCGGTTTCCCCTTTCCCGTCTTCGAGCCCGGGGACCTGCGGGTCCATCTGGGGGCCGCCCCACAGGACCAGGGCTTCACCGTCACCGGCGTGGGCGATCCCGCCGGCGGCACCGTGATCTTCGACACCGCCCCGCCCGACGGGGTGGTGGTGACGCTGACCCGGGCGCTCACCATCGCCCGGCGCAGCGATTTCCTGGAATCCGGCCCCTTCGCCGCCCGCACCCTGAACGATCAGCTGGACCGGCTGACCGCGGTGGACCAGGAACTGGCGGCAGCACTGACCGGGGTGCTGCGCTATCCGGAAACGGATCTGCCCGCCACACCCTTGCTGCCCGACCGGGCCCTGCGGGCGGGGAAGCTGCTGGGCTTCGACGGGACGGGCAATCCCGTCCCGGTCCCCCCGGCGGAGGCGGGGGCCATGCCCGGTTACCTGCCGCCCGGCACCGGGGCCGTCGCCCGGCCCCTGCATGACAAGCTGGCCGATGTAGCAAGCGTGCGGGATTTCGGGGCGGTGGGGGATGGGGTGGTGGATGACACCGCCGCCATCCGCGCGGCACTTGCCGCCCACCGCGCCGTCTTCCTTCCCGCCGGCACCTACCGCACCAGCCAGACCATCACGCTGGGCTATGGGCAGAGCCTGTACGGGGTGGGGGAGGCAAGCGTGATCCAGGCCCGACCGCAAGCCTTCGACCCCGCCGACTGGAATGGATATCCCAGCGGATTCAACGCGGTGGAGATGGTGGACGGCTATGCGGCCTTACGCGACCTGCGCATCGTCGGCGGGGCGTCGGGGGTGAAGATGTACGGCCGCGACGGGCCGTGCGTGAAGAACGTGGTGGAGAATGTCAGCATCTGGGACACGCTGATCGGCATCGTCCTGGACGGGTATGACAGCCCGGATCGCCCCTGCTACTGGAACAGCATCGCCCGGGTGCTGGTGGCGCGGCCCAACCTGCACGGCGTGCTGCTGACGGTGGAGGGGGCGGGGGATACGCCCAATGCCAACAAGTTCCACGATGTCCGGGTCTATTCCCTGGCGGCACCGCTGACCGGGAGCGGCTTCTTCCTGTCTGCCGCCCGGTTCAACAACAGCTTCGTCGACTGCGAGGCGAACCTGCATCCGGGGGGGGAGGCGTGCTTCCGCCTGGGTGCCGCCACGGACCAGACCCTGATCGTCAATTTCTATGCCGAAAGCCTGGGCGCCCTGCCCGGCATCCGCATCGACAACGGCAGCAAGGCCACCAGCATCGTCAACCTGTTCAGCGCCACCGGCGGCGCCCCGATCTGGGACCCGACGGGGGCGCGGGCCTATACGGCGGTCAATTCCGGCTTCCCGCTGGCCAACGACCTGAAATCCACCCGGATCACCGATCTGGCGGTGGAGGGGCTGACCCTGGACACGGAGTATGTGGAACCGGCGGCGGGCGGGCTGGTCCAGCCGGACATCACGCGCTGCACCACCTACTTCGTGTCGGCCTTCGGCGGGGCGGTGGAATTCCGCCTGCCCGCTGCGGCGACCCGCAATGGCCGCACCGTGACCGTGAAGAAGATCGATGCCGGCGCCCATCCGGTGCGGGTGACGGAAGCGGGCGGCAACGGTCCGGACCAGCAGACCGTCACCCTGGCCAGCCGCTTCGACCGGGTCACCATGGTCAGCAACGGGGCGGGCTGGTGGATCACCGGCGGCAATGTCCAGCCCGCCAACACGGAATTCGCGGAAGGGGCGGGCGTCTTCACCCCCGACCTGCTGAAGCCGCTCTACCTGGTCAGTGCGGCGGGGGGGGAGAAGGTGGTGCGCCTGCCCCCCGCCGCGGCCGGGGCGGGGCGGACCGTCACCATCAAGAAATCGGACCCCGGCGATGCCGCCGTGCTGGTGGAGGAACAGGGCGGGCCGGGCCCGGACGGGCGCGTCTGGCGCCTGGGCCGGCAGTATGATTTCGTCACCGCCACCAGCAACGGCGGTGCCTGGTGGGTCACCGCCGCCCGCGCCCTGCCCCGCACGGTGCAGTTCCATGAGGCGGCGGGCCTGCTGACCATCGACCTGCGGGCCGATGTGGTCCTGGCCAGCGCCTTCGCCGGTGCCGTGGAAGCCCGCCTGCCCGCCCCCGGCACCTGCGCCGGCGCGGTGGTGACGGTGAAGAAGACCGATCCGTCCGCCAACCCTGTCACCGTCACCGTGGCGGGCGGGAACGGGCCGGACAACGCGGTGCAGACCCTGTCCACCCAATACGCCGCCATCACCGCGCTGTCCAACGGCGCCGCCTGGCACATCCTGGCCCGGGCGTGACGGCCCCGCCGGTCTTCACCCCAAATGGGTGCATCACCGCAACACCCCTTCTCCCCTTGAGGGAGAGGGAGGGGCCCATGCGCAGCATGGGAGGGTGAGGGGTATGTCTTTGAACACGCGGAATCTTCCAGGGCCGGTGCTGCTGGGCCCCTCACCCTCCCACCCTGCGCTTCGCTCCGGGCGGGCCCCGCCCTCTCCCTCAGGGGGAGAGGGGTTTTTCGGTGCCCTGCGCCCATACCAGTCAAGGACCGCAACCGAGGAAGGATGACACCATGCCCGACCGGGCGCTTGACAGTGTCTGCCGCCAGATCGCGGACATGGCGCCGGATCAGTTCCGGCAGCAGATCGCGGTCTATCGCCGTTTCGCCCTCTCCTCCCCCGGCGGCGAGGGGGAGGGGGAAGGGCAGATCGCCCCGAAGGCCTTCGCCGATCATGAGGCCGCGGCCCGCCAGGCCCTGGCTCATCTGGAGGCCCTGGCCAAGCTGACCCGATGGGCTGCGGAGGCCACGGACAGCAGCATCACCGACCGCCAGGGCCGGCCCATGAACGACATGGCCGCCGCCCTTGAGGCCGATCTGGCCGCGCTGCGCCGCCAGGCGGACCTTCCAGCCCCCGATAATCCCGGCACCGACCGGTCCTGCATTGATCGGTCCAGTGGTGAGCCATGACAAACCGGGACGACGACACCCCGCCGCAGCCGTTTCCGGTGCCTGTCACCGCCCGGCCTCTGGGCTTCGCCGCCTTCCTGCATGCCTGGAACCGGCTGACCCAGGGCCAGTCCACCCCCGCCCTGCATATCGCCATCGCCGATTGGCTGGAGGCGCGCTGGCAGGGCGGGGATCGCCGACTGCTGCTGCTGGCCTTCCGCGGCAGCGGCAAATCCACCGTCGTCGGGCTGTTCTGCGCCTGGGTGCTGTACCGCGACCCGGACCGGCGCATCCTGGTCCTGGCGGCAGAGGAAAGCCTGGCGGAGAAGATGGTGCGCGCCGTGCGCGACGTGCTGGAACGCCACCCCTGGGCCACCGGCCTGAAACCCGCGAAGGCGGAGCAATGGTCGGCCGGTGTCCTGACCGTGGTGCGGCGGCGGGCCTCGCGCGATCCGTCCATCCTGGCCCGCGGGATCGGCGCCAATTTCACCGGCAGCCATGCCGATCTGGTCGTCTGCGACGATGTGGAGGTGCCGAATACCTGCGCCACGGCCGCCCTGCGCACCGATCTGCGCGACCGGCTGGGGGAGATCGCCCATGTCCTGTCCCCCGGCGGCACCGTCATTTATATCGGCACCCCCCACGCGGTGGAGACGATCTACGCCGCCGAGCAGCCGCAGGCGGAAACGCAAGCGGAACCGGAGGCGGAGGCGCCGTTCCTGGCCGGCTATGCCCGGCTTGAACTGCCGGTGCTGACCCCCGGCGGGGACAGCCGCTGGCCCGACCGTTTCCCGCTGGAGGAGGTGGAGCGCATCCGCATCACCGCCGGCCCGTCCCGCTTCGACAGCCAGATGATGCTGAAGCCGGTGCCGCCCGGCCCCGGCCTGCTGAACCCCGACCGGCTGGTCCGCTACCGCGGGGAGCCGGATCTGTGGGAGACGGGCTTGCGTCCCGTCGGTCGGATCGACGGCCGCGCCATCGTCGGCGCCCGCGCCTGGTGGGACCCGGCCTTGGCGAAGGACGGGGGCGACGGCAGTGTCGTCGCCCTGGTGTACTTCACCGCCGACGGCCATGCCTATCTGCACCGCCTGGTCTGGCTGCCCATCGGGGCGGGGGAGGCGGATGCCCAGGCCCAGTGTGCGGCCGTGGCCGACCTGCTGACCCTGCTGCCGGTGGCGGCGCTGCATGTGGAGACCAACGGGGTGGGCGGGTTCCTGCCCCGGCTGCTGCGCCAGGCCATCGCCCGGGTGCGGCCCCGCCCCGCCCTGATCGAGGAGCGCAGCCGCCTGCCCAAGGGGACCCGCATCCGCCAGGGGATCGAGCCCCGGCTGGCGGCCGGGTTCCTGCACGCCCATGACAGCGTCTTCGCCACCCGCCTGCCGGGGGAGATGCGGGACTGGGATCCCGCCCGGCCCGATGCCGGACACGATGACGGTCTGGACGCCCTGGCCTGCGCCCTTCTGGCCGAACCCCTGCGCCTGCCCCCCCGGGTCGGGGCGGGATCACCGCCGACGGCCGCAAGCCATCAGGCCGACCACGATTTCACCCTCTGACAGACAGGAGAGTTCCATGAGAAAGACCACGACCGGCGGCATGCTGGCCGGGAAGAAGACCTATGTCACCGGCACGTTGACGATCCTGGGGGCGCTGGGCGCCTGGGCCACGGGCGATCTGCCCCTGCCCGACCTGATCCAGACGGCGGTGCCCGCCCTCATGCTGATGACCGTGCGCCACGGCGTGACGACAGAGGCCCGGCGCTGACCGCGCCCGCGGCCCCCCTTTTTCCAAGGCATGAGGACATCCCCGATGCCCCAATCCCCCCCGATCGACCTGATCTTCTGGATCACGGCCGTGGAGCTGCCGGCCCTGGCCGGGCTCTTCTGGATGATCCATCACCTGCGCACCGACACCGACCAGGCGCTGGAGCGTCTGCGCGGGACGACGGAGGCGACAGCCGTGCAGATGCGCGAGTCGCTGGCCGCCTACAAGCTGGAGGTGGCGAAGACCTATGCCAGCATCACCGCCTTGAAGGAGGTGGAGCAGCGCCTGACCGCCCATCTGTTGCGGATCGAGGCGAAACTGGACCTGTCCCGGACCGAGGGAGGGGAGCGATGAGCCGCCCCACCCTGATCCCGGACCCGCCCCCGGGCTCGACACTTGCCCCGCCCTCCCCGACCCCTCTGCCGGAGGACCCGGTGGAGATCCTGGCCCGCACCCTGTGGGGGGAGGCCCGGGGCGAAGGGGCGGCGGGGATGGAGGCGGTGGCCGCCGTGGTGGTGAACCGGCTGAAGGCCGGGCGGCCCCGCTGGGGCCTGGACCTGGGCGCCGTGTGCCTGGCCCGGCGGCAGTTCAGTTGCTGGAACCCCGGCGATCCCAACCGGGCGAAACTGCTGGCCGTCACCCCCGCCGACCCGGCCTTCGCCACCGCGCTGCGCATCGCCCGGCGGGCGGCGTCGGGCCTGCTGCCCGATCCGGTCCTGGGCGCCACCCATTACCACACCCGCGGGGTCATGCCGGGCTGGAGCATCGGCCAACGCCCCGTGGCCACCATCGGCCGCCACCTGTTCTACGCAGGCATAGCCTGAGGGGGTGCAACTGCCGGGGACGACGTCCTCAACCCCGGCAGATTGGCTCAGGCCTGCTGCCCTTTGGGCGGGATGGTGGTGAAGCGGCCGCCGACGCGGTAGGTGTCCAGATAGGTGGGCACGATCATTTCCACCGTCGTGGCCGTGATGCCCAGATCGGCCAACCCGGGCAGGCCGCCGCCCACCACATTGTCGGTCTTCAGCAAGGTCACCTGGTCCCGGGTCAGCAGCGCGCCCGGCAGCTTTTCCAGAACCGATGCCTGAAGGTTGGCAAGGCCCCAGCCCAGGGTCAGCAACCGCTTCTTCGGCCGCCCCACTTCCCGCAGGGTCAGTTCCATCAGTTCCCTGAAGGTATAGACCTGCGGGCCCCCCAGTTCATAGGTCTTGCCCTTGCCGGCCTCCGTCGCCAGGGCGGCCATCACCGCATCGGCCACATCGCCCACATAGATCGGCTGGAACCGGGTCTTGCCACCGCCGATCAGGGGCAGGAAGGGGCTGATCTGGCTCATCGCGGCGAAGCGGTTGAAGAACCCGTCCTCCGGCCCGAAGACGATGGAGGGGCGGATGATCGTCGCCTCCGGGAAAGCGGCCAGCACCGCCTTCTCCCCCGCCGCCTTGCTGCGCGCATAGGCGGAAGCCGAGCCCGCATCCGCGCCGATGGCGGAAAGCTGGACGAACCGCGCGGCCCCGGCGGCCTTGGCGGCGCGGGCGATGCGGCCCGCCGCCTCCCCCTGCACGGCCTCGAAGCTGTCGCGGCGCCCACGGGGGGCCAGGATGCCGATCAGGTTGACGACCAGATCCGCCCCCTGCACGGCGGCCGCCACGCTCGCCTCGTCATGGATGTCGGTGGCGAAGGGGACGATCTGCCCCACACTGCCCATGGGGCGCAGGAAATTGCACGAGGCCGGGCGCCGGGAGGCGACGCGGATGATGCAGCCCGTCTTGGCCAGCCGCCGGATCAGATGGCGGCCGATGAAGCCCGACCCGCCGAAGACCGTCGCCACCCGATACCGATAGACCATCATCCCTCTCCGCCCTGGAATCTGCACGCGACGGTGCCGCACGGGCCGCGGGCCCGGATAAAGACCGGGTGCCGCCGCCCCACCCGGGCACGGTCGCCGCTTCGCTTATAGCCAAGGCCACGCCCCGATTCCAGATGCCATCGCGGGGCGTGGGGCTTTGCCGCCACGGCGGATCTTCCCGACCGATCTTTCCGTCGGGCCTTGCCGCCGGGCCTATGACCACGGCAGTGTTGGCGCAGTGACACGATCCGGAGATGCAGCGTGTACGGTGCCGATGTCCTTCCCATCATCGTGGAATTCCTGAACCGGGTCGGCATCCCGACCACGCTCGGCCCCTTCGGCCGGGAGGGCTTTCTGCCCGGGGTGAGCGTGTGGGACGGGGGATTGCGTGTCGATCCGTCGCACCTTGTGGCGGCGGGCGATCTGCTGCATGAGGCGGGGCACATGGCGGTCGTTCCCGCCGCCCTGCGCCGCCGCCTGGGCAACGATCTCCAGCGCAGCCTGGATGCGGCCGCGGCGGAGATCGGGTTCGAAGGCCCGGTGCTGGAGTTCATCGGCCGCCTGGGCGAACCCATGGCCATCGCCTGGTCCTATGCCGCCCTGCGGAAGGCGGGGCTGCCGGTGGAATGCGTGTTCTTCCCCGGAAGCTACAATCTGAACGGCGATCCGGCCCATCTGCTGCATGTGCTGGAAACCGGCAACAGCTTTGGCATCGACGGGCTGGCCCGGCTGGGCATGACCGGCAATGCCGGGGTCCACCGCCTGCTGTTCGACAACGGCCTGCCGCCCTTTCCCCACATGACGCGTTGGCTGGTGGAGTGAGGGGGCGGGCAGCACGCGCGGGCGGGACCGGCGGGCGGGAATTTTTCATCTGCGTGAAAAAAAGCGTTGACGACGGGTCCGGCGCCCCTTAAACACCCGCTCCACCGAGAGCCCAGGTGGCGGAATTGGTAGACGCGCAGGTTTCAGGTACCTGTGCCGCAAGGCGTGGAAGTTCGAGTCTTCTCCTGGGCACCATCTCTCGGTCAGTACTGCTCCAAGGCCGCCGGCACCCCGGCGGCCTTGAGCATTTCCGGGGTCTGTGTTCCTGTCGCGGCATCCCGGCCCTGTATCTTGGCCCGGCATCCCGGCCCCGCTCGAAGGAGAGTTCCGCCATGCCCATCGATCTGTATGACGGCGATCTGCCGGACGGTCTCGACCTCGGCGCCGTGGTCGCCATCGATACCGAGACGATGGGGCTGAACCCCCACCGCGACCGCCTTTGCCTGATCCAGCTTTCGGCCGGTGACGGGCGCTGCCATCTGGTGCAGTTCCGCCAGGGCGCCTATGACGCGCCGAATTTGAAGCGGCTGCTTGCCGATCCGGCGGTGCTGAAGCTGTTCCACTTCGCCCGGTTCGATGTGGCGGTGCTGTACCGGTACCTGGGCGTGATGTGCGCGCCGGTCTACTGCACCAAGATCGCCAGCAAGCTGACCCGCACCTTCACGGACAAGCACGGCCTGAAGGACCTGTGCAAGGACCTGACCGGGATCGAGCTGTCCAAGCAGCAGCAGTCCAGCGACTGGGGCGCGGCGGAGCTGACGGCGGAGCAGATGAAATACGCCGCCTCCGACGTGCTGCACCTGCATGAGATGAAGGCCCGGCTGGACATCATGCTGGACCGGGAAGGCCGCACGGATCTGGCCAAGGCCTGCTTCGACTTCCTGCCCGCCCGCGCCCTGCTGGACCTGGGCGGCTGGTCCGAACCCGACATCTTCGCGCACTGACAAGGCCGACCGGACCCATCGCCGGTGATTGCCCCCGGAACGGGAAGCGGATGGCGCCCCCTCTCCCCAGCGGGGAGAGCGTTGGGGTGAGGGGGGGGAGCGGTACCTGGGATGGGTATCGGGCCTACCTTGATGCCATCCGATCCAGCAAAGACCGGTGTGGGACCGGTCACAGACCGGGGCGGGTGGGGGTGCTATCGCCATCCTTGGCCGCTGCCGTCTTCGGACCCTCCGTCACCGCCTCTGTTAAACCCTGGTGACGGGTGGCCGGATCGCCACCGGCCTGTTTGACCGCCGAATCGCCGGTCGGGTACAGTGGCGGGATGGCCCCTGCACTTCGCTGCGCCCGCCCCGAAGGCGGGATCGGGCGTGGCGGATGACGGGGCATGGGGGATTGCCGGGCTTTCCGGCCATCCCGGGCATCAAGGAACGGGGCGACGATGACGGCATCCTCCGCCGGCGATGGGGACAGGACGGACCGGCGGGCGGCACAGCCTGCCGGGGCCGATGCCCCGGTGCTGCGTGATGCGATAGCCGATTCCCCGGCCCCCCGGCGGCGCGGCGACCCCGTCGATCCCCGCAGCCGGGCCGAAACCCATACCCGCATCGTCAATACCGCCAAGGTGGCCCTGCCGGTGGCGGCCGCCGCCATCCTGGCCGCGATCGCCGTCTGGCCCCTGTTCACGGGGGAGGGGGAGGTGGGCCGCGCCGGGCCGGAGGTGGGCAGCCTGGAAATGGTGGATGCCCGTTTCGTCGGCACCGACCGCAAATCCCGCCCTTTCGAGGTGCGGGCCGCCCGGGTGGCGCAGGGCGGTGGCGGTTCGGCCGTGGACCTGGTCGGCCCCCAGGCGGAAATCACCCTGCCCGGCGGGGACTGGATCACCGTTTCCGCCGCCCAGGGGCGCTACGATCAGGACAGTGGCCGGTTGACGCTGGCGGGGCAAGTGACCCTGTACCATGACGGTGGCTATGAATTCGTGACGGATGCGGCGGAGCTGGACACCCGCACGGGCGAGGCCTGGGGGGCGGCGGCCGTGCGCGGCCAGGGCCCCATCGGCACGATCGAGGCCGGGGGATTCCGCATCGTCGATGACGGCGACACCATCCTGTTCACCGGGCGGTCGCGCCTGCGGCTTGAGGATGGGGTGGAGCAGGGGCCGGGATGAGGATGAAGCGGAAAATCACCGGGGCCGCGGCCCTGATCGCCCTGGCGCTGGCGGGTGCGGGGCCGCTGCATGCCCAACCGGCGACGCTCAGCGTCGGCGGGGGCGGAGCGGGCGGCGGGCCGATCGACGTCATCTCCGAGTCCGGGTTCGAGTTCCACCAGTCGGAGCGGGTGGCCGTGGCCCGGGGCGGTGTCGTCGCCACCCAGGGGGACCTGACCGTGCGGGCCGATGTCATGGCCGCCTATTTCCGCCGCAAGCCCGACGGCACCAATGAGATCTACCGCCTGAGCGCCGAAGGCGGGGTGCAGGTGGGGACGGCGGAGCAGACCGCCTATGGCGACCGCGCCGTCTATGACGTGGACCAGCGGGTGGCGGTGCTGACCGGCGGCGACCTGCGCCTGGTCACGGCGGAGGACAGCGTGACCGCGGCGCAGAGCCTGGAATTCTGGCGCGACCAGAACCTGGCGGTGGCCCGCGGCGATGCCGTGGCCATGCGCGGGGACAACAAGGTCCGCGCCGACCGTCTGGTCGGGCTGATGGAAGCCAATGCGGCGGGCAACCTGGAACTGTCCCGCATCGATGCGGAAGGCGGGGTGGTGATCACCACGCCGACGGAGGTCGCCCGCGGCCAGCGCGGCACCTATGACCTGAAAAGCCGCCGCGCCACCCTGGCGGGGGAGGTCAGCGTCTCCCGCGGGGCCAACCTGCTGACCGGCGCCGCGGCGGAAGTGGATCTGGAAGCGGGCACCAGCCGGGTGCTGGCCGGGCCGGCGGCGGCGGGCGAGCAGGCCCGGGTGCGCGGGCTGTTCATTCCCGATCCCGGCAACGGCGCCCCTCCGCCGGTTGCCGCCACATCCGCCCCCGCTACCTCTCCTGAAACGCCCCCTCCCGCCCCTGGCGCCCCGGCGTCGGACATCCCCGCCCCCCCTGCCCGGACGGAGACACCATGACCCCCGCCAAGCCCCCGGCCAAGGATACGGCCCAGAGTACGGCCAAGACACCGGCCGGTTCCCCCGATGGCCCCCGGCTGGTGGCGGACAATCCGGGCCTTGTCGCCAGCAACCTGGGCAAGTCCTACAAGGGACGGCCGGTGCTGCGCGATGTCAGCCTGTCGGTCAAGCGGGGGGAGGCGGTGGGCCTTCTCGGCCCCAACGGGGCGGGCAAGACCACCTGCTTCTACATCATCACCGGCCTGATCCTGCCCGATTACGGCACCATCGCCCTGGACGGGACGGCGGTGACCGACCTTCCCATGTACCGCCGCGCCCGCCTGGGCATAGGCTACCTGCCGCAGGAGGCCAGCATTTTCCGCGGCCTGTCGGTGGAGAACAATATCCGCGCCGTGCTGGAGGTGGTGGAACCCGACCGCGACCAGCGGGAACATATGCTGGATGAGCTGCTGGCCGAATTCTCCATCAGCCACCTGCGCCGCACCCCGGCCATCGCCCTGTCGGGCGGTGAGCGCCGCCGGGTGGAAATCGCCCGCGCCCTGGCCAGCCAGCCGAATTTCATCCTGCTGGACGAACCCTTCGCCGGTGTCGACCCGATCGCGGTGAATGAAATCCGGGAACTGGTCAGCCATCTGCGCGAACGGGGCATCGGCGTGCTGATCACCGATCACAATGTCCGCGAAACCCTGGACATCGTGGACCGCGCCTACATCCTGCACGACGGCAAGGTCCTGATGGAGGGCGCCCCCTCCGAAATCGTCGCCCACAAGGATGTCCGCCGCGTCTACCTGGGCGAACGCTTCAGCCTGTAAGGGCGGGGGGGCGGAGCCCGTCCATCCCGTAGGTCGGATTAGCCCGTCCTATTCACCAGCGTTGATCTGAATGGGGATTGCCTGGGGGCGGATGCGCGGTTCGGTGGCGCGGTCGGCGCGGTGCTGGATTGGATTGTGGGCTGGGGGTTCAGGGTTCTGGGTTC